>NZ_JBIAHP010000081.1:0-1334 GCF_042870715.1 Streptomyces sp. NPDC006463 | reverse complement strand
GCTAAGGGTTGTCCCGTAAAACGATCTACGTCTCGGGGTAGTCGGGGTGATCCCCGTAAGGTGACGCGAGGTCGAGCAGGTCGTCGCATGGCCAGGTCTCGCCGTCGTACTGGCAGTCATCGCGGTTTTCCCACGGTAGTTCGGGGTCGCCCGTGGCAGGACTGAGTACATGGCGGGCGAGCACACGTCGCTTGGCTTCAACCTCCCGCAGGACGCGAGCCGGGTCGTGCAGCGCGACGTGCAGGGCGATCGTGGGATGGAAGCCGGAGATTTCTGCCTGGCAGAGATCGACGGTGTGCCCGTGAGCGGTCCACATTCCGCAGCCGTCAGCGTCGCAGCGTCGGGCCAGGTCGGCCTCCTCGTCCAGCCGTGCGTGGAGGAACGTCACAAGGTCTGAGCTCATGGGGACATCCTGGATGATGTGCAAGGGCCCGGTCCCCTGATTTCCGTGCTGTGGGCAGGACCCGGCCGGCAGGCCGGCACCTGGGATGATCTTGCTGTGGCTGGTGTGATCACGGCGTCGGAGCCGGCTTGGATATCCCCGTTCACCGGGCTGAGCCCGCGGCAGTTCAGGAAGCTGGTGACGGTGCTGCGGCGGGAGGGTGCGGATGCGGTCCGCAGGGGCCGGCCGTGGAGTCTTCCGCTGGAGGACCGGGTCCTGCTGGTCGCGGCCTACTGGCGCACGAACCTGACCATGCGGCAGCTCGCCCCGCTGTTCGGGGTGTCCAAGTCGGCGGCGGCCCGGATCATCGACCACCTCGGGCCGATGCTCGCGCTCCAGCCCCGCAAGCGGTTCGCCAAGGACACCGTCCTCATCGTGGACGGCACCCTGGTGCCCACCCGCGACCACACCATCGCCGCGCAGTCCAAGAACTACAGGTACTCCACCAACCACCAGGTCGTCATCGACGCCGACACCCGACTGGTCGTCGTGGTCGGCCAGCCGCTTGCCGGGAACCGCAACGACTGCAAGGCATGGGAGGAATCCGGCGCCAAAGCCGCCGTCAGCAGAACCATGACCATCGCCGACGGCGGCTACCCGGGCACCGGACTTGTCATGCCCCACCGCCGCCGCAAAGGCGAAGAACTGCCCGAGTGGAAGCAGGCGCACAACAAGTCCCACAAGCAGGTCCGCGCCCGCGTCGAGCACGTCTTCGCTCGCATGAAGACCTGGAAGATCCTCCGTGACTGCCGCCTCAAAGGCGACGGCGTCCACCACGCCATGCTCGGCATCGCCCGCATGTACAACCTCGCACTCGCCGGATAAGGCAGCGAGCACAGCGGCCAACCTTGCCCCAGGCGACCAGAAGATCATTTACGGGACAGCCCTTAGG
>NZ_JBIAHP010000080.1:0-1514 GCF_042870715.1 Streptomyces sp. NPDC006463 | reverse complement strand
ATGGTGAAGTCGATGGTGTTGCCGTGGCTGGTGCGGTGGGTGGGGCGGGGGTGGTCGGTGGGGAGTTCGAGGGGTTCGAGTCCGGCGAGGGTGGTGCGCCAGTAGTCGAGTTGTGTGTTGAGGGTGTGGTTTTGGAGCCATTGGCGTTGCCAGATGGCGTAGTCGGCGTATTGGACGGTGAGTTCGGGGAGGTTCGGGGGGCGGTTTTCGGTGGCGGCTGCGTAGAGTTCCTGGATTTCTGTGGCGAGGATGGCGGTGGACCAGCCGTCAGCGGCGATGTGGTGGATGTTGAGGGTGATGAGGTGGTGGTGGGGGTTCAGGCGGGCGATGGTCAGTCGCAGGAGCCGGCCGCTGGTGAGGTCGAAAGGGCGGGCGGCGTGTTCGGCGAGTGTGGTTGTTGCGGTTGTTTCGGCTGTGTGGGTGTCGTTGATGTGGGTGAGGTCGATGACGGTGGCGTGCAGGGGCCAGGGGTCGTCGATGATTTGGGTGGGTTCTTCGTTGTGGCCCAGGAGGAACCGGGTGCGGAGTATTTCGTGGCGTTCGATGAGGCCGGTGAGGGCGGTTTCGAGGGCGGGGATGTCCAGCGGTCCGTGGGTGCGGAAGCTGAAGGGGAGGGAGTATTCGATGCTGTCGGGGTCGAGTTGGTTGAGGAACCACAGGCGTTGCTGGGCGAAGGACAGGGGGATGTCGTGTTCGGTGGTGCGGGGGGTGAGGGGGAGCTCGTCGGTGGTGTGGGTGTGGGTGTGGGTGTGGGTGGTGAGTGCGGCGATGGTGGGTGAGGTGAACAGGTCGCGGACCGCGATTTTGACGCCGAGTTCTTTGAACAGGCGGGTGGTGACGCGGGTGGCCATC
Source organism: Streptomyces sp. NPDC006463 (assembly GCF_042870715.1). NCBI lineage: Bacteria > Bacillati > Actinomycetota > Actinomycetes > Kitasatosporales > Streptomycetaceae > Streptomyces > Streptomyces sp. NPDC006463. The sequence continues at coordinate 662 of NZ_JBIAHP010000080.1, read as the reverse complement.
AGGGAGTGGCCGCCCAGGGCGAAGAAGTTGTCGTGGATGCCGATGTGGTCGATGCCCAGGACCTCGCTCCAGATCCGGGCGATGGTGTGTTCGGTGGTGGTGCGTGGGGGCTGGTAGTCGTTGGCCAGGTCGGGCCGGGTTCCTTCGGGTTCGGGCAGGGCGTTGCGGTCGGTCTTGCCGTTGGGGCTGGCGGGCAGGGAGTCGAGGGACACGAACCAGCCCGGGATCATGAAGTCGGGCAGGGTGCGGGCGCACCACTGGCGCAGGGTGTCCACGCTCAGGAGCCGGCCGGGGCGGGGGACGTAGTAGGCGACCAGGCGTTTGTTGCCGGGGGTGTCTTCCCGGGCGATGACGGCGCAGGATGCCACGTCGGGGTGCTGGGCGAGGGTGGATTCGATTTCGGCGAGTTCGATGCGGATGCCTCGGATCTTGACCTGGTGGTCGATCCGTCCCAGGTATTCCAGCGTGCCGTCGGTGCGTCGCCGCACGAGGTCACCGGTCCGGTACATGCGTGAGCCGGGCGGGCCGAAAGGATTCGCGACGAACCGTTCCGCGGTCAGCCGGGCACGGTACAGGTAGCCGTCGGCCAGGCCGGCCCCGTCCACATAGAGCTCTCCCGGAACACCCACCGGCACGGGTCCCAGAGAGGAATCGAGCACGAA
>NZ_JBIAHP010000079.1:0-1533 GCF_042870715.1 Streptomyces sp. NPDC006463 | reverse complement strand
TTCAGAACTAACACAGTGGACGCGAGCAACTGAGGACAAGCCCTCGGCCTATTAGTACCAGTCAGCTTCACCCGTTACCGGGCTTCCACATCTGGCCTATCAACCCAGTCGTCTACTGGGAGCCTTACCCTCTCAAGGAGGTGGGAATACTCATCTTGAAGCAGGCTTCCCGCTTAGATGCTTTCAGCGGTTATCCCTCCCGAACGTAGCCAACCAGCCATGCCCTTGGCAGGACAACTGGCACACCAGAGGTTCGTCCGTCCCGGTCCTCTCGTACTAGGGACAGCCCTTCTCAATATTCCTACGCGCACAGCGGATAGGGACCGAACTGTCTCACGACGTTCTAAACCCAGCTCGCGTACCGCTTTAATGGGCGAACAGCCCAACCCTTGGGACCGACTCCAGCCCCAGGATGCGACGAGCCGACATCGAGGTGCCAAACCATCCCGTCGATATGGACTCTTGGGGAAGATCAGCCTGTTATCCCCGGGGTACCTTTTATCCGTTGAGCGACGGCGCTTCCACAAGCCACCGCCGGATCACTAGTCCCGACTTTCGTCCCTGCTCGACCCGTCGGTCTCACAGTCAAGCTCCCTTGTGCACTTACACTCAACACCTGATTGCCAACCAGGCTGAGGGAACCTTTGGGCGCCTCCGTTACCCTTTGGGAGGCAACCGCCCCAGTTAAACTACCCATCAGACACTGTCCCTGATCCGGATCACGGACCGAGGTTAGACATCCAGCACGACCAGAGTGGTATTTCAACGGCGACTCCACAACCACTGGCGTGGCTGCTTCAAAGTCTCCCACCTATCCTACACAAGCCGAACCGAACACCAATATCAAACTGTAGTAAAGGTCCCGGGGTCTTTCCGTCCTGCTGCGCGAAACGAGCATCTTTACTCGTAGTGCAATTTCACCGGGCCTATGGTTGAGACAGTCGAGAAGTCGTTACGCCATTCGTGCAGGTCGGAACTTACCCGACAAGGAATTTCGCTACCTTAGGATGGTTATAGTTACCACCGCCGTTTACTGGCGCTTAAGTTCTCAGCTTCGCAACCCCGAAAGGTCACTAACCGGTCCCCTTAACGTTCCAGCACCGGGCAGGCGTCAGTCCGTATACATCGCCTTACGGCTTCGCACGGACCTGTGTTTTTAGTAAACAGTCGCTTCTCGCTGGTCTCTGCGGCCACCCCCAGCTCACGGAGCAAGTCCGATCACCAGTGATGGCCCCCCTTCTCCCGAAGTTACGGGGGCATTTTGCCGAGTTCCTTAACCATAGTTCACCCGAACGCCTCGGTATTCTCTACCTGACCACCTGAGTCGGTTTAGGGTACGGGCCGCCATGAAACTCGCTAGAGGCTTTTCTCGACAGCATAGGATCATCCACTTCACCACAATCGGCTCGGCATCAGGTCTCAGCCTTATATGAGGGACGGATTTGCCTACCCCTCGGCCTACACCCTTACCCCGGGACAACCACCGCCCGGGCTGGACTACCTTCCTGCGTCACCCCATCGCTTACCTACTAC
>NZ_JBIAHP010000077.1:0-1666 GCF_042870715.1 Streptomyces sp. NPDC006463 | reverse complement strand
TCAGTAGCTGTTGTCGTTCCGATCTTGAGGGCTGTGTGTCGAACGGGAGTCTCGATCGGGTGATCGCCGCTGGTCGTGGGCATGAAGGCAGGGCCTCTTGGTAGCTCGGGGTTGCGAAGCCAACCGAGATCCAGGAGACCCTGTTGCCGCAGTTCTACGTGCTCGCGCCGGTGGAGTTCAACTCGACTGCCCCGACGTGTGATTGTGTCGCCCACCGGTTCGGCAATGCGGCCGATCACCCGGAACGTGTTCGGCGGTATCCCTCGGACATGACGGACTCGGAGTGGGCCGTGGTCCGGCCGCTGCTGCCGGTGCCCGGCTGGTTGCGCGGCCGGGGCGGACAGCCGGAGGCGTACTGCCACCGGGCGATACTGGACGCGATCCGCTACCTCCTCGACAACGGAATCAAGTGGCGGGCCATGCCCGCCGACTTCCCGCCCTGGGACCGGGCATACGCATTCTTCCGCCGCTGGCGCGACCACGCCCTGGTCAAGGAGTTCCACGACCGGCTGCGCGCAAGGATCCGCGAGAGGGAGGGGCGCGATGCGGAGCCGACGGCCGGCGTGATCGACTCTCAGTCCGTCAAAGCGGATGCCGTCGTCGGCTCCGACAGCCGCGGCTTCGACGGCGGCAAGCTGATCAACGGGCGCAAGCGGCACGTCGTGGTCGACACCCTCGGCCTGCTGCTGGGCGTGATGGTCACCGCCGCGGACACCGGCGACCGCGCCGCCGCCCAGGCCCTGCTCGAGCAGGTGGCCGACGCGCACCACCGCCTCGCCCTCATCTGGGCCGACGGCGGCTACACCGGCCCCCTCGTCGAGCACTGCCTGGCCACGCTCGCCCTGGTCCTCACGATCGTCAAACGCAGCGACGACATGCGCGGCTTCGTGGTCCTGCCCAAGCGGTGGATCGTCGAGCGCCTTTTCGCCCACCTGATGCGCACCCGCCGCCTGGGACGCGACTACGAACGCCGCACCACCAGCGCCGAGGCGATGATCTACTGGTCGATGACCCTGCTCATGACCCGCCGCCTCGCGCGGCCGCGGCCTTCGCGAGCATGAACCGGCCCGGCGCGGGTTCGGCCAGCCAGCCGCGCGCGACCAGGCGTTTCGCCTTCGACCGCAGTGCCTCCACCTTGGCCGGCACCGCGTCCAGACCGAACATCACGGCCATCTCCTGGCAGGTCAGCGACCCTTGATGGAGCCGGTCCCGGTCCGAGAGAGCTTGCAGGATGCGCTGGTAGTCCACCGACAGCACCGACCAGGCCAGCCCCTCACTCCACACCGGCACCTGCGACTTCGGCTTCGCCGAGTCCCGGGGCGCCGACCCGCCCGCAGCCCGCGGATCCGGGACGTCCTCCGTGCCGGCGGTGCTGCCGCAGTCCGGAGCCAGCACCGCATCGACCCGCCTGCGGGCGATCACCCACTCCTGCCATTCCAGCTCGGCAACGGCCAGTTCGGCCTGGATACGGTCGGCCTCCTCACGCAGCCCGTCCACCCGACAGCGAGCTGCGAGCTCGTGCTGTTCCAGCAGTCCGACAACCGACGGCATCCGCAACCTCCCGGGGAGCGACGACACGACAGGTTACGACTCCCACCGAATCACCGCCCCTACTCCTGACCAGCGAAAACGCCGCCCTCAAGTCCGGAAAGACAACAACCTCTCA
>NZ_JBIAHP010000076.1:0-1738 GCF_042870715.1 Streptomyces sp. NPDC006463 | reverse complement strand
CCGAGCTCGCCGCCGTGGGCCTGGGCCAGGCGGGCATCGAGGGTTTCCAGCATCCCCGAGAGCCGCAGCGACTTCAGCGACTCACGCAGGGCAGAATCCATCACGCTCATCAGATGCTTCCCTCAGCTTCGCCGTGGACCTGGTCGTCGCGGATCTCATCCGCCGTCTCGGACGGGGCGACGGAGGCGAAGAGCCGCTTGGGCCCGTGGAGGAATGCCGCGGCTCCCGCGTCCCCGCTGGATTCGGGCTCCGGATCGGTCTCGGTGCCGGCGATCAGGATGCCTTTGATGGTGCGGTAGGACGGATCTCCGACCGTGATGGCCCTCGCGCAGGCGGCCTCCAGCCTCGCGTCGCCGTACTTCTTCTTCAGTCCGAGGATTCCCTGGGCGGCGCGGAGCCGGTAGAGCGCGTTGACCTCCAGCAGCTGGTCGACGACGGTCCGGCAGGCGTCCCCGACTTCGGATGCCTGGGTCCGGCACCAGATCGGCGTTCGCATCTGGAAGGCGATCTTCTCCGGCGGGTAGTCGGTCCTGTCGGTTCGTTTTCCCTGCTCAAGTGCCACGTGGGTCTTGACCAGGTCGCCGTCGAGGAAGACCTGCACCATCGTGGCGGTCGAGCGGACGTCGACCCTGCGGCCGATCAGTTTCCAGGGAACGGAGTAGAGGGTGCGGCCGACCTTGATGTGGATGTCCGGCCCGACCAGCGCCGTCGACCAGCGGGCCAGCACGAACGGGGTGGGCGGCAGCGGCAGGAGGGTCTCGGCTTCGACGGCCTCGAACACCGCCATCGGTGCGGCTCCCTGCAGCGGTCGGCACTGCCGTCGGCCGGCCACCTTTTGGCTCCAGGTCACAGCCTCGGCCTGCATGTGCTCGATCGAGGTGAACTCCCGCCCCCGCCAGAACGAGTCCCGGATGTAGGGCATCGGCCGCTCGACCCGCGGCTTGTCCTTGGGCCGGGCCGCGCGGGCAGGATCGACCAAGGCCCCGTAGTGGGTGGCGAGCTCGGCATACGCCTTGTTGATCTTCGGATCGTAGAGATCAGGCTTGTCGACGCCGGTCCGCAGGTTGTCCGGCACCAGCCGGCGAGGGACGCCCCCGAAGTAGCGGAAGGCGGCGACGTGGGCTTCGGTCCAGGCGTGCTGGTGGAGGTAGAGGACCGGGCGGACGAACATGTGCCGCGAGCACGGCAGCACCATCACGAACGCCCAGATCCGGTGGCGCTTGCCGGTCTTCGGATTGGTCCACTGGCCCAGGTGGCCATAGTCGATCTGAGCCTCCGAACCAGGCTCGACGTCATCGCGCAAGACCGTGACCTGCGACCTTGTCGTCTCATCGGGCAGCGTGGCGTGCACCCAACGGCGGAACGAGGAGATTGACATGTCTAGCTTGTGCTCGTCCCGCAGCCGCTGGTGGATCGTGGAGACGGTCACCGTCCCCAGCAGGTTCTTGATGTAGTCGCGGTGCTGGTCGATGTTAGGCCAGGTGATCTGCCGCAGCCGCCGGTCAGCGAGTTCGGGAAACCAGCTCTTGATCAGCTTGGCCCAGTCGGCCTCGCGCATCGGTGGCCCGCCCGGCGTGATCCCGGACGCCTCCACCGGCTCCAGGTACTTCCTGATCGTCTTGCGGTCCACCCCGAGCGACGCGGCCAGCTCGCTCTTCGAGCGGCCCGCGTACCAGTGGACGTAGATCTCGGTGATGTCGACCACGACGAACGTTCTCCTTGCCATCCGGGCTGACCA
>NZ_JBIAHP010000075.1:0-1996 GCF_042870715.1 Streptomyces sp. NPDC006463 | reverse complement strand
GCGGACAGGGCGGGGAGTTTGGTCTCCTCGGTGACCTTCGCCGCGACGAGGATCTGCCAGACCAGCAGTACGAGGCCGACGGCCAGGACCGGCGGCAGGACCTTCTTGACGAGGAGTTCGCGGACGGGGGTGCGGTGGGTCTGGACCGCGTCCAGGGCGTCGAGGCCGGCCTCCAGGCCCGCCAGGTCGTCCGTCTTCGCCTTCGTGTCAGTGCTGGCCATGGCGGCGGATCTCCCCACGCAGGTGTTCAGTGATCTCAAGGGACAGTTCCGCGACGTCCGCGTCCTCGATGCGGCGCGGCTGGGCGATGTCCACGGTCCATTCCTTCGCGACCCGGCCGGGCCGCGAGGAGAGCAGGACCACGCGCTGGGCGAGGCGCACGGCCTCGCGGACGTTGTGCGTGACGAAGAGGACCGAAAGGTTCGTCTCGGCCCAGATGCGGGTGAGTTCGCCGTGCAGTACGTCCCGGGTGATGGCGTCGAGCGCGGCGAACGGCTCGTCCATCAGCAGGAGCTGGCTGTCCTGGGCGAGCGCGCGGGCCAGGGCCACGCGCTGGCGCATGCCGCCGGACAGTTCGTGCACGCGCTTGCCGTACGCGCCGCCGAGCCGGACCAGCTCAAGCAGCCGTTCGGCCTCGGGCCTGCGGTCGGCCTTGGCCACCCCGCGCAGGCGCAGGGCGAGTTCGATGTTCTTGCCCGCGGTCAGCCACGGGAACAGGGCGTGCTCCTGGAACATGAGCGCCGGACGGCCGCCGGGGGTCTGGATGGACCCCGCGGACGGCTTGTCCAGACCCGCGACCAGGTTCAGCAGGGTGGACTTGCCGCATCCGGAGGCCCCCAGGATGGTGACGAACTCTCCGGGAGCGACATCGAGGCTGATGTCGTCCAGGACGAGCTGCGATCCGGCCGGGCCGGAGAAGGACTTCGAGACGTGCTCGATGCGCGCGGCGTGCGTGTGCTCCGCTGCGATGCCCTCGGCAGCCTTGGCGAGCGTGGTGGCCATGGTCGTCACCTCCTGGGGATGCTGGATTACGGGGTTACTTGGCGCCGAGACCGGCGTCGGAGACCTCGGGCTTGCCCGCGGCCTTCAGGACCTTGTTCAGCAGCGTCAGGTCGTAGATCCCGGCCAGGTCGGGCTGCTCGATGAGCTTGGCCTTGACGGCCCACTCGGACTGGGTCTTCAGCGTCGTCGCCAGCGGGTCGTCGGTGATCGCGATGCTCGGCCACGCCGGGTCGATGATCTTGGCGTCGAGTGCCTTGCCGCTGTCCGCCTGCAGCTTCGCGTTCGCGGAGGCCTTCGCCTTGTCCGGGTTGGCGTTGATCCACTCGTTGGTCTTCACCGTGCCCGCCAGGACGGCCTCGACGACGTCCGGGTGCTCCTTGAGGAACTTCTGCGACACGATCACGTTCGTGATCACGAACTTCTTGTCGGGCCACAGGGCGGTCTCGTCGAGGAGCACGGAGCCGCCGTCGGAGACGAGCTTGGAAGCGGTGGGCTCGGGAACCCAGGCGCCGTCGATGGAGCCCTGCTTGAAGGCGTCGGGGGTGACCTTGTTGTCCGTACGGACGACGGAGACGTCACCCTTGCCGGACTCCGGGTCGACCGACCAGCCCTTCTCGGAGATCCAGTTGAGGAACGCGACGTCCTGGGTGTTCCCCTTCTGCGGGGTGGCGATCTTCTTGCCCTTGAGGTCGTCCAGGGTCTTGATCTTGTCCGGGTTCACGACCAGCTTGACGCCGCCGGAGGCGGAGCCGGAGATGATCCGCAGGTTCGAACCCTTGGACTTCACGTAGCCGTTGATCGACGGCGAGGGGCCGATGAAACCGATGTCGAGAGAGCCGCCGTTGAGGGCCTCGATCTCGGACGGACCGGCGTTGAAGGACTGCGGCTTGATCGCGGTGCCGCCCAGTTCCTTCTGGATCAGGCCTTCCTGGAGGCCGACCAGCGCGGTGGCGTGCGTCAAGTTCGGGAAGTACCCGATGCGGACCTCGGAGGC
>NZ_JBIAHP010000074.1:0-2675 GCF_042870715.1 Streptomyces sp. NPDC006463 | reverse complement strand
CCTGTGGGAGAGTAGGACGCCGCCGAACAATCATTGCGGAAGCCCCGCACCAGACCTTTACGGGTCCGGTGCGGGGCTTTTCTGCGTTCAGGACCGGATCGCCTGGGCCGGCTGGGTATCCTGGCCGCGTTCCCCTGGAGGACGCGATGACAGCACAGCAGCTGGAAGACGACGGACCCCTCATTCCCCAGCCGGCCATGACGCGGGAAGCCCTGAGGGACGCCGTGCGCCGCATCGACATGGCCAACCTCGCCGTGCTCGACAAGGAATGCAACGAGGCGTTCGACCGTGCCGCGGAGACCGGTGCCATCAACCCGCTGCGGTTCTTCCTGATCAAGTGGGCCACGCACGTGGCGATCCACCGCTGGCCGGCGCGGGCGGCGGCCCTCCACGAGGCGGAACGTGTCGCGGGAGACCCCGCCGCCACGGAGCCGGAGTTCCGGGCCGCGATGGAGACCAGCAGCCGCATCCTGGCCGAGGCCCAGCGCGAGATCGGTCAGTGACTCCGCGGGGCGAAGGCGTCGAGAACGACAGCGGCTGGGCCTGGGAATGCGATCCCGGCCACCTGTGGGTGCTCGGCGACATGCCGGCGGAGCAGCAGCACCTTGTCAGCGCCGTGATGGACGGCCTGATCGACTTGGCGGCGATGGCCATCGACCCCAAGGACGGCAGCCTCTACGAGGACCCGCACCCCATGCGGCTTCGTACGTACGAAGACGAGCACCTGATGCTCTGGTACCAGACGATCCCGCACCGTCGCCGGGTCTACCTGAAGCGGGTCAACCTCTGAGGCCCGCCTGTCCGTGAAACGTACTTGAGTCTCCCGTGGGAGGAGGCTGCAAGGTAGGCGCATGGACGGCGCACCCCTCTATCGGATCGGCGACCTGGCCCGGCTCACCGGTGTCACGGTCAAAACCATCCGGTTCTACTCCGACTACGGACTCGTGGTGCCCGTCAGCCGTAGCCCTGGCGGCTACCGCCTCTACGACCTCGACGCCGTCGCACGCCTCGACCTCGTACGGTCCCTCCGGGAGCTCGGGCTCGACCTGGAGACCGTCAGGAAGGTTGTCGACCAGGAGCTGGCGCTGCCCGGTGTCGCTGCGGCGCACGCCGAGGCCCTCGACGTCCAGATACGCATCCTGCGGATGCGGCGTGCCGTGCTGACGGCAGTGGCGCAGCGCGGATCCACCCCTGAGGAGATGCATCTCTTGCACAAACTGGCCAGCTTGTCGGAGGAGGAACGCCAACGGCTGGTCGGCCGGTTCCTGGAGGCCGCCTCGGCGGTCTGGAATCGGACGCCTCGTGGGCGGGGATCAGGCGCTCCATGACTCCGGAGCTGCCGGACGATCCGGACGCGGAACAGGTCCAGGCGTGGGTGGAGCTGGCCGAGCTCGCGGATTGTCCGGACTTCCGCGCGACGGTACGGCGAATGGCGGAGGACCAGGCTGCCGAGCGCGGCCCGGGCGAGGCCACGGTGCCGAAACGGGATCTCGCCGCGAGGGTCCGTGGCGAGGTCGCCCCGGCTCTGGCAGCCGGCATCGGGCCGACGTCGTCCCGGGGAGCGGAGATCGCGTCCACACTCACAGCCCATTACGCGCATTTCCTCGGCCTGCCGGACGGCATCGAGCTCCGCGGACGGCTGGTGAGCAGGCTGGAGAGGATGAACGATCCGCGGAGAGAGCAGTACTTCCGGCTGCTGGCCGTGATCAACGGCTGGGAGGCACCGGAGAGTCTGGCGCCGGTCCTCGACTGGGCGGTCCAGGCCGTCCGTGCCGGGGTGCCGCGATGAGGGGCCAGGAGCCCGTGGTCCTTGAGTCACCGGCGACGGCTGCGGGGAGCGCGCTGGTTCTCCGGCCGTGGTGTGGGGAGGATGTCGGCGCCCTGGTCCAGGCGTATCGGGATCCGACGCTTCGCCGGTGGGCGAGCGCATCGGTCGACAGCGAGGTCGAGGGGCTTCACTGGGTGCAGGCCCGGCAACGGGGACGGCTGGCGGGGGACTCGTTCGGCTTCGCCGTCCACGAAGTGCAGCCGGAGCAGGCTTCTCGGAAGTTGGCCGGCCACGTGGTCCTCAGGCGGGTGACGCCAGTGGGGCCGTCTGCCGAGGTCGGGTACTGGACGGCGGCGCACGCACGGGGACGGGGCGTGGCCTCCCGAGCCCTGGAGGCTCTCACCGCCTGGGCCTTCGATACGTTCTGGGCCGAGGGCCTGGAACGCCTTGAACTCCTGCATCAGGTGGACAACCTCGCATCCTGCGGCGTGGCACGGAAGAGCCACTACGAGTACGCCGCGACGCTGCCGGCGACGCCGCCCCTGTACCCCCTCGACGGCCATCTGCACGTACGCGTCGACCCGCGGACCCCTGGCCCGGCCCCGTTTTGACAGCTCCAGGACACGGTTGTAGGGTTGAGCAGTTGCCTGGAGCTGGACAAGCTCGGCAGCACCACCCCGTAATGAATGCGATTCGGAGCGGGGACTCGACTCTCCATTCGGGAATCGAAGCCGGTAAATCCGGTGGAGAACTTCTGATAGAGTCGGAATCGCTGGAAAGGGAAAGCGTGAAAGCGCAGAACCTGGAAAGCGCCGAGGAAGTCGGACACGAAAGAGTCTGATAGAGTCGGAAACGCAAGAACACAGAACGAAAGCCCGGAGGAAAGCCCGAGAGGGTGAGTACAAAG
>NZ_JBIAHP010000073.1:0-2678 GCF_042870715.1 Streptomyces sp. NPDC006463 | reverse complement strand
AGCGTGGGGCTGATGCCTGTGCCCGACCTGCCGTTCATGCCCGAGCCGCTGCGCGGCCGCTACGTCGCCCACGTCCGGATCGCCTACACCGGCGACGCGATCGCCGGCCGCAAGGCCGTCGCGCCGCTGCGCGCCGTCGGGCCCCGTCTGATGGACACCCTGCGCGAGATGCCGTACACCGCGAGCGGCTCCGTCTTCGACGACCCGGTCCACCCGCACGGCTACACCGGGGACAACGCCCTGCTCGGCTCGCTCGGCACCCCGGTACTCGACGCCGTCCAGGACCTCGCCGGCCCGGCCGCCCCCGTCATGTGCGTCGTGGACCTGCGCCACCTGGGCGGCGCGCTGGCCCGCCCGCCGGCCGTGCCCAACGCGGTCGGCCACCGCGGGGCGGCGTACATCCTGCGCGTGCTCTCACCCGTGGGGCCCTGGAGCACGGCCGACATCGCCCCCGTCCACGAGGAGCTGCTCGCCGCCGTTCGGCCGTGGACCGTGGGCCGCAGCCTGAACTTCGTCTACGGGAGCGGCCGCCCGGCCACGGCCGAGCGGCTCAGCACGCTGTACGAGGCCCCCGCGCGACGGCGGCTGGCCCGGCTGAAAGCCGCGTACGATCCCGCGAACACCTTCCGCGTGAACCACAACATCCAGCCGGACCAGGCGTCATGAGGTCATGAGGTCATGACGTCAGCAGGACGGGCAGGTCGCGCGGCCCGTTCGCGATGAAGGAGCCGGACCCCGGGATCTCGGAGCGGGGCCGCGCCAACCGGAGGCCGGGGAAGCGGTCGAAGAGCCGCGGCAGCGCGATCCCGGCCTCCAGCCGGGCCAAGGGGGCGCCGAGACAGTGGTGGGCGCCGTGCCCGAAGGCGAGGTGCTCGCGCCGCTCGCGGAGCAGGTCGAACTCGAGCGCGTCCGGGCCGTGCTGTTCCGGATCCTGGCCGGCCGCCGAGTAGGAGACGATGATCGCGTCACCCCGCGCGATGGTCACCCCGTCCACGTCGATGTCCTGTGTCGCGAAACGCAGCGGCATGTGGGCCACCGGTCCGTGCAGGCGCAGGGACTCCTCGATGGCGTCCTGCCAGGTGGCCCGGCCGGCCCGGATGTGCGCCAGCTGGTCGGGCCGGGACAGCAGTTCGACCAGGGCGCTGCCGAGCAGGTTGGCCGTGGTCTCGTGGCCGGCCCCGATCATGAGCATCAGGGTGTCGGCCAGTTCCTGTTCGTTCAGCCGCTCGCCGTCCTCGTCGCGTACGGCGATCAGCTCGGAGGAGAAGTCCGGCCCGGGGTGCTCGCGCTTGTACGCCACCAGGTCGGTGAGGACCGCGTAGATGGCCCGCCCGCGTTCCTGGATGTCGTCGATGCTCCCGGGGTCACGGAAGAAGGCGTCCATCATCTGCCGCAGCGAGTCGCTGGTGGCCTCCGGTACGCCGAACAGCCGGCAGATCACCTGGAAGGGCAGCGGGTGGGTGAACGTGGCCCGCAGGTCCACCGTCTCCCCGGCCGGCACCGCGGCCAGCTCCTCCAGCAGCCCGTCCGTCACCTCCTCCACGGACGGCGCGAGCGACTTCGAGCGGCGGGCGGTGAAGGCGCCCGCGACCAGCCGGCGCAGCCTGGAGTGCTCGGCGCCGTAGGCCGTCAGCATGTTCTCCACGGACACCCATGGGTAGAGCGGCCAGTCGGGCGTGATCTCGCCGTCGCGGAAGGCCGGCCAGTGCCGGCGGGGATCCTTGGACACCCGTGGATCCGTGAGGAGTTGCTTGATCCGCTCGTGCCGGGTCACCGACCAGGCCCGCACACCGCCCGGCAGCTCCACCCGGGCGATGGGCCCGAGCCGGCGCAGCGCGGCGGCCTCGGCGGCGAGATCGCTCCCCGTGGGGTCGAGGGGGAACACGCTCTGGGACATCTGCTGCTTCCAATCTGCCGGATCCGCCGACGGACCCGCGGACAGGCGACCGCCCACCGCGGCGGCCCCGAGAAGGGGGTCGGGAGCCACCGCAGTGGGCGATCACCGGCTAGCGGGAGCCGGGCGTGCCGGGCTCCAGGTTGTAGTTGGCGCGGAAGGTGTTGGCCGGGTCGTGCACGGCCTTGAGCCGGACCAGACGTGCGTGGTCCTCGGGGTCGAACGCCGAACGCACCTGCTCCGCACCGGCGTTCTCGCCGATGCCCATGAAGTTCACGAAACGCCCCGTCGTACGGGGGGCGAGGGCGTCGAAGAGCCGGCGGTGCACCGGCCGTACGGTCTCGGGGGTGAACGGGCCGACCAGCGGTGAGAGCACGTAGAGCATGTAGCGGGCGTCGCGGTGGCCGACCGCGTTCGGCGCCCCCTGTCGGCGGGCCAGCGCGCCGCCGAGGTGGCGCAGTTCGACGATGCACATGACGGGCGCGTCGGGGCCGACGGTCTTGAGGATGGTCGGCACGTCGGACTCGGCCAGCTCGTCGAGCATGGCGACGTCCGCGTACCAGGGCATGGGCGTCGGGGGATCGTTGTGGATGGCCGCGCTCGCCGTGTACGGCATCTCCGTGAGCGTGTCCAGCAGCCGCGGTGCGACCGCGCGCAGCGGGGCGACCAGGCGCTCGCCCTCCTCGGCGTCACCCGTGAACGCGATCCGGACGTGGGCGACGTACCGGCCGCGCAGCGGCTCCGGCACGACGGGCACGTCCGGCACCGGGATGAGGGCGAGGGA
>NZ_JBIAHP010000072.1:0-2777 GCF_042870715.1 Streptomyces sp. NPDC006463 | reverse complement strand
CGTCGATCAGGGAGTGGCGGCAGCCGTACTTGTTGTCGAACTTCGACTTGGTGACGGCGTCGTTCACGTTGATCGCCGGGAAGAGCAGCGTGCCCGCCTGGTGCATCTCGTAGAGGCGGTGGACACCGGTGGTGGTCTCCTCGGTCACGCCGCGGATCTCCGCCGCCAGCGCCGTCCAGTCGAGGGTGGTCTTCCCCAGCAGGTCCAGGACCAGCGCCATCTCCTCGTTGTCGGCGGTGGACGGTTCGGGAACGGCGCCGGCCTTCTGGTACTCGACGCCCTTGTGGACCAGCAGGGTGGCGTCACCGCCGTCGTCGAGGATCATGTTGGGGCCCACGTGGCCCGGCCAGGTCAGCGCCTGCTCCGTGCACCACCAGTACTCCTCCAGCGTCTCGCCCTTCCAGGCGAAGACGGGGATGCCGGCCGCCGCGATCGCCGCCGCCGCGTGGTCCTGCGTCGAGTAGATGTTGCACGACACCCAGCGGACCTCCGCGCCGAGAGCCACCAGCGTCTCGATGAGCACGGCCGTCTGCACGGTCATGTGCAGGGAGCCGGTGATGCGCGCCCCGGCCAGCGGCTGGGCCGCCGCGTACTCGGCGCGGATCGACATCAGGCCGGGCATCTCGTGCTCGGCGAGCGTGATCTCCTTGCGGCCGAACGCGGCGAGGGAGAGGTCGGCGACCTTGAAGTCGGTGAACTCGGCTGTGGGCTGGCTGGGCATGGACTACTCCGGTGTGTGGGCGTCTGGGTTCACGGTCAGTTGACGTTCAGGTTCTGGTGGATCTCTCGGGTCGCCGTGGAACGGTTGAGGGTGATGTAGTGCAGGCCCGGGGCGCCCTCGGCCAGCAGCCGTTCGGCCATCGCGGTCGCGTACTCCACCCCGACGGCGTGGCCCGCGGCCGGGTCGTCGCGCACCGCGTCCAGGCGCCGGGCGAGGTGCTCGGGGAAGCGGGCGTCGCTCAGCTCGGCGAACCGGCGGATCTGCCGTACGTCGGTGGCGGGCATGATTTCGGGGATCACCGGTGTGAGGCAGCCGACGGCGGCCAGCCGGTCGCGCAGCCGCAGGTAGTCCTCCACCTGGAAGAACATCTGCGTGATCGCGTAGTCGGCGCCCGCCTGGCACTTGGCCGCGAAGTGCCGGATGTCCTCGGTCCAGCCGGGGGAACGGGGGTGGCGCTCGGGGAACGCGGCCACGCCGACGGTGAAGTCGCCCAGCCGGCGGATCAGGCTGACCAGTTCGTGCGCGTGCGTGAAGCCCTGCGGGTGCGGGGTCCACACCCCCTTCGGGTCTCCCGGCGGGTCACCGCGCAGGGCGAGCACGTCCCGGATCCCCGCGTCCGCGTACTGGCCGATGATGTGCCGCAGCTCGGCGACCGAGTGCCCGACCGCCGTCAGGTGGGCCACCGGGCGCAGCGTGGTCTCGGTCGCGATCCGCTTGGTGACCTCGACCGTACGGTCGCGGGAGGAACCTCCCGCGCCGTACGTGACGGAGACGAAGGACGGCGCGAGGGCCTCGATCCGCCGGATCGCGTCCCAGAGCGTGCGCTCCCCCGCTTCGGTCTTCGGCGGGAAGAACTCGAACGAGAAGGAGCGCCGGCCACTGGCCAGCAGTTCGCGTACGTCGGGGCGGGGGCGCGCGGGTGCGGGCTCGGGGGACGGGAGCGCGGGGCGCTCGGTGAGGACTGCTGCCATGACTCTGTTCCCTTCGGCGTCCGGAGAGGTCAGCGCGCGTTGAAGTACGAGGCTTCGGGGTGGTGGATGACGATCGCGTCGGTGGACTGCTCGGGGTGGAGCTGGAACTCCTCCGAGAGGTGGACACCGATGCGCTCCGGCTGGAGCAGGTCGGCGATCTTCGCGCGGTCCTCCAGGTCGGGGCAGGCCGGGTAGCCGAGGGAATAGCGGCAGCCCTGGTACTCGGTGCGGAACATGCCGTCCATGGACGCCGGGTCGGATCCGGCGATGCCCAGTTCGCCGCGGACCCGGGCATGCCAGTACTCCGCGAGGGCCTCGGCGAGCTGCACGGAGAGCCCGTGCAGCTCCATGTACTCGCGGTAGGCGTCGGCGGCGAACAGCCGGGCCGTCTCCTCGCCGATGCGGCTGCCGACGGTGACGACCTGGAGGCCGACGACGTCGGTCTCGCCGGATTCCTCGGGACGGAAGAAGTCCGCGAGGCACAGGCGGCGGCCGCGGCCCTGGCGCGGGAAGGTGAAACGGGTCCGTTCGGATCCGTTCTCGTCGAGGATGATCAGGTCGTCACCCTTGGACACGCAGGGGAAGTAGCCGTGCACGACGGCCGCTTCGAGCAGCCCGTCGGTGTGCAGCCGGTCCAGCCAGCCGCGCAGCCGGGGCCGGCCGTCCGACTCGATGGTCTCGGCGTCCTTGAGACCCCACTGGCCCTTGAACAGGGCGGTCTCGTCCAGCCAGGAGGCGTAGTCCTTGAGCGGGATGCCCTTGACCACGCGGGTGCCCCAGAACGGCGGCGTGGGCACGGCGTTGTCGACGGCCACGTCCGAACGCCCGCCCGGCTCGGGTTCCGCCACCAGGAGCGGAGTGTCCCGCTTGGGCACGCGACGCTGTTTGAGGGGCGGGAGTTCGACGCCGGGGACGCCGCGTTTGACGCCCATGAGGGCGTCCATCAGGCGCAGGCCTTCGAAGGCGTCGCGGGCGTAGCGGACTTCGCCTTCGTAGATTTCGTGGAGGTCTTGTTCGACGTAGGCGCGGGTGAGGGCGGCGCCGCCGAGGATGACCGGGTAGTCGGCGGCCAGCTTGCGCTGGTT
>NZ_JBIAHP010000071.1:0-3100 GCF_042870715.1 Streptomyces sp. NPDC006463 | reverse complement strand
CTCCGTCCTTGAAGTAGGCCTCCTGCAGACCTTCAGCAGCCAGGGCCTGGAGCTCGGCCTCGGTGGCTCCGGCCTGCTGCGCGCCCAGCAGGCGCGCCGCGAGCTCCGGTGCCAGATGCTGGGTGATCCGGCGCATCCGCCCCTAGCAGTCCGAGGACCTGCCAGGGACCTCGCCGTGTCAACCGGGACTGAGCTCTAAAGATCGCGTTCAGGGGCACGTCGCAGGACCATCTCCCGCACTCCGGGAGAAAGTTCCGTGGCGTATTCCAGGCAGGAGGCGGCGAGTTGGTGCAGTTGCTCGCGAAAGTCCTCCTCCTGGTCACCCCGATCCACTAGGCCCTGGAGCAGCGTGGCCCGCTCGCTTGGCCGGGCGTGGCCGGTAGCCATCCTGACCACGTTCTCCCAACTCTCATCGTGAGCCATTCCCACCAGGACACCGAAATCCGCAGCCTCGACGGCAGCTCGCGCGGCTAGGTAGTCCTGGAACGACCGGTGGATGAAGGCCAATTGGCCGACGGCAGCCTCCCGGAGAACCCCGCTCCGGATGAGTAGATGGCGCAGGATCTGTTCGGCATTGCCCTGGGCAGAGACAGTTGGGATGGCTGCAAGGACTCGAGTCAGGACCTGTGCGGCAGTGGCTGTATCGGTCTCGGCCCGGAAATTGCGAGTCAACCAGTGGGCGAGGATCTGGAGCAGCTGTACGCTCTCGTGCTCGTTGATCCGGATTCCTTCGAAGGCACCGATACCACGCTCAGCGTCCCGTCGTACGAGCAGCATGGACAGAGCGGCGCCGTACAGACTCATCACCGAGCTCGGCAGCAAGCCGCGGCGATCCCGGTTCAGAACGCAGAGCAGAGAACAAAGCAGGGGCGTGGTGGCCAGAGCCGCCAGGTTCTGGTTGTGCCGCACCGTTGTCTGGATGAGATCCTCCAATACATCCAGGGTCTGACGCTCCTCCTCGTTCGCCCCCGAACGGGCAGCCGCGTGCCACAAGGAGATGGAGCTGGCCACGTCGTCGGCGCTCATCGGTAGCAGCGCGAGGCGCCTGAACCCGACATCGTCCAGCCAGTCCTCCCGCACCGAGGCCGGCCGTGTTGTGACCACATAGCAGCCACGGGGGTACTCCTCCAGAAGTGCCTGTAGCCAGTCACGTGTGCGGGTGCGCTGCTCTGGGCTGATCTCGTCGACACCGTCTACCAGGACCAACGCACGTCCATGGTCGAAAACCCGGCGAGCCCACCCCCGAGGCTGCGCGCCGTCTAATGGACAGCCAACCGCGGCCAGTAGTTCCTCCGGACTCGGGAAGGAATCCAGATCCGCAAGCGAGCGCAGAGGCAGAACGAACGGCACGCTCCCGTTCAGGTGCCCCAACAGATCAGGCAGAGTTCCCCGCGCGGCGTTGACGGCCAGCCATTGGACCAACGTGGTTTTGCCTGAGCCCGCCGTGCCCATCACTACTGTCCGCTGACGCCCGGCTAGGGCCTGCTCCACCCGCTCGACACCCTGCGCAGCGTCGGCCACCTGCAGACTCACGTAGGAAAGGTCCAGAGACCAGTGGGCGTGGCGGGACTGCCCCAGATCCACGCCGAAGATTTCTACTGCTCCGTGCCGTCGGGTCAGATACGTGCGGTAGAGCTCCTCGAACTCTGCATCCGTGCTGGGCACAGGGTTATCCGCGGTTGTACGGGACAACACCACGCCGGAGATGTTGTTCCAGGCGTTCGATGGCAGGCTGGCATTGACCTCTGCGATCTGCTCCTCTGCGGCCTGGAGGGCGTCGCTTCCCGTGTCCAGCACCGCCTGAGCCTTGCGCAGAGCTTCGGCATAGTCGTTCAGGAACACCTCGTCCGTGTCCGGCGCGGCCGGACTGGCGGTGTCGAGGCCATCCGGCTCTACGCTCTGAGCGGCCAGTGGGTCGGTGGGTTCGGTTCCCCCGGACCGCACCCGGTCGAGTTCGTCCTGGAGTCGGCCGGCCAAGCGGCGAGCCTCATCCGCCAACTGCAAGGCCTCGTCCCGATCCTGCTCAGCGCGGCGAAGTGCCTCCTCCGTGCCCTCGCGGTGACTCTTAGTCTCCCGCAGCCTCGTTTCCACCACAGTGAGGGCAACAGGATTGGGACTGCGTTCGGTGAGGAGCCTGTTCCTCTCCTGGGTGAGGTCGCCGATCTTCGTCAACAGCTGTCCCAACATGGCCAGCAGCATCATCACCAGGCGATCATTACGTACTCGGGTCTGCTCGCTGTCCCACTGCGCCTGCCGCAAGCGTTCGATCTGCTCGTACGCCGCGATAACCCGGTCCTTGGCCTCATGCAGCTGCTGTCCCGGCCCCACAAGGGTGGGGGCCGTACAGGAGGCATCCCACAGCGGCCTGACTTGCTTCAACTTCTGGTGCTGCTCGGATGCGTCGGTGGGCGTGCAGACATCCGCCACAGCCTCGACAAACGGCCAGGTGAGACCCTTTCCCGCACAAAAGTCATACAGCTTGCGCTGGGAGGGGACTATGTCGTCGGGAAAGTGATCTGGCGTCAGCCGGGCGTGGAGGGCCGCGACGGTGATCCCAGCGTCGTCCAACCAGGCGCGCAGCGCCTGGGCAATCTCGTTCAGCTCCTGGCTGGCCCCACGCAGTGCGCCCCAGGGCCGACCCGCACGACGCTGCTCCGGTAGCTCGGCCACTCCTGGCCCACCCCCCGATTTATCCCCGGACAACCCGGCGTTGTCCGCACGACAACATCCAACCCGTTCCAGACGCGGCAACAAAGCGCGATGGTCGGAAAGCGCCCCAGCCGGGGGGCGGTTCACCACAAACATTCGGGAGACTAGTCATGTCCGACCGCGAGACCCGTCGTCTCACCCTGCTCCGCGCCGCCGTCGCGGGACTCTTCTCCGGCGTCACGCGCGCTGTCACCGGCTGGGTAATCACCCATGTTATTGAACGCTAGTCGCTCGCCCGCCACCCAGGCTCTAGTCCGCTGTCCAAGGGATTCTGACTACAGACACCTTCCTGTGACTGAGAGGTTGTTGTCTTTCCGGACTTGAGGGCGGCGTTTTCGCTGGTCAGGAGTAGGGGCGGTGATTCGGTGGGAGTCGTAACCTGTCGTGTCGT
>NZ_JBIAHP010000070.1:0-3147 GCF_042870715.1 Streptomyces sp. NPDC006463 | reverse complement strand
GGCGTCAAGCTGACGACGCTGCGCCCGGAGCAGGCCGACTACATCGGCGTCCCGGTCGAGGGCCCGTACAAGCCGGACCACTACCGCTACTGATCTCCCGCGGATCCGCAGCACCTCAGGCAGGCCCCCGGCACCTCCGCCGGGGGCCTGCCCCGTACCCAAGGATCGTCATGCCACGCGGCCGCTACTCCCTCCACGACCCGCACGACCACACCCCTCTCGGCGAGGAGCACTTCCACTGCGCCCCCGGCCCCTCCGGCTGGCGCTACGTCTCCCAGCTGACGGCCCCCAACGGCGACCACCGGGGCTCCGTCGACCTGGCCGTCGACGAACTGGGCCGACCCATCCGCCTCGAAGTGAACGCCTCCAGCTGGCAGGTCCGCGGAGCCGCCATCGACGGCGTCACCTGGGTCCGTACCGACCCCACCGGCGCAGAGGCCACCGAGGGCAACGTCCACGCCCCCGGCTTCACCGGCACCTCACCGGCCTTCCTGATCGCGACGGCCCGCCTGCTGCGCCTGACCCCGGGCGCCCCCGCCACCCGCGTACGGCTCCTGGCCCTCACCGACCCGGTACTGGCCCCCCGTACGGTCGACCAGGCCTGGGCCCTGCTGCGCCGCGAGGAGCACCCCACCGACAGCGGCCCGCTCCTGGTGGACGAGTACCAGGTCAGCGCTCTGGACACCGGCGAGGTCCACACGGTCCACATCGCCGGCGACGTGGTCCTGTCCGCCCCGGGCATCGAGCTGGAGCACCTGGAGACCCCGCCCTCGACCTTCGAGCAGTAACC
Source organism: Streptomyces sp. NPDC006463 (assembly GCF_042870715.1). Taxonomy (NCBI): domain Bacteria; kingdom Bacillati; phylum Actinomycetota; class Actinomycetes; order Kitasatosporales; family Streptomycetaceae; genus Streptomyces; species Streptomyces sp. NPDC006463. The sequence goes on along the minus strand of NZ_JBIAHP010000070.1, from coordinate 2,357 downwards.
CTCAGGCGGGCGGCGCGAACCCGCCGGCGCGCGGCGCCGTCGCGGGCGCGGCGGGCGGAGCCGTCACGGGGGCGGGGGCGGGCACAGGGTTCGTGACGGGGACGGGCACCGCGGCGGGCATTGCGCCAGGCATTGCGGCAGGCCCAGGACCGGAAGCATGCGGAGGAACCGGGGCGAAAGCCCGCGCCGCGTCCCGCGACTGCCGCTCGTGCACCACGGCCATCAGGAACGCGGCCGCCGGGACCCCCGTCGGCGGCGGCGCCCCCGTACGGGACACCAGGTCGTCCGCGAGCCGCGCCGCCATCGCCGCGCCCACCTGCGGATCCAGCTGGTTCATCCGCGTCAGGTACTGGCGGATCGCCAGCCACAGCCCGTCCGGGACCGCCGACAGATCCAGTCCGGAGAACCGTCCGGCCAGCCAGGGCGGCGGCGGAGGAACCGGCATCACCCGCGTCCCCGGCACCCGCTCCCGGATCACCAGGGTCCCCGCGAAGACGTCCCCGAGCCGCCGGCCGCGCGCCGACACCAGCGAAGCGATGCACGCCACCGCGCCGAAGGTCATGATCAGCTCCACGACCCCCATGGCCCCGCGCACCAGCGCGTGACGGAACCGGATCGGCCCGCCGTCGTCCCGCACCACCCGCAGCCCGCACGCGAGCTTGCCCAGAGACCGTCCGTGGCTGAGCGTCTCCACCGCGATCGGTACGCCGACCAGCAGCAGCAGGAAACCGGCCACGGCCACGGCCGCCTGCGCGGCGTCGTCCAGCGAGGCGGTCGCGAAGGTCAGGCCGACCGAGAGGATCACGTACCCGGTGATGTACACGACCAGGTCGAGGACGATCGCCAGCGCCCGGCTCGGCACCCTCGCCGGCCTCAACCCCAGGACGACCGCGTCCCCCGTCACCAGATCGCTCACCACATCACCTTTCACGTGACCTGCCCCGCCCCATCGTCATTCAGTCTGCCAAGCTGACCACACGAGGAACAGGCAGAAGCAGGGGCACTGGGGCAGGGGAGCGGCAACCGGATGGATCTCGACGTCTTCGTGACGGCACACCGCGCGGAATGGGACCGCCTGGAGCAGCTCCTGGACCGCGGCCGCAAGCTCACCGGCGCCGAGGCCGACGAACTCGTCGCCCTCTACCAGCGCACCTCCACCCACCTGTCCCTCGTCCAGTCCAGCGCCCCGGATCCGATGCTCACCGGCCGGCTGACCCAGCTGGTCGCGCGGGCCCGTGCCACGGTGACGGGCACCCGTCGCGCCGGGTGGCGCGACGCGATCCTCTTCTTCACCGTGGGCTTCCCGGCCGCGGTCTACCGCAGCCGCCGCTGGTGGATACCGACCGCGCTGATCTCCACGGCGCTCGGCGTGCTCATCGGCTGGTGGATCGCCACGCACCCCGAGGTCCAGGGCGCCATCGCCGCCCCCGAGGACCTCCAGGCCCTCACGAAGCCGGGCGGCGAGTACGAGACGTACTACTCCAGCCACCCGGCGAGCTCCTTCGCCGCGAAGGTGTGGACGAACAACGCCCAGGCGGCCGCGATCTGCCTGGTGCTGGGGGCGTTCCTGGGGATCCCGGTGCTCTGGATCCTCTTCCTGAACATGGCCAACCTCGGCGTCGGCATCGGCCTCATGGCCTCCGCCGGCCGGCTCGACGTCTTCCTCGGCCTGATCCTCCCCCACGGCCTGCTCGAACTGACGGCGGTCTTCGTCGCCGCGGGCACGGGCCTGCGCCTGGGCTGGACGGTCATCGACCCGGGCCCCCGCACCCGCCGCGCCGCCCTCGCCGAACAGGGCCGCGCGGCCCTCGGCATGGCCATCGGCCTCGCCGTGGTCCTGTTCGTCTCGGGCCTGATCGAAGGCTTCGTGACCCCGTCGGGCCTGCCCACCTGGGCTCGCATCACCATCGGCGTCGTGGCCGAGGCCGCCTTCCTGCTCTACGTCTACATCCTGGGCGGCAGGGCCTCCCGCGCCGGCGAGGCGGGCGACGTGGAGGCCGCCGACCGCACGGCGACGCTCCCGACGGCGGCCTGATGTGCGCAGGACCCCCCTGAGCTGCTAGTCTCCACAGGTCCCGGAACGGGTGTTGACACATCCGCGCTGGGGAGGTAGATTCGAACGGTTGCCTGGACTGGACAGGTTCGGCAGCGACAGTTCATAATCTCTCTCGCCCCCGCAGAGGAATCAAGGAATTGAATTCCGGTGGGGCGCAGCCGACTCCTCATTCAGGAATCCGAAGCCGGTAAATCCGGTGGAGAACTTCTGATAGAGTCGGAATCGCCGGAAAGGGAAAGCGCGAAAGCGCAGAACCTGGAAAGCACCGAGGAAGTCGGACACGAAAGAGTCTGATAGAGTC
>NZ_JBIAHP010000069.1:0-3726 GCF_042870715.1 Streptomyces sp. NPDC006463 | reverse complement strand
CGCCCCGACCCCCTGGCAACGACCCCGCCTACTAGACACCCTCGCAGTCGGCCACCCGCACCGCTCCAAAGGGCCCGAACGGATCCGTGCAGGTGGGAGCCGGTACGAAGCAGCGGTACCGGGCCCTTGGCAGGCTACTAGCCCGGCTCGTATGTGACGTGGGCCCTATGGGACGAGTCACCTCATAGGCGCCTCTCCGGCCGGGAAACCAGGGGCCCGCGCCCGGCGAACCCCGGCCGAAGACGCTCGTACCGCCCTCTCCGGGCAACCGAGCGCCGCAGCCGACAGTGGAGGTCGACTACAACGCCCGGCGCGAGGTCAGGAGGTGCGCTTCAGGGTCCAGGTGTTGGGGTTGAAGCTGGGGACGGCTGAGTAGCGGCAGCCGCTCGAGTAGTAAGTGCTGGTGATGGTCCAGCCGGCGGGCGGCCACGTGGACGCGCAGGCGTTGACCTGGGTGCCGACCGGGTAGCCTCTGAGGTCCTTGATCTGCTTGGTGTTGGGCGTGAAGCCGGAACCGCAGCCGCCGCTGTTCCACCACTGGGCATCGACCCAGCCGTCCGGAGTGAGCGTGCTGGAGCACATGGTGAGCGTGTCACCGGGTGCCGCTGAGGCGGGGCTCGCGGTGATCGCGAGGGCGGTAGCGGCCATGGTGGCCAGAGCGGCGGCATAACGGGTGCGGATCACGAGACATTCCTCTCGGCGCACTGGGATCGCCGCCGACCGTCGGCAGGCCGTGCCAGGCGCCGTGTCATTGCTATCCGACCAGATCAAGCTACAGAAAGTCACCTTTTGGGCATAACTCTGCGGCAGTTTAAAGCCGTTGCCGATGATTGGCGCGGTTCCCGCCGGTTTGGCGAGCGGGGCACGTCCTCCACGCCCACACCCCGCGCCACCGTCTCTGCCCTGGCCCTCTTGACGGAGAGCCTGCGACTCCAACGCCCCGACCACGAGGAGCTGCCAGCAGCCTGCGGGCGGGGTTCACCTGGTTCGTCCGCCGAGTCCTCATCCGGTTCCGCACGCTGGTTTTGACGGGACCCGGCGGCGTCACGCGAGTCGATTGTCGGCTGAAGGGCTGTCTGGCTCTGTGACGGAGATCTTCAGCCGAACGTTGTCGCAGTCAGCGGCTGTCGGACGTTCCGTACGCCGATACATCCTGGTGATGGCTGCGCACTGAAGTGCCATGGACAGCGCCATGGACAGGCAGATGCCCGGGAGCCCCGAACCCGACAGGCTGTATGCAAGCGCGAGTTGGAGTGCCACACCGCATGAGGTGATCCGCGCGAGGGCCGGGCTGCCGCCGCTGCCCTCGAACACCCCGCCCAGCGCGATGAAGCAAGCGAGGAGCACCAAGTACGGCCCCAGGCAGCGCAGATAAAGGGCCCCCGCCTCGGCTACCTCTCCCCCGCTGCCGAAGGCCCGCATGACCCACGGCCCGGTGGCGAGCAGCGTCAGCATGGCCGTGACCCCGAGTGCTCCGGCGAGAAGCAGTGCCTGTCGTCCGATGGCACGCCGCTCGTCATGTCCGGCACCGAGCAGGTGGGCGGTGCGAATGGCGGCAGCCTGGCGTACCGCGTAGAAGGCCATCGTCGCGACGTACATCGCCTTCGTCGCGACCCCGTACGCGGCGACCTCGCCGACGCCGATCCGGGCGACGATGGCGACGAGTGCGAGCGCCCCCACCATCCGCACGACGAAGTCGGCCGACATGGGAAGGCCGGTCGCAGCCGTCCTGCGCGCATCGGCGCTGAGCGAACCGGTCCGATTCGGGGCCGCCTGGACTGCCTGGGCCGCATGGGCTGTCTGGGCGGCCTGTCGCAGTACGTCGTTGCGGTGCAGCGCCACGAAGCCGCAAATGAGCGCGACCGTCCGGCCCAGCACAGTGGCGATCGCCGCCCCGCGCACCCCGAGGCCGAACCCCAGGATGAACAAGGGATCCAGCCCGAGGATCAGTCCGTTCGCGAGGATCGCGAGCTTCATCGGGGTGCGGGTGTCGCCCGCACCTTTGAGAATGCCGTCGACGACGTTGGTGGCGAAGAACACCGCGATTCCTGGCAATGCGATCGAGAAATAGCCGGTAGCGAGGGGCAGCGAGTCGCCGCCGCTGCCGCCGAGCACGAGGTGGGCGAGCGGTTCACGGCACAGGTATCCACCGATGGCGACCAAGGGTGTTACGAGCGCCCACAGGACCCATCCGCCGCGCACGGCCGAGCGCATCGCTGCCGAATCCCCCGCTCCCCTGGCTCGCGCGACGAGCACAGTCGTGCCCGAGCCGGCGACGAGGATGACGCCGAGCAGCAGGTTCTCGACATTCGTCGCGACAGCCACCGCGGCGACAGCGTCCGCGCCGAGCCGTGCCACCCAGACCATGTTGATGATCGCGGCCGTGACCCCCGCGAGAAGCTCGAAGTAGACCGGATACGCGAGCGACACCAGTCGGCGCCGGTGTTCCGCTTCCCCCATGACTGTGCCCCTCTTTTCGCTGTACCTCTAATCGAGGTACAGCGAGAAGAGATAGCATGACGCGACGGGACGGGCAAGCGCGCTGACAGGTGCAGGAAGGGGCTCGGGGCATGCTGGAGCTGTCGATTCTGGGTTTCCTCTTCGAGGAGTCCTTGCACGGATACGAGATGAAAGCTCGTATCCAGGGCCTCAGTGGCCACATCCGCCCGGTAAGTGACGGGGCGCTCTACCCGGCCATCTCCCGGCTGGTGAAAGCGGGTCTGGTCGAGCAGCGCACCGAACCTGGAAGCGGTGCCGCGCCCCGCCGGATCCTGTCCCTCACCGAGGCGGGTCGCGCCGAACTGCTGGCCCGGTTGCGACACCCCAAGGAAGCCGAAATCACTGATGGGCAGCGCTTCTTCACCCTGCTCGCGTTCCTGCACCATCTCCCGGACCGTGCCGAGCAGGCTGCGGTCCTGCGCCGTCGGCAGACCTTCCTCGACATCCCAGCGAGCTTCTTCTACCGCGACGGCGAGCCCGTACGGGCCGAGGAGGCGCCGGATCTCTTCCGGCAGGGCATGCTTCGCATCGCTCGCGCCACCAGCACCGAGGAGAAGAAGTGGCTGGCCGAGGCAATCGGCAGCCTGGAGGGCTGAGCACCCGGCGCCGGCGCCCATCCCTCCAGGGGGTGGAGTGCGGCGGGACGCCCGTGGGCGCGGGGCGGAAAAACGGGTGACGTTGTAGGCCAGGACGCTCGCCTGGAACTCCTCGACGAGGTCCGTGCGGTCGCCGTAGGCGAGGTCTCGTCTCAGCGGGGACTCGACCACCAGCTCGGAGGCGGCTGGAGATGGGTGCGACCGTGTTCGGCGCGGCCTTTGGGGTCGGCGCGCTGGGCGGGGCCGCCGGCGCGTTGTCCGCCCCGGCCCTCGCGCGACGGTACGGCCCTGGCCGATGACGCTCGGCGCGCTCGCTTCACCCCGCTCACCCAAGTCCCGCTGATGGTGGCGAGCCCGGCGATGTACAGGTGCTGGGCACGCTCTTGGATCGGGTGGGCGACGTCGTCCGGGTGACAGTTGCCGGCTGATGGCTGCGAGGTGGAGGGCTGTCGGGTGGACGTTTGATTCCGGCCACCGATTGGCGGCTGCTGGCGGAGCGCGGGTCCGCACGCCCGGATAGGGTGAGATTTCCTCAACTAAGGGCTGTCCCGTAATCCCCGGCGGGCGCACGACGCCGGCTACGGCACCTCGCCGCGTTGTCGGAACGCCCGAATACGCCCAGTATGGGGGC
>NZ_JBIAHP010000068.1:0-4010 GCF_042870715.1 Streptomyces sp. NPDC006463 | reverse complement strand
CATGTACAACCTCGCACTCGCCGGATAAGGCAGCGAGCACAGCGGCCAACCTTGCCCCAGGCGACCAGAAGATCATTTACGGGACAGCCCTTAGGCAGTGTCTGACGGCTCTTGCTCGGGTGGTGGATCTACAGCCCTTCCGGGCATGAGCTCGTCATGGTGCGTCGGCATGAACTGACGAACGCTCAGTGGGAGCGGATAGCCCCACTGCTGCCGGGAATGGGTCCGTAAAGTTAACGGTGGTTCTGGAGTTGTTGGGGATTCAGCGGCGGGCGGCTGAGAGCCGGCCGTCGAAGGTGATGTCGAAGGCGTTCAAGGCTGCCTTCCAGCGTTGGGTCCAGCGTTTGCGCCCGTGGCCGGTGGGGTCGAGGCTCATGATGGCCATGTAGACGCACTTGATGGCGGCCTGCTCGTTCGGGAAGTGGCCGCGGGCCCGGACGGCCTTGCGGATCCGCGCGTTCACGGACTCAATCGCGTTCGTCGTGCAGACGATCCGCCGTATCTCGGTGTCGAACTGGAGGAACGGCACGAACTCGGCCCATGCGTTTTCCCACAGCCGCACGATCGCGGGGTATTTCTGGCCCCATTCCTCCTGGAACTCGAGGAACCGTTCGGTGGCGGCGTCCTCGGTCGGCGCGGTGTAGACGGGCTTGAGGGCCTTCGAGATCTTGTCCCAGTCCTGCCGGGCCGCGTAACGGAACGACGCCCTCAGCAGATGAACGACACACGTCTGCGTGATCGCCTGCGGCCAGACCGCTCCGATCGCGTCGGGCAGCCCCTTCAGGCCATCGCAGACGACCATGCAGACGTCTTCCGTGCCACGGTTCTTGATCTCCGTGAGGACCTGGAGCCAGTACTTGGCGCCCTCGCCTCCGTCGCCGGCCCACAAGCCCAGGATCTCGCGAGTTCCCTCGACGGTGACCGCCAGGACCACGTATAGCGGCCTGTTCGCGACCTTCCCGTCCCGCAGCTTCACGTGGACACAGTCGATGAACAAAACCGGGTAGACCGAATCCAGGGGCCGGTTCTGCCATTCGTTCATGCCGTCGACCACCTTGTCCGTGATAGTCGAGATCGTCTGCTTGGAGACCTCGGCACCATAGACCTCCGCAAGGTGGGCGGAGATCTCGCCGTGGGTCAGGCCGCGGGCGGACAGCGAGAGCACCATCTCGTCGACGCCGGTCAACCGACGCTGCCGCTTCTTGACGATCTGCGGCTCGAACGAGCCCTCCCGGTCCCGCGGGACTTCGAGTACGACCGGGCCCACCTCGGTCACCACGGTCTTGGACCGGGTCCCGTTGCGGGTGTTGCCCGAGCCGGCCTTCTCATGCTTCTCGTGCCCGACATGGTCGGTGATCTCGCCTTCCAGGGCCGACTCGAGGATCCTCTTCGTGAGCTGCTGCAGCAGACCACCCTGGCCGGTCAGCTTGATCCCATCGGCCTTGGCCCGGTCCACCAGCTGACTGATCAGCTGGTCATCCAGAACATCCGGCGCCAACCCGGACGGCTGTACCTCCGCCACGGCATCCGCCGACACGGTCACGTCTGTCATCAGGTGTCACTTCCTGCTCGAAGATCCACCGTTGACCGTACAGACCCAGACCGGCCTGACCATAAGACCCACCTGAGCAACGACACGACATCACGAATTCAACCTCAGTAACGCCGGGTCTCCCGCGGTTTATACAGGCGGCCCCAATATTCTGCCCATGTGTGGAGGGTGATTCGGCTACGGGATTCGGAGGGTGGCGCATGCGGGTCCTTTTTCGGAGTCCACTTCGCAACTTCCTCTGCCCTCATCTTCGCTGGTGGCAATGAAGATCGTGAGGTGAGTGTACTGCCCCGGGGTGAATGGCATTGTAATCTTCTGTTCTACGATAGATTTATCATCCGGCCTGAGGGTTCCCACATAGAATGCATCAGACATCTGAAATTGGCTGATCTGTGATCCCTTTAGGTTTGAGGGATGGGCGTAGGCTGTGAGGTGGCGGTCTTTCTGGACTCCGTCCGCGTGTACATCGAAACTCAGTGTCAGCTCGGGGCGTTTGCCCTCGATCTTCAAGTTGGTGATGGTGGCCCTACCATTTCCATTTGCGGACTCGGCTGCCCCGGCAACGCCCACAACCATCGCCGCGATGAACGCAGCTCCCCCAAGAATTAGCAAGCCGGTTTCCCATTTGATGCCCGATGTGCTTCGAGGGATAAATAGCGCCACGATGCTGCATGTGAAAGCCGTAAAGGCTAGCCCGACAGCAAACGCAAGCGAATCGTCGCTATTGTTGAGCGAAATGAATGCCCTTTCGCTCGTGAGGCCGAGACCCGCCATGACGCCAGTAACGGCGACGAATGCGCCTGCGAGGATTTTGGCCACGTCGTCGAGGCCTTTTCCGGCAGCTTCGGAGCGTGCCGTCTTATCGGAATCCGCCGCATTAGATGTTGCGTTGTTTGTCATGACCATCCCCGTCCAGTGCCCGGTCGAGCGGTAGAGCCAGTAATTAAGTAGGCTGCCAGGCGCGCGGCCACCCTGTGTGGCGGCCTTACACACATTTCTCCAGCAACACTCGGTTGGGCTACTACTGAGGTTGAATTCGTGATGTCGTGTCGTTGCTCAGGTGGGTCTTATGGTCAGGCCGGTCTCGGCGAGGCAGCCGTCTATGAGGTCGCTGCGGTTCTGGATGTGTCGTAGGCCGCGGCGGATGCGCTGGATGACTGTTCGGGGGTGCTGAAGGCGACGTTGGAGAGCCAGATGTCAGCCCCTACGTGTTGGTGGCGAAGCGGGTGAGTCGCAGTCCGTCGGCGTCGGTGAACCGCAACTGGGCGCCAGGGTGGGGCCGTTCCTTGCGGACGATCAGCCGCATCCCCCTCGGCCAGCCTTTCAGGACGTCGCCGTCGAGCTCGGCGGTCCAGGCGCCGTCGCGGATCTCGCCGCCCGGTTCGACGGCGGGCGTCCAGACGGGGGCGGGGACCTTCAGGACGGCCTGGTGAATGGCGTCGGTGATGGTCATCCCGACCGAGTACGACAGCCACCTCCCGCGTTTCGCGAGCCAGGCCACGAACTCGTGCGTCCCGCCGCCGGAGTCGGTGCGGATCAGAGTGGACCGGCCCCGCCGATACCTCTTGGGGAGCTGGGCCAGGGCGAGCTGGGTGGCGGTGATGTGGTCAGCAGCGGTATTGCTGCCCGCGTTCCCGGGCCGCAGCAGGGCTGCCACCGGCTCTCCGGTGCCGCCGCGCCCGTGATCGACCGGCCCGGACGCACCCACGACATCACCGCCGCCCGCCGCGACCACCTCCTCACCCACCTCCGCGCCGCCGGCCTCGGCGCGCTGGCCGACCTCGGCATCCTCGGCCTGGACGACGACCCCGAACGACCCCGTCGTCGTCACTGGGTTCAAGGCCACCCGCCACCGCAAGCTCACCACCTGCGAAAAGGAAGCCAACCGGGTTCTCGCCGCCGGACGCGCCCCCGTCGAACACGGCTTCGCCCACCTCAAAAATTGGCGCACGCTCACCAAGCTCCGCACCGACCCCGCCCGCGCCACCCACCTTCTGCGCGCCCTGCTCGCCCTGACGAACCTCGAAGTCCACAAACGATCTACAGCGCAGACAGCCGCCCACGACCAGCGCGAGCACTCCGAACGAACGTCACGCAAGAACCCCTGACCAGCGATTTTGAAGATGGCGCACGCTCACCGAACCCCGGATACCGCAACTGCCCTCCCCCTCAACGACACCGCGCCGTACGGTCACGCCGTGGTCGAGCGCGGCCCGCTCGGCGTCTTCCAGCTCGGCCGTGCGGAGGAAGTCGGCGACCTTGCCCGGCATGGCGAGAGTGGCCGTCAGCTCCGTGGCCGGGATACCCAAGGGGGTTGAGCTGGTCGGGTGGGTTTACGCCAAGCAGAAACGATGCGGGTGCCAAAGAGCTCGTAACAGGATCTTGTTGAGATGCCCTGGTCGGGCGTAACCGGTGTGATGAATCGGCCGTTCGTGAGTGTGTGAGCACTCGGCCGTGG
>NZ_JBIAHP010000067.1:0-4645 GCF_042870715.1 Streptomyces sp. NPDC006463 | reverse complement strand
TGGGCGCACCTCAACGCCAGCCTGCTGCCCAGCCCGTTCACGCCGAAGGGCGACACCCCGACGGGGCCGGCCTGGTACGCGACGCCGACCGTGGCCTACGCCCAGGAGCTCGGCTACGACGTGGCGCCCATCGAGGCATGGGTGCGGTACGAGAACGGCCGCTACCTGGACAACTGGTACGGCCGGCTGCGCGACGCCTACCTGGCGACGATGGCCGACCTAGGCGTCGCCGCCGACCTGTCCCCGCAGGAGTTCCTCGCAGCGATGGACAGCTACCGCCAGCGCGACCCGCAGCTGGCGATCGTGGTGTCCGCGATCAAGGCCACCGTCAAGGGCGGCATCGGCAAGCTCCGCGAGCGGCCCCGCGGCGAGGGCTGGCGCCCCGGCGAGCCATGGCGCGCCCTGTCCCGGCCCACCTGGCGCCCCGACATCCGCGCCGCCGTCATCTCCCGGGCCCGGATCAACATGCACCGCAAGCTGGTCAAGCACGCCGCCTTCACCGGCCAGTACCCGGTCGCGATCCTCTCCGACTGCGCCGTCTACGCGGCCGACGGCCCGTCCCCGCTGGACTTCCTGCCCTACCGGGACGGCAAGGCGCTGCCCGGCGGCTGGAAGCTCGGCGTGAACCCCGGGCTGGTCAAGTGGGAGGGCACCCAGACCGTGCTGTGGGGCGAGGGCGTACGCGAGGAACAGGGCGACGACCTCAACCTCGCCCGGTACATCAAGGACGGCAACATCACCCACACCGACGACGGGGAGTAGACCGCGATGGCACAGCTCGAGGACGGCCTCAACAAGGCGGTGGCGAAGGCGTTCACCCGCCCGATTCCGAAGTCGGCGGGCGCCCAGATGCGCTACCAGGTAAAGCAGCTCAAGTCCACCAAGGCCGCCGCGGCCGCGCTCGGGATCTCCCAGCGCACCGTCGAGCGTTACGTCAAGGACCAGATCAAGAAGCCGCGCCCCGAGCTGGCCGCCCGCATAGAGCGCGAGGTCAAGAAGAAGTGGCAGCCGCAGATCCGCGCGAAGGCCAAGAAGACGGCGGCCACCACCGGCGGCATCCTCGTCGACACCCGCGCACGGTTCGGGTACACCGCCGCGCCCGGCACCACGGACGACGGCCGGATGCGCCACCTCACCGTGGCACTGCCGCCCGAGTACGCCGCCCGCCTCTTCGACGCCCAGGAAGCCGGGGCGAACGAGCAGCAACTGCGTGACATCGCCGCCGAGGGCCTCCAGGAGGTCTACTTCAAGGACCGCGGACGCCGCGCCGGCGGCCTCCTGGTGGAGTTCACCGACGTCGAACACATCGAGTTCGACCTGTAGAACGCGCGCTGAAGGCCAACGGTGGCGGAAGTGAGACTGAGCGCTTCAGTTGGCGAGTGAGTGGTCGAGTTGGCGGATTGAGCGCCATCCCATGTCCTGGAAGGTCAAGACTGGCGACTTGCCCCGTGGGCGCTCCAGCAGGGCTCGCTCGGACTGGTCTGTGGGACTTGCTGCACGTTGAGCCCGGATGACCTCAGGGGCTCACTGCCTCCGCCCCAAAGCAGCCCACCCAGACGCACCTCGCCGCCCGGCGCGGCGTGCACCGATGCCCGCGTGATTACAGAAAGTATTCCTCTGTTAGGAAAGCGGTTGTCACGGGGGCATCCACGTGCGGTACATGCGGCTCGGTATCTGGGTTACGGCGTTGGCTATCACCGCTGCCCTTGTCATCGTGACAGCGTTGAACGGCAAGGGTTTCAGCGAGCCTGGGACCTTGATGGCGGTGCTGGGATTCCTTGTGGCCGCTGGCGGATTGGTGCGGAACCTGCTCCATGACGTTGCCGATGCCGAGCAGGAGGCTTCTTCCTCCGAGCGGCTGGACCGCCTTGCCGGGCGACTGGCTGACGCGGTCAAGGACGAATGGCAGGCGGAGTGGCGGCTGCGCCGGCTGCAGGATCCCGATCCGCTGCCCGTGCCCTGGGCCTTGCCGGAACCGTGGCTGTCCGACGTATCCGGCGAATGGCACGACACCGTAGACCCCGGCGACCGCTGGGAGAACATCACCGAGGTCTTCAACCGGGTGCCCTCCAGGCGGATAGTGGTACTTGGTGCTCCGGGGAGCGGCAAGACGGTCCTGGCAGTGCGCTTCACTCTGGACGTACTACGGCGGCGCCAACCCGGCGACCCCGTCCCGGTGATCCTCTCGCTCTCCAGCTGGCGGCCGGATCGCGAGAGCCTCCGTACCTGGGCAGCGACCTCGCTGGCCACCATGGGGGTTACGCGAGTCCGGGAGCTCTTGGCCAATGGCCGGGTGCTGCTGGTACTGGACGGTCTGGACGAGATTCCCCCACCCCTGCGCACCCGTGCAGTGAGCAGGCTGAACGCTGAGCTGGATACCACAACCCCCGTGCTGCTGACCTGCCGAACGCAGGACTATGCCGAGCAGGTCCAGAGCGGAGATGCCTTCACCTCGGCCGCGGTATTGGAACTGAGGCCGCCTTCCTTTGACGACGTGAGCTCCTACCTCGTACGCACTGCGCGACCAGTGAGAGGAGAGGCGGGAAGGCGAACCACACGCTGGGACCCAGTCGTCGCCCACCTGCGAGTCCATCCGGAAGATCCCGTCTGTCGCACACTGCGCCACGTCTTCCAGACGCCGCTGATGGTGGCCATGGCGCGTGTCGTCTACAGCGATGGCGGGGCCGACCCCACGGATCTACTCGATCTGCGCTTCACCAACCCCGCCGACCTCGAGCAGCACCTACTCGAGGGATTCGTGCCGGCGGCCTTCCGCGATTCTCCCGATGCTGGCCGGATTGGTCAGTGGCTCGGATTCCTCGCCGCACACCTCGAACGTCGTCAAGCCCGTGATCTTGCCTGGTGGCGATTGCGGTTGGCGTTGCCGTGGCCGCTGCGCCGCCTCGGGCCGATCCTGCTTCTGGGAGCGGTCGTCGTCACGATCCCCAACGCAGTGGGTCCACCCGTGGTAGCCAGCCTGCTGGTCGGCTTCTGCATCGGATACGTCGTCCTGTCGCGTGGTCCAGGAGTGACGCCTATAGGCCGAGGCCGCGTCCTACGCGCGCTTCTCCCGGTTGCAGGAACGGCCGTCGTCCTTGGCGCCATCGTTGGGGCCACAGGAAGCCTCAGTGGCCACGTGTTCGGTTACCTGGACCGATACGGCGGATTGGGTTTGACGCAGGACTGGCGGGAACGGGCCTGGCTGGGGATGGCCGCAGGCCTGGCCACCGCCGTGGCCCTGGCTGTGATCGGCATCGTCGGCGAGCCGCTACCCTCCACTGCATCCTTCAGCGGCCGTCGCCAGTCCATGACAGCCCTCGTTCTCGCCACGGCCACTTTGCTGACCACGGTCGGCTCCTACCTAGGTTGGGGCAGCTCCGACACCCTCGCTGCAGGCGTTGCCGTGTCGGTTATGACGCTGCTTTATGCACTGACAATCGCCCGCGGAGCGAAGGCCAACCCTGATGTCAGGAGCACAGAGGCGCTCCGCCCAACGAGGGTCAGGAGGTGGCAACAGCTGGGCCAGGCTGTGGGCCGAGGTCTGGCGGCTGGGCTGATTGCCGCATTTTGTTTCGGCGTGCCCCTCGGGCTGGCGGCGGGGACCGCGCTAGCCATCAGGGCCGGTACGCAGCATGCGTTCCCTGAGGGCTCCAATGTGTTTACGTTGCGTCCGGGCACTCGCTGCGCGGTCGCCCCGGGTGACTGGAGCCTCTGCCGGTCGTCGCACGGCGAGCGGTTCGTACGCGCCTCACGTGAGGTTGAGGTTCGGGTTGTCCGCGATGGAGTGGACAGCAGCTGGGCATATACGCCGGAGGAGGCCAAGGAGGTGTGCGCAAAAGGGACAGGGAATCGGTGTACCACCTTCCGTGAGCTCATCGAGCTTCACGTTCAACGAAACCGCTTCGGCTACGACTTGGTGGTTGTAAAGCTTCCCGACGACACCTACGCCGACGGCAAGGGCCTTCTGGACCGCCTGCCCCCTCAGACAGCTCAATGGCTTTACGTCCCGGCCCCGGGAGTGTTTTTCAGCAACGCCGTGACCTTCGGCCTTGTAGGTGGATTGGCCACGGGTCTGGTCATCGGGACCGTCGCCGCACTGCACAGATGGCTGTTCTCACCAGTGGACATCGTCCGCGCACTGAGCCCGCGAGCGAGTCTGCGCACGGACCGAACGACAGCGATCGCCCAGGGCCTCATCGTGTTCCTACTCGGTACCCTTGCCACCGTTTTGCTGTCAGAACTGGCGAGTTTCCAGAGCCCCCTCTCGCCGTACTGGCCGCTGGTCGGAGCCCTCGCCATCGCCCTAAGCGCCTGGGGTTGGTTCCTCACCACACGCTTGTGGCTGTGCGGCACCGGCAGGCTGCCGTGGCGCCTGATGACCTTCCTGGACGACTCGCATCGTCGCGGAGTCCTTCGGCAAGAAGGCGCGGTGTACCAATTCCGGCACGCCAGAGTGCAGACACAGCTGGCAGCGGCCTACGAGCAGCAGGTCTCCGACACGACCCGACACGACTGAGCGCCTCAACTGGCGACACCGCCAACTGAAACGCTCAGTAGCTGTTGTCGTTCCGATCTTGAGGGCTGTGTGTCGAACGGGAGTCTCGATCGGGTGATCGCCGCTGGTCGTGGGCATGAAGGCAGGGCC
>NZ_JBIAHP010000066.1:0-5164 GCF_042870715.1 Streptomyces sp. NPDC006463 | reverse complement strand
AATACGCCCAGTATGGGGGCGCCCCTCCGCCTTGCGATGCACCGCATCCGACGCCGTGCGCTGACCCACCGGGGATTACGGGACAGCCCTTAGCCCGCGGCGGCTATGGGACCGCCCCCGGGGGCTTGGTGCAGCTCCGCGGTCCTGCGCCGCATCCGCGCCAGCACCACCCGGCGCTCGGCGGCGGTGAGGCCGCCCCAGACCCCGTACGGCTCGGGCTGGAGCAGGGCGTGCTCCCGGCAGGCGACCATGACCGGGCAGCGCGCGCAGACGCGTTTGGCGGCCTCCTCGCGGGAGAGCCGGGCCGCGGTGGGCTCCTTGGAGGGGGCGAAGAACAGCCCCGCCTCGTCGCGGCGGCACACCGCCTCCGCGTGCCACGGGCCGTCCTCTTCCCTCGTCGGCACCCGCGGCTTCGGCACGGCGGACGCACGCCCTTGAAGACTCTGGACGGCGGCAACCTGCAGGGACTGATGCGGCGGATGCGGCACGGTCTACTCCTGACGACGGGTACGCGAGCGAGAGACGATGCACCTGTCCCTACCCGCTGTGCGCGCCCCTATGCACTGGGTGCCAGTGCACGGCGGGGGTTCGTCCGAAACGCGACCATGCCCGGCAGGCCGTCACTTCCCGGGCGGCGCCCAGCCGGGATCGCGGCCCAGGAAGGCCAGCAGCGAGGCGACCGGGCCGGCGTCGGCCCCGGGCCCGGCGGGCAGCGCGGGGCCGTAGGCGAAGCCGCGCAGGGGCTCGGCGAGCACGTCGGCGGCCGGGCGCAGGGCGGCGGCGAGGGCGGGGGTCAGCGGCGGCTCCTGGCCGGTGGCGACGGCGATGTCCCAGGCGTGCACCGCCGCGTCGAGGGCGGCAGCGCCCACGGCCGTCTCGGCGGACACGGTGAACGGGGGCAGCGGGACGGCTACCTCCGCGGTCCCGGGCGCGACCCCGGCGAAGGCCTCGGCGGCGGCGGCGAGCGCCGGCTCCAGCAGCTGCGCCGGGGGCCCCGCCAAGGCGCCGGAGGGTGCGAAGGGGTCCTCGGAGGGGCCGGGGCCGCCGGTGAGGCGGGCGGCGTACGCGAGCTGGTCGCCGGCCGCGTGCTGGAACACCTGGGTGACGTTCCACTTCTCGCACGGCGTCGTGCGGTCCCAGCCGTCGGCGGGTACGCCGATGACGGCGATGCGCAGGGCTTCGTGCGCGTGGTCGAGCAGGTCCCACTTGGATTCGGTCATGGGCCGGATCCTAGAAGCCCGACGGCCAAATACCGCTGGATCAGGGTCGATTGGCGCGGCGGTCAGCCGTCCAGCCGCTTGCGCAGCTTGTTGGCCAGATTGACCAGGCGGGCGCCGGGCTTGGGCCGTGCCTCGATGTTGCCCAGCAGCGCGAAGCCGCGGACGATCACCACCGGGGCCTGCGGGTCGGTCTCCCCCCGGCCCTCGCCGCGCACCTCGAAGTTGCCGAGGACGCCGCTGCCGTAGCCGCGCAGGGTGACGTTCTCCGGGACCAGGACCTCGACGTTGCCGAGGACGCAGGTCACGTTGACCTCCGTGACCTGCTGCTCGAAGACCGCCTCGGTGAGGTCGATGGTGATGTCGCCCATGACCGAGACCGCGCGGGTGAGCGCTGCGGGCCGCCAGCGGCCCTTGCGGGCGGAGCTGCTGCACACGGCGACGACCGTCTCCGCGGGCCCACCGGGTCCGGGAGCCGCGGCGTACGCGGGCGGGGCGTGGCCGGTACCGGGCGCGGGGAGGTCCCGTACGAGCGCTTCCAGCCCGCCCACCGTCTTGACGGCATACAGCGAGTCCAGGCGCTCGGAGTGCTCCTCGGAGCTCAGCCGGCCCTCGGCCAGTGCGTCGGCGAGGATCTGCGCGATCCGGTCCCGGTCCGCGTCGGAGGCGCGCAGCTCGGCGGCCGCAGGGGCGGGAGCCGGCGCGGGGGCGGCGGGGTGCTTTTCCAGGTCCACGGCACCAGCATAGCGAGACACGATAGATCGCGATACTCCCGCGTGAAGCCGAGTGAGCCTTACCTCACAACCGCGGGCACGGCGGGAGGTCCTACGCTGGTGGACTGCGCTGCCAATTGGTCGTCAGTGCTGTCTGCCGAGTGAGGAATGGCCCCAATGCCGGAGTTCGCGTACACCGACCTGCTGCCCCTGGGCGAGGACACCACCCCCTACCGGCTGGTGACCGCCGAGGGCGTGTCCACCTTCGAGGCGGACGGCCGTACGTTCCTCAAGGTCGAGCCGGAGGCGCTGCGCAAGCTCGCCGAAGAGGCCATCCACGACATCCAGCACTTCCTGCGCCCCGCGCACCTCGCGCAGCTGCGCCGCATCATCGACGACCCCGAGGCCTCGTCGAACGACAAGTTCGTCGCGCTCGACCTCCTCAAGAACGCGAACATCGCCGCTGCCGGCGTCCTGCCGATGTGCCAGGACACGGGCACGGCCATCGTGATGGGCAAGCGCGGCCAGAACGTCCTCACCGAGGGCGGCGACGAGGCGGCCCTCTCGCGCGGCATCTACGACGCCTACACGCGCCTGAACCTGCGCTACTCGCAGATGGCGCCGATCACCATGTGGGAGGAGAAGAACACCGGCTCGAACCTGCCCGCGCAGATCGAGCTGTACGCGACCGACGGCGGCGCGTACAAGTTCCTCTTCATGGCCAAGGGCGGCGGCTCGGCGAACAAGTCGTTCCTCTACCAGGAGACCAAGGCGGTCCTCAACGAGGCCTCCATGATGAAGTTCCTGGAGGAGAAGATCCGTTCGCTCGGCACGGCGGCCTGCCCGCCGTACCACCTGGCGATCGTGGTCGGCGGCACCTCGGCCGAGCACGCGCTCAAGACCGCGAAGTACGCCTCCGCGCACTACCTGGACGAGCTGCCGCGCGAGGGTTCCCCGCTGGGCCACGGCTTCCGTGACGAGGCCCTGGAGCAGCAGGTCTTCGAGCTGACCCAGAAGATCGGCATCGGCGCGCAGTTCGGCGGCAAGTACTTCTGCCACGACGTCCGCGTCGTGCGCCTGCCGCGCCACGGCGCGTCCCTCCCGGTCGCCATCGCGGTCTCCTGCTCCGCGGACCGCCAGGCCACCGCGAAGATCACCGCCGAGGGCGTCTTCCTGGAGCAGCTGGAGACGGACCCGGCGCGCTTCCTCCCCGACACCACGGACTCCCACCTGGACGAGTCCTCGGACGTGGTCTCCATCGACCTGAACCAGCCGATGGACGACATCCTGGCGACGCTGACCAAGCACCCGGTCAAGACCCGCCTGTCGCTGACCGGCCCGCTGGTCGTGGCGCGCGACATCGCGCACGCCAAGATCAAGGAGCTGCTGGACTCGGGCGCGGAGATGCCGCAGTACCTGAAGGACCACCCGGTCTACTACGCGGGCCCCGCGAAGACCCCCGAGGGCTACGCCTCCGGCTCCTTCGGCCCGACCACGGCCGGCCGCATGGACAGCTACGTCGAGCAGTTCCAGGCGGCGGGCGGCTCGAAGGTCATGCTGGCCAAGGGCAACCGCTCGCAGCAGGTGACGGACGCGTGCGGCTCGCACGGCGGCTTCTACCTGGGCTCGATCGGCGGCCCGGCGGCGCGGCTCGCGCAGGACTGCATCAAGAAGGTCGAGGTCCTGGAGTACGAGGAGCTCGGCATGGAGGCGGTCTGGAAGATCGAGGTCGAGGACTTCCCGGCCTTCATCGTGGTCGACGACAAGGGCAACGACTTCTTCCAGAACCCGGCCCCGGAGCCGACGTTCACCCACATCCCGGTGCGCGGCCCCGGCCTCGGCTGATCCCGGTAGCAGCATCTGTTGAGAGCCCCTGGCGCCCGCCGGGGGCTCTCTGCTTGCCCAGCGCCCTGCCCGGCGATCGGGCGGTGGCCATGCTCAGTCCAGGGACGTCGGCGCACCCGCTACGAGCGCCCGGGCCGCACCGCCCCGCGCAGCCCCCTTCGAGAGCCGATCAAAGGCGTGGGCGTACGGCTTCGACCTGGCTGGGCTGCGAGCCTGCACGCCGCTCGCCTGTCCCCGAGGCTGATCGTGCGAGACGGCCGGCTCGGGCGCCCGGACGGGGCGCCGTACGACCGCAGACCGCCACCGCGGGACGAGCGTCGCCCCATGGGGGCCGGACAGTGAGGACGCTGGGGACGCACAGAGGTGGTCCCCCGAATGGGGGAGAGGCCTTCACGCATCTCCGCCCATCGGCAGATGGATCACGCGCGGGCCCGGGGCGAGGCTTTACGCGTAGCCAAACCACCCTTGGAACACGGGAGTTCACCATGAAGAACCGCATGCGCGCCCTCGTCCTCGCCGGAGCCGCCGCCGCCCTTGTGTCCACCCTGGTCGCGGCGGCCCCCGCCCCGGCGGCGCCGGCAGCACCGGCCGCGTCGAAGGTCGCCTCCGTACACGGGGGCGGCACGATCTTCTTCCCCTACTCCGCCAAGGACGACATCCGATTCACGGTCGACGCCGAGTCGGCCCCGTGGAGCAAGCCGTACCCGGCCCCGGGCCCGGAGAAAGGCCTGCCGACCGATGCGCGCGGCCGGGTGACGATCTACCACCACTCGCCGGAGTCGGGCGTCACCGCCGTCGGCGAGGCGGAGGTGGACTGTCTGGTCACGGGCGGCAGGACGGCCACTCTCACGGCCGTGGTCAAGAGCTCGAGCGTCGGCTTGGAGGGCAGGCGGATCGGCATCAGCGTCCAGGACGGCCAGCGCGGCGAGCCCGACCGCCTCGGCTTCTCCTGGGGCATCGTCAACATGGACGCGAAGCCTGACGGCACGCCGACGGAGGGAAACGTGGGCACCTGCATGGCCCCGGCCCCCTTCACCGAGGTCACCAAGGGCGGCTTCAAGGTCACCCCGGCCCCGCTGTCCCCCTTCCCGAAGTCGTAGCGGACCACCCGCCCCGTTCGGGAACCGGGCCCTGCACGGGGTCGGCCGGGGACGGGGACGGGGTGGGGTGCCGGCCGGGACGTAAAACGTGATTTGTGGCGCCTGCCGGGCCCGCAAGAACCGAAGCCCGGCCCAGGGCGCCGTAAATCATGCAGTCCCGGCCGGCACCCCCCCCCCGGCCCCCCCCCCCCCCGCCCCCCCCCCCCCCCCCCCCCCCCCCCCCCCCCCCCCCCCCCCCCCCCCCCCCCCCCCCCCCCCCCCCCCCCCCCCCCCCCCCCCCCCCCCCCCC
>NZ_JBIAHP010000065.1:0-6479 GCF_042870715.1 Streptomyces sp. NPDC006463 | reverse complement strand
CCCGCGACGCACACGTCATCGCCGACCAGGCCCGCATGCGCCGCGATCTGCAGCCGATCAGGCAAGGCGACGAAGCCATCATCGAGCTCCGTCTGTTCACCGGCCGCCGTGCCGATCTGGTCTGCGACCGCACCCGAGCCGTCAACCGCCTTCGTGGCCTCCTGACCGGCATCTTCCCCGCTTTCGAGCGCGCCCTCGACCTGAGCAACCACGGCCCCTTGGTCCTCCTCACCGGCTACCAGACACCAGCGGCCATCCGTCGGCTCGGCGCCAGCCGACTCGAACAGTGGCTCCGGAACCGGAAACTTCGCTGGTGCGGCTCCCTGGCCCGCACCGCCATGGAGGCCGCCGAGCGACAGCACACCAGCGTTGCCGGAGAGAAGACGGTCGCCGTGATGGTCGCCACGCTCGCTCGTGAAGTGATCGTGCTCAACGAGAAGATCAGCGAGATCGACCGGCAGATCGAGGTCTCCTTCCGCCCACAGTCAGGCCGCCATCGTTGCCAGCATGCCCGGGATCGGCAACCTGCTCGGAGCCGAGATCCTGGCCGCCATCGGTGGCGACATGGATCTCTTCGGCAGCCCTGATCGCCTGGCGACGTACGCCGGCCTGGCACCGGCTCCCAGGGACTCAGGCAAGGTCAGCGGCAACCGTCACCGCCCCAAGCGGTACCACCGACGTCTGCAACGGGCCCTGTTCCTGGCAGCAATCCCAAGCAGTCCTGGCGCTGGCCCGGCGACGAGTAAACGTCCTGTGGGCACTTCTCCAAGACCAGCGGCACTACGAGCTCACGCCACCAGCGGCAACCGTCCAATAGGGCTTCTCGCCGATCGCAAACCTGATCGACCAAAGCCGACTTCTCAGGGAGGATCCAATCAGCACTGCCCTATGACGCTGAGGAGACCCCTGCGATCACGCAAGGAGTACAGGTCACAGGCCGGTGCAGTGCCTGCGGAGGTATGACGACCTGCGATGTCGGCCAGTTCTTCCACCGCGGCATGCTCTGCTGGGGCACCGAAGGGCGATGCGCGGACTGCCCGAATGGGTGGTGCGAGCAAGACAGCGGTCCCGTCACGCCCCAGCACATTCGACAGGCCTTGCTGCAAGCGCACGGGCCCACGCGGCTTCGCCTCTCTGGAGACGCGCCGAGCATCGTTCCCGTGCTGCAAGCCCTCCGCGGTGGGCAGGCACTGTCCCTGGGCGCAGCGAGAGCACAGGCCGCGGAACTCGCCGAAACCGGTCTCATCGGCACGCTCGTCGAGATGGAGATACTGGCGGTTCACCTACGCAGACGAGCCATCACGGTGACCGTTGAAGCAGCGGCGTAACCCTGTCGGGACCGCACCTGCTGCGGCTTGACACCGGCATTGAGAAGTCTGGGCCGCCATCACGTTGATGACCCGCCGCATCACCCAGCAGAAGAAGGGACTCTCCCTCAACCCACCCCCGCCAGCAGCTGAGCAAGCAGCCTGATCACCGACGTCTTGGGGCCCTCCCTCGAAGGAGGGACGGTCACACCGGCCTGCGATCAACTACGCCTCCAGAAGGCGTGTGGATCGCGGCCTTGGCGGAAGCCCGAGATGTCAGCCACCTGCACGGCGTCGCGGAAGCCCCGGGCGAGTGCGGCGGGGTCGTGAGCGTCACTGGCGAAGCTGATGGCTTGGCCACCTTCCTCCCGCCACCAGGCCAGCACCTGGGGATGCAATGGAACCCTCGTGTTGACTTCGAGCACCTTGCCTGTCGCTGCCAGGGAGCGCAGGACGTGACGATATTCCTCCTCGAAGTCGTACGGGTCATACGGCTTCCCGTTTGCGGGCCAGTAGCGGACCGGGTAGTCGATGTGAGCCAAAACTTCGAACGCATCGAACTGCTCTATCAGGCGGACGGTCTCGGCCAAATAGGCGCGAACAACGTCGGCCGGCGGCTGATCGTCATACCGGGCAGAGACCTCGGTGAAGCCGGAACCGTCCGCAGTCGGCGCAGAGTGCACTGATGCCAGCACCCTCTCGAAGCCACCCGCACCGAGGAGAATCCCGACGCGGGACGCGTGCCAGTGAGGTTCGCTCAACTCGACGCCTGACAAAATCCGCAGGCCAGGGTAACGCTCGCGGCATGACTCCAGACAGCTCCGATAGCCGTCGAGGTCGAACGAAGGCGGGTTCAGTACTCCCTCAGCCAACAGTGGACGCCACTCCTCCGGGACCTTCTCGCCTGGCCTGAGAGTCCAGGCAGTGAAGTCGGCGTGCTCAGTGAACGCCACCGAGGGCAGCCCAAGCTCAACTGCACGCAGACAGGTACGTTCCATCGACCCCGCCAGCGCGTCCCAGGACCACTGGCTGTGCACATGATTGTCCGGCGGCAGCATGACCCCATCCCCTTCATCAGCCATCCTCTGAACGACATGATCAGGTCTGGCCCTGGGGCAAGGTCAACTTCGCAGGGTTCAGACACAGGTACTCACCGACGACGGCAGCAGGGCCAGCTTCGACGGCGGCCTGTCCGAGTAGAGGAGGCGGACGCGTTCTTGCTGCTCGCGGATCAGCCGGGCAGTGGGTTCGTGGATCGGCAGCTCACGCCGGAGCCGCTGTTCCTTCCAGTTGTTGTAGACCAGGACGGGTTTGCCCTGCCGGTCCCGGTTCAGTTGGAACGCCAGCTTGCAGATCTCCTCCGGGCGCCGGCCGGTGTCCATCATCAACTCCACCGCGACGCGCAGTTCGAGGCACGTCATCTCCTCGAACACGGCTGAGCGCAGAGCTGCCGCATCACCTCCGGCGGCAGGTCCTGGCCCTCCTCGGAGGGCTCTGGCGGTTTCGGAACGTCGTGCCGGGTGATCACGAAGTCGTCGGGCAGCCCGGCCATGGGCCCATCGGCCCTGGTCAGGCCCATCACGCGGGACTGCCGCAGCACGTTGCGGGCGGCCCGGACGTAGCTGGTGCGGGTGTCGGCGGCAATGCGGCCGTTGGCCTCCAGGAACGTCATCCGGTTCAGGTAGTTCTCGATGTCCGCCCGCCTCAGCGCCGCGGTGTCCGTGCCGTGGTCCTGGCGGGCGTCGAGACTGCGCGACAGGAAGGCCAGGGAGGCCAGGTGCTAGCGGCCGTGGGAGGACGTGCTGCGGGAGCGTACCCGGGTCAGGTAGTTGGGGGCCCAGCGTTTCGCGGTCTCCTTCAGCCAGGGCTGGTGGACGGCGGTGAAGTCCACCGAGCCGCGGTGGCCGAAGACCGCCAGGTCCCAGATGTCCTTGCCGTACTCGCCCTCCGGGGACACTGGCCCCCTCACCGGCATCTACGACCCCAACGGCATGGGTGCCATGTTCTTCGCCGTCCGGGCCGTCGCGGCCCAGCTCGACCGCAACTACATCTGGGAGAAGACCCTGGAGGGCCAGCAGACGGCCGCGAAAAGGGCAACCACGGCGGCCGGCCGAAGGTCCTCGATGACGACTTCCTGACCTCGCTGGTCGTCGACAGTGTTGTCGCCGATCAGTGAATCTGCGTAGTGGTTGTGTTCCTGGCCTGGTGTTGTGCAGGTTGGTTGAGCGGGTTTGGTGATGGGTTGGCTCACTGAATCTGCGCAGTGTCGGGGTTCGCTAACGGTCTGACCTGTGGTGTTTCCGGGTCTGGTTGTGGTTGTGCAGGTTGGTTGGGTACTGCGCAGTTTCGCTGGTCGTTGGTATGTGGCTAGCGCCTTTTACCTGGTACGGCGCGTGGGTGGGGTGGTTGGTAGCCGAGTTTGGTGAGTTCGGTGGGGCCTGGGTCGTACGGGTTGTGCCGGTAGGGCCACCGGCTTCGGGGGTAGGGGTGGCGGCCGACTGTGTAGGTGATGCGGTTGCCGAACTGGTCTGGGTACAGGGCTGGGTTCTCGAGCCAGGGCCGGCCCAGGAGATCGGCGACGGCCGTGTGGAGGGGATGGGCGTGCCCGGGACGCTCGCGAGCGTGGAGTGTGCGGGGGTGGTGGGCGAGGAACTGGGCGAGGGTGATGGTCTCGGGGTAGGTGATCGCTTCGCGGGCGAGGGCGTACCAGAGGCGGGCGCGCTTGTTGTCGCCGATGCGGCGGGCGCGTGCGGGCCAGATCCGTTCGTCGGCTGGTGCGTTGCGCCGCCAGGTCTCGGTGAGGTTCATGGCCAGTGCGAGGGCGTGGTCGGCGGCCGGGCCCCAGCGTTTGAGGAAGCGGACGTGGGCGCGGTGGGCGGCAAGGATTTCCGGGGCTCGTCGGAGGCTGGCGTGCTCGATGGGAAGTCGGGTGCCGGCCAGGGTGTGGCGGCCGAGCATCCAGGTGCTGTGACGTTGGCAGATGAGGGCGGTGTCCGGAAGGTACTGGGGGACTGGGTGGGTCTGGCCGGTGCGGGCCAGGGTGCAGTGGGGGCAGCCCGTGACGGCGTGCATGGGGGCGAGACGGAGCCGGGCTTTGGGGGGTGCCGCGTGTGGTTTGTCGCGGTGTCCGTTCCACTGGGGGAGCGCGTGGGCGAGGTGTTCCTCGGGGATACCGGCGAAGTCGGCGATCAGGCTGCGGCTGGCGGGGTTCAGATACAGCTCGATGCTGGTGTACGGGCCGTGGGGCCTGGTGCATTCGGGGTGGAGGAGCGGCCCGGGGATGCCGAGGCCGCGGAGTAGTTCTGCGGTGTCCAGGTGATGGCGGCTGGCCAGACGCTGAAGGTAGGAGACGGTGGTTTCCCACTGGACGGGGGCCAGGCGCAGGATGCTGGCGCGTGGGGCCAGGTGGTGTCGGCGCGGCATGTCAGCGCCGTGTGGCGGGCGGGGGCGGGTGTTCGGCGAGCTGGTCGAGTTCGATGTCGTCGAGTAGTGCTTTGGTGATTTTCTCGGTGCCGTCGAGGATGGCGGCGATGGCTGCTTCCCGGATGAGTGCGGACAGGCTGCCGATCCGGCCTCCGGTGCGCAGGTGGAGGTACGGCGCGTGACGGACCAGTGCACCTTCGCGGTGGGCGTTCAGGCGCAGGGCTTGGTCCATGCCGCGGATCAGCCCTTCCCAGGCGTTGCGTTGCGTGGTGCTGCCGTGCGCCAGGGGCGGGTTGCGCACCATCTTGAACCGTCCGGCCAGCTGCGCGCCGCGGTTTCCTGTCAGGAGAGGGGATTCCTCGATGGCGACGCCGGCGTAGACGAAGGTCGCGGGAATGCGTTCGCTGAGGTGTTTCATCTGGTCGGAGGTTTCGGCGCCGCTGCGGGTGCGGGTGTTGAGGAGGTGGATGTCGTCGACCAGGACGAGCTGGGTCGTCAGGTCGTGCAGGGTGGCGCAGACGATGTCGGTGATGCGGGCCTGGTTCATGCGCGTGGTGATGGGCAGGTCGAGGTACCGGGCCAGTTCGGAGACCAGCATTTTGGGGGTCGCGGCGGGCGGTACGGACAGGAAGACCACCGGCAGGTGGTCACCGGGTGCGCTGCGGCGTGCTCGGTCGGCGAGGTGGAAGGACCGGCCGAGCTGCTGGAGGGTGGTGGTTTTCCCGGTGGTGGGTGGCCCGGAGATGAGGAGGCCTCGGCGGGCGGTGCCGTTGTGCTTGCGGTTGAGGATCATCAGCCGGCGCAGGGTGAGGGAGATCTTGGCCATGGTGGGGGTGGACAGGATCACGAACCGGGAGTGGTAGTCCAGGCGTTCTTCGGTGCTCCAGGGGCCGGTGTCGGGCAGGCAGGGTGGGGCGGTGTCGACGAACTGCGTCCACTCGCGCCAGGTGGTGGGGGAGGCGTACGGATCGTCGTGCGTCTCGTGGCCGGTGGGAGTCACCAATGCTGTGCCTCCTGGTGTGCGTCGAAGATGCTCCAGGCCGCTGCCGACGTCATGGAGTCGGCGATGTCAGGGGTGGTGCCGGAGTCCTCGTCCATGTGCGGGACCTGCCGGCCGGGACTGCCCGGCAGAGGTGCCTGCGCATTGCGTTGCTTCGTGTGGTCTGTGTGCGTTTTGCGGCGTGAGTGTGCGGGCCGACCGGTTGGGCGGGGCTCGCCGCTGGCACTGGCACCGGCACCGGCACCGGCATCGGCTGCCGCGCCCGGGGCTCCCGGGGTGGTCTCGCCTGGGCGGGAGCCTGCGACGTCGCTGACGCCTGTGTCCGCGGTGTGTGCGCGGCGTAGGAGTTCGTCGAGGTGGCGGGCGAGTTGTTCCTCGTGTTCGGCCCGGCCTTCGCGCTGTTTGACCACGCTGCGGATGTGTCGCCAGGTGGTGTCGGTGAACGGCCTGGACACCAGCCCTTGATGGATCCAGGGGACCGGTTCCCAGCCGTGGGGGAGTCTGACCCAGCACTGCCACGGCTCGTAGGGGTTGTGGTGGACCTCCCACTTGCCGTCCGTCGCCGTGGAGCGGTGGCGGTGCGCGTTGAGTGCGTGCCCGTCGTAGGTGCGGTGCTCGAACCGGATGCCCTCGTCGCCGATCGCGCACCGCCTGGTGCGATCTCTCGGTTTGGGGACAGTGGTGTGAGAGACAGTGAGCTTTTGGGGTGTTGATGCTGGTCAGGGCCTGTTTTGGGCTCTGGTGTCACT
>NZ_JBIAHP010000064.1:0-7481 GCF_042870715.1 Streptomyces sp. NPDC006463 | reverse complement strand
GGAGGTCGACACTGCTGGAGAGATCGTTCAGGAGCATTGGGGCAGGATGTCATGTGCCGGCCAGCGGGACGGGCTGCGCGTCCCAACTTCGGTACACGGGCCGGCAGCGCTGCCTCGGACTCCGTTTCGGCGACAATCCCGACCTCTGTCAGACGATCTTCTCAATGGGCTCCCGTCCACGAGCAGCGTGAGCACCGCGAAAGCTGGTCACACCAGCCCTTTGACCTGCGACTTCAGGTTGGCGGAAGCTCAGTGGACTCCACCGTCCGGGAGTGGACGCCACCGTGCTCGCCATCCACTCCACCGAGTGGAGCCCACCGGGTGGGAGTGGACGCCATCGACGGGAGTCGGGCCGCGCATCCACCCGGTGCGTTTCTCCTTGACCTGGTCGGCAGGGTGTCCGCGTACGTGCTGATCTTGTTTCAAATGACCTGGGGGAGCGCGTGGCTCCGCTGCTTCCGCTCGCTCCCGAACGGCGCCGCCGCTACCCCGCGCGGTTGCGCGTTCCGGACAGGGCGGCCCTCGCGGGCGTCATGTACGTGCTGCGGACGGCTCCACGGGCCCGCGGGTCCGGCGGGCGAAAATGAGGCGCAGCAGGCGGACCCGGGCCGACCAGCGGGCCGGGTGGGGCAGGTGGTTCGTGGCCGCGCGCTGGATGTTGTCGAAGGCGTCCTGGAGCAGGGCTTCGTGCAGCCAGCGGATCACCAGAGGCCACATCAGGAGCATCTTGCCCTCCAGGCGTCCTGCGACGGTGTGGGAGATCCGGCAGCGGTCCGGCCCCTCGGGGGTGATCAGGAATTCGTGGTACCCGGTCATGCCGAGCCCGGGAGCGAAGGTGAACCGGAGCCTTCTGCCCGGTTCGTGAGCGGCGACCGAGTAGCGGATCCTGCCGTGCCCGCCGCCCGAGCCGACCGCCAAGCCTGCGTCGAGGCTCAGCGGGGACCAGGCCGGGGTGGGCCAGATCAGGTCCTGCGGGGAGCCCAACCGGTCCAGGAGGGCGCCGACCTCGGCGGCGGGCGCGTCGATGGTGCGCCGCTGGAAGTTCTGCACGTCGTCTCCTTGCCCGAGCCTCCATACGGAGGCGTATGGAATGACCGTACGGTAGCGTATGGACGTGAATCAAGGGCGACAACGACTGACGGCGGACGACTGGGCGGCGGCAGCGCTCGATGCGATCGGCGAGCGCGGGCTCGGCGCGGTGGCAGTGGAGCCGCTCGCCGCGCGGCTGGGCACCACCAAGGGCAGCTTCTACTGGCACTTCACCAACCGCGACGCCCTCATCGAGGCGGCCCTCGCGCTGTGGGAGCGCCGGTTCACCGAGGCCACCATCGCGATGCTGGCCGCCGAGCCCGATCCAAGGGCCCGGCTGCGGACCCTGCTCACCTGGGTGACCGGGGGCGCCGGACGGGGCGCCGCGGCGGCGAATCTGCTCGCGTCGGCCGACCACGAGCTGGTGGCGCCAGTGGTGCGACGGGTGGTGCAGCGACGGCTCGACTACACGATCGAGCTCTTCCAGGAGATCGGCTTCCCGCCGGCCGTCGCGGTCCAGCGTGCGATGCTCGGCTACGCCGCGTACGTCGGCCACGACGAGTTGGCGACGAGGCTGCCCGGCGTGCTCCCTCTCAGCAGCGACAGCCAACTGGCCGGCTACATCGACTCGGTGCTCGATCTGCTCCTGCACGGCGCCCCCACCTGCCCCTAGCGCTGCGACCGCGCACCTTCGACGGGTTGCCGTTGCCTTATCTAAGCCCTACGAGGTCCTGCGCCGGGCTCTCGCCCGCAACCGCAAGGTCGCCGTTGCCGAATTCGCCATGCGGGACCGCGAGCGCCTCGGTCTGCTCCACGTCGTCAACAAGGTTGTTGTGCACTGCATCGGGGGCGCCGGCGGTGATGCCCTGCCGGTAGGCGAGAGAGCCATCGCGGCAGGCGACCTCAACGCCTGGGTGCTGACGGAGCCACCGGCCGAGCCTTTCCGCGTCGCGTCCTTCCCAGAGTGTGAGCGGGAGCCGGGTGGCGGCGTCGACCAGTAGGGTGCCGTAGGTGTCGCCGTAGAGCGCGAAGTCGTCCACCCCCAGCACCCGGGGCGTGAACAGCGGCGGAAGCGGCACCCGCATCAGCTGGGACAGGACGGTGCACCGCGAGAGCCTGATGTTCAAGATCCGGAGCATCCTGGAACCGCCTCGGCCGGCCAGCATCACCCCGACCTCCTCCACCAGGCGCTGCAACGGTGGTGTCCGTCGCTGGTACCGCACGGTCAGCCCGGGCACCTGCTCGGCGAATGTCACCTTCGGGCAAGTCGTGTTTTCGCAGTACAGGCGGCGTACGGACAAGTCGATGCGAAGAGGCCGACCTGCAAGCGTGCCGTCGGCCAGGCTCCGCACGTAGCGGCTGTGGCACCACGCGCTGAGCTGGCCGCATCCAGTACATCCCGCTGGTTCGCCGGATCTCGTGATGGCGCGGACCGCCACCACAGCATCGGAGACCTCGACCGAAGTCAACAACACATCAGACAACTGCGGTAACACGCTGGCCAGTTCAACAGAGCACAGTCATAGGCTGCCCGTCCTATGGACCAGCCGATCGTGTCAGCCGAGATGATCTCCGGCTACGAAAATCTTGCCAGAGCCGTGAACGTGCACCACCGCGTACGGATGAACGTGCACCGTTCTTGATGCAGTGAGGGTGGTGTCGCGCGAGTCTTCTGTCGTCCTGTTCGGGTCGGTGGAGGGCGGCGAGGGTGGTCTTGGATCCGCATCGCTGGTTGGAGCTGAGGCGGTTTCGCGGGCTGTACGAATCCGGTGCGATGAGCCTGCGGGAGATCGCGAAGGAGACCGGGCTGAACAGGCGCACGGTCGTCAAGTACCTGTCAGGCGAGACGCCGGTGGCTCCGCCGCGGAGGGCTCCCAACGGTCAGCCGCACCGGCGGGTGGTGGATGAGGTCGCGCCGTTGATCGACGCGATGCTGCGGGCCGAGATCCTGCTCAAGGGGGCTGTGATTCACGAGCGCCTGGTGGCCGAGTACGGGTTCACGGGCAGCTACCAGCGGATCAAGATGTACTTGCAGGAAGCGCGCCCGCGGATCGCGGAGGAACTGGGTATCAGTCCAGGGGAACTGGCGGGGCTGCACCGCAGGTTCGAGGTGGTCCCGGGGGCCCAGGCCCAGGTCGACTGGGGTGACGAGGGACAGATCCTCGCTCATGTCGGGATCGCGAAGGTCTACTCGTTCCACATGACCTTGTCCTACTCGCGCGATCCGTTCTGTTGTTTCACCACCAGCCAGGACCTGGCCACGTTCTTCGACTGCCACCGGCAGGCGTTCGCGCACTTCGGCGGGGTCCCGATGTCGATCGTCTACGACCGCACCAAAACGGTGGTCCGCAGGCATGTCGCACCAGGCGAAGCCGTCCCCCTCCATCCGGAGGCCGTCGCCTTCGCGGGGCACTACGACTTCGATCCCGACGTGCTGGCCGCCTACCGGCCCACGGGCAAGGGCCGCGTGGAGCGACAGGTGCTGATCGTCCGCGACCACGTCCTGGCCGGACGGGCCTTCTCCTCCATTGAGGAACTCAACGCCGCGTTCACCGCCTGGGTGCCCCTGCGGCGAGCGAAGGTGCACGGCACCCACGGCGAGGTCATCGGTCTGCGCGCGATCCGCGACCACGTGGCCCTCCGCCCGCTGCCCCAGACGCCCTATGTGGTCACTCAGCGGCATCTCCGGCATGTCGGCAAAGACTGCCTCGTCGCCTTCGACGCCAACCTCTACTCGGTGCCGGCCCGCAAGGTCCGCCCCCGTCAGCTGGTCGAAGTCAGGGCCACGAAGTCCCAGATCATGCTGCATGCGACCGCCGCCGATCACAATGGCGAAACCCTGCTGGCCCTTCACCCCCGAGCGGCTGGCCGAGGCGCCCGCATCGTCGACGAGAAGCACTGGGACGACCTGCCCACCGGAGCCGGCCGCCGCGTCACCGCCGGCGACGGGGGCCTGACCCAGCCCCGCCGCCACAACGGTCCAGGCACGGAGTCCGGTCCGTTGTCAGCCCTGCTAAACCGGGCCGCGGTCACCCAGGTCGAAGTCGGCCGCAGGCCTTTGTCGGTCTATGACGAGCTGACCGGCACCCGCCCCTTCAGCACCCACCGACTGCCGAAGGAATCGTCTTGAGCGAGCTGGTCTCCACCCGCATCCGCAACACGGCTGGCAAGCTGGGCCTGCCTCACCTGGCCGACGCTCTGACTCAGTACGCTCAGCGGGCTGACGAGGCCAAAATGGGTTACCTCGACTTCATCGACCTCGTTCTCTCCGAGGAACTCGCCGTCCGTGACGACCGCCGCTTCCGCACGGGCCTGCGGATCTCGAAGCTGCCGCACCACAAGACGCTGGACGATTACGACTTCTCATTCCAGCCTGAGCTCGACCCCCGCAAGGTCAAAGACCTCGCCACCCTCTCCTTCATCGAAGCCAAGGCCAACGCTGCCCTGCTCGGGCCGCCGGGAGTGGGCAAGACGCATATCGCCGTCGCCCTGGCAGTCGCGGCTTGCCGCGCCGGCTACTCGATCTACTTCATCAGCCTCGACGACATGGTCCGCAACCTCAAGACCGCCGAGGCCGCCGGGCGCCTGACCAGCAAGCTCGGCAGCTATCTCAGGCCGGCCGTCCTCGTGGTCGACGAAGTGGGCTACCAGCCCCTCGAACGCGCCGAGGCCAACCTGGTCTTCCAGGTCATCTCAAAGCGATACGAAAAGGGCTCCATCATCCTGACCTCGAACAAGACCTTCAGTGAATGGGGACAGGTGTTCGGCGATGAAGTCCTCGCCACCGCCATCCTCGACCGCCTCCTGCACCACTGCGATGTCGTCTCCATCAACGGCCCCAGCTACCGACTCAAGAACCGACTCGCAGCCATCGAACGCGACACAGACGCAGCCTGACAACTGGCGACTTCCCTCGGCAGCCGGCCCGGATGAGCCGGGGGTCTCTCACACCAAACTGGGCCGATTTCAGATCACTGTGGTCAGGCCATTCGCCCAACAGATCTCCAGGGGCCGCAGGTCCGTGCACTGCACCGAGGTGAGGGGGAAGGCTCCCCGTCTAATGGGGCGGCCGCAGCAATCGCAGAGCAGCCTGGTGCGGGCACCTGCGTCCTCAAGGGTCCGAGCCGCCTCGACAGCGGCTTCGAACCAGCCGGCTACCTCGAGCTCTACGGGTGCGTCGGCAAGCAGAAGCTTGCTGTTCCACAGGCTGAGGCCGGTGACCGTCCGTATCGCCCGGACTGCCTCCGTTTTCCGTTCTCCTGCTTCTGTCAGCAGCACACGGAATCCTGGCTCTTCCACACACCCTCCCCGGCCGTCCACGAGCTGCCCGGCAAGTGATCCATCACGCCATCTGCTGACAAGCTCGCCATGGCTTGCCAAGCCGCCCTCCACCTCGCCGCCATCCTCCTCTCTCCAGTACGCGAGAAAGCAGACGGCAAGGGACGGAATCCGGCCTCAGGACGGGAGCCTACCGGTGCACGTATCTCTGTACTTGGCGGTGCACTCAGAGGAGTACGCGGACAGCAGTGGGTCCGCGACCGCTTCCCCGGCATCATCCCGCGCCACCTGTTTCTGCAGCGGACCGGGAACCGGCAAGGCGACAAGCCCTACCCGTCGGGCACCTACAGCTGGATGCTCCGCGAGTTCAGCAAGATCGTGAAGATCGCCGACAGCAAGGGCAAGCCCGTCGGACTGAGCCACACCCACCGCTTCCGACACACGAAGCTCACACGGCTCGCCGAACTCGGCCTGCCCGTCCACGTGTTGATGCGCTATGCCGGGCATGCAACCCCGTCGATGACGATGCACTACGTCGCCGCCCGCCAGGAACACGCCGAGCAGGCATTTCTGGCCACCACGAAACTCCGCGCGGACGGCACCCATATCGTCTTCTCGCGCGACGACCACGACAGCCTCCACCTGTTCAACCGGGCCGACCGCTTCCTGCCCCACGGCTGGTGCCTGCTGCCGCCCCTGCAGACCTGCGACAAGGGAAATGCCTGCCTGACCTGCTCGGCCTTCGTCACCGACGCCTCCCACCAGAACGCGCTGGAAAGGCAGTTGACCGAGACGGAGGCCCTGATCAACCGCAGCACCACCGCATTCCAGGAACGGCACGGACGTCCGATGCCCGAGGACAACGTCTGGCTGCTACAACGGAGAGCCGAACACGCGGCCCTCATGAAGCTGCTGGACACTCTCCGCTCCAAGCCCGGACGCGCCGTCCAGGGCGCCGGCTGCGGCGCCGCCCCCACCGGCCCCGTCCCGCTCACCCTCGACCGTCACCGAAGGACCCGGCCATGACCGACGACGCTCGCGCCAAGCGCACCCAGACACTCGCCACCGCCGCGAAGGCGAAGTCACAGGCCAAGATGGAGGCCGCCGAGAAGGCGATCCGCACCCTGGTCAAACGCGGTGAGCCGATCACCTTCCAGGCCGTCCAGCGCGAGGCCGCCGTCTCCCATGCGTTCCTCTATAACCACCCCGACCTGCGGGGACGCATCGAACGGCTACGGGCCCAAGCCCGGCCGGTTCCCGCACCGACCCCTCCAGCCGACGGGCAGAGCACCCTCGTCCTCGCGTTGACCAGTCAGATCACCCGCCTGAAGAAGCAGCACCGCGAAGAAGTACAGGCTCTGCGAGACGCGCTCGAACAAGCCCACGGCGAGAATCTCGACCTCCGCCGCGAACTCGCCCGCCGCGGAGGAACCGCAGCAGCCCCTCAATGACGGCCCACCCGATCAGCCAACCACGTGGCATGCTGACGAATCCGGGATAGATCATCGGGAAAACAGCTCTCCCATCCCTCGTCCAACCTCTTCCAAGCCACCGGCTGCCCGGCCTCCGGAACAAACGAGGCCGCTGCATCAACGACGGCGGCATACGACAGCCCGAGCGTGACCGGCAAGTCCGGGTGATAGGAGCGAACCGCAACCGCTGCCGGCTCAGGCAGCGGTTCCACCCGAAGGCCCGTCTCTTCGAAAAGCTCCCGGATGGCGCCCTCGCGCGGTGTCTCCCCGGCCTCGACCATCCCGCCCGGAGAAACCCAACCCCGCCAGCGGTGCTTCACCAACACCACCCGGGCAAGATCCTTGTCGAACACCCAGACCTCGGCTCCAAGAGGCTCCATCGGTCCCCGCCGGGCAGCAGTCAGCCACCGGCAGGCCCCGTCGAACTCGGCTATCGCCTGTTCAGCGTCGTTCACCGCCGCTTCGACGGCCCGCTCATCGACCACCTTCTGACTCATCGGGCCAACATACGAGGCTGCACTGACAACGCAGCCACGTCACATCGATCTCATGAAGGTCCCACCCAGCGGCAATATGCCGAATCTCGAACCAAACCCTCGATAACGGTCGGGCCGAAGAGGATGACCGACTCGCCGGAATGGAGCCAGCGCAGGGCTCCGAGGTCGCGGATCTGGGCGGCGGGAAGCTTCGAGGAGGCGGTGA
>NZ_JBIAHP010000063.1:0-7694 GCF_042870715.1 Streptomyces sp. NPDC006463 | reverse complement strand
TCCTCACCGGTGATCAGGCCGTCCACGGCGGAGAACTGCCCGGTGACACCGATCGCGGCACGCACCGCCTGCGGGTCGGCGGCGACGTCGTGGCCCGCGACCTGGGCCTGCCCGCCGTCGGCGGCGATGAGCGTGGACAGGATCTTCACGGCGGTGGTCTTGCCGGCGCCGTTCGGCCCGAGGAGCGCGAAGACGGACCCGGCCGGGATGCGCAGGTCGACGCCGTCGAGGACGGTCTTGTCGCCGTAGGACTTGCGCAGACCGACGGCGCAGACGGCGGCCGGAGACGGCTGACCGTCACGCTGACTTGATGTGGGCATGACAGAAGAACGCATGTGGCCCTCTCGATCGAAGGTTGAAGTGGCAGGGTGGGGTAGTGAGTTGAGGCCGGCACTTCCGGGGTCAGGCCTTGGCGCGCCGGATCTCGATGTTGCCGTAACGGGTGCGGGCGCGGATCTTGACGGTGTCCTCGGTCTTCTCCGGAGCCTCGGACGCCGTGAGCGTGTTGCGCACCTGGCCGGAGGCTGAGCTGACGTCGAGCCAGGCTGCGGTTCCCTCGCGGACACCGACCTCGATGGCGCCGTAGGAGGTTTCCAACTGGACGGTGCCGCAGGCGACTTCGCCCACGCGCAGGGTGCCGTGGGCGGTGGTGGCGGTGACCGAGTCCTCGGCGCGCCGGATCTCGATGTCGCCGTTGGCGCCGCTCACCCGCAGCTCGCCGGTCGCGGCGCCGACGGTCGTGGTGCCGTGCGAGTTCTTCAGGACGGCGGGGCCGTCGACGAGGCCGACGCGCATGCTGCCGGAGCTGGTGGTGATCTCGGCCATGCCCTCGACCCGGTCCACGGTGATCGAACCGTGCGACGCGGTCAGCTTCAGCGGGCCGGTCGTGTCGAGCCGGACGTCGCCGGACGAGGTCTTCACGCGGACCTCGCCTAGCCGGCCCTCGCCGAGCACCTGGGCCCAGGCGCCGGTCACGTCGACGCGCGAGCCAGTGGGCAGATCGACCGTCACGTCGACGGTGCCGGTGCGGCCGAACAGGTTGGACTTGGGCGTCCTGACGGTCAGTACGCCGCTCGCGTACGTGACCTCGGTTCCCTCGGCCGCCCGTACGTCCTGGTCCCGCTTCGGGTCGCGGGGCTGCACCTCGACGACGGTGTCGAGGCGGTCGCCCGCGGTGAACTGGATGGAACCGGCCTCCACGTGGGCTGTGACCGAGACCGGTTCGGGAGTGTCGAAAGAAGGCATGGCTGTCCCGTCCTCTTGGGTCTTCAGGACGTCCCCGCTGGTGGGACGTGATGTGGGTGAACGTGGTGCGGGTTGGGTGCGGCTAGCGCACCCAACCCGTGAAGCTCTGTCCGATGACCTGGGCCTTCTCGGTCGTACGCGGCCGGGTGCCGCCGTCGACCGCGGCCGACACGGCCCGTACCAGCCACGCGTTGACCGACAGGCCCTCGCGGCTCGCGGCCTCCTCGGCGCGCGCCTTGAGGTGGGCCGGCAGGCGCAGATTGACGCGGGCGGTGCCGCCTTCGTCGCCTTCGCCAGGGGCCTGCGCCTTGAGTGGTTCGACGGGCGTGGAGGCCGCTTCCATGGGGCCGCCGTCGGCGGGCGGCAGCGTCACCACGAAGTCGGGGTCCAGCCCGCGCAGCCGTACGTCGACCGAGCCGGGGGCGAGCTCGCGGGTGATCTCGTCCATCGCTGCGGAGAGCACATTGAGCATCGTCAGACGGGTCGCCGACTCCAGGGGAGCGGTGAGCCGCTCGGCCAGCTCACGGGCATCTTCCCCGCCGGCTTCGGCGGCCACCGCGAGTTCGCGGCGGAGGGTGTCGACATACGGCTTCAAGTCCATAACGCCATCATGGCACCATTGTGGCGCCATGCGCAAGGCCGATTGGCGCCTTATGGGTGTGTGGACTCAAGAGAGGGCGCCCTACCTGCGGAAATGTGAGGAGAGTGACGCAGGTGATTGTGGCGCCATATGGGCTCCTGTGCCTTTGGGGGCGTGGAATGGCGCCGAGTGGCGCCGGATGGTGCCAAGTGGCGCCGGATGGTGCGGCCCTACTTCCCTGATCGCCTACCGGGCCAGCGCGAAGGTGCTGGCTGCCACGGCCCCGCCCACCGCGGCGCCTGCCAGGACCTGGGCGAGGGTGTGGTCCTTCAGCTCCACCCGGGACCAGCCGACGACGGCGACGACGGGGTAGGCCAGGAGCACCCAGAGCCCGTAGGTCATGGCGAGCATGGCCACGCTTCCGGAGGACACGGCTGCGTGCACGCTGATCTTCCAGGCAGGGGTCACGGCGAGGAGGGCGGCCAGGGTGACCAGCATGGCCGCGATCAGCGCAACCATCGGCCGGGGCGCGTCGAACGTCCACAGCAGCAGGATGCCGGTGGCGACCGAGGCGCTGACGAAGGTCATCACGATGATGCGCTGCTGCCTCTGGCCGACGTGCCGGTCGGCCCAGCGGCCGCGGCGGATGCCGAATTTGATGAAGGCCAGGGGGATGACCGCGGCGAACAGGCAGCCGAGGAGGCCCCATCCGATCCCGGAGAGGCGGCCTGTGTGCCAGCCGATGAGGATGGTGTCGGCGATGATCCAGGTCTTGGGATCGAGCCCATCGGTGATCAGGCGCGCGGCCCGGGACTCGTTGGGCCGGGTGATCGTGGTCGTCATGCCGTGGTCTCCTGGCAGGTGGTGTTGAGGAAGTCGTCGGCCACGGGGGAGTGGTAGACCTGGGCGAGCTGGATGAGCCTCTGGACCTCGGTGGTGAAGTCGAGGTCGTCGATTCCCTCGGTGCCTGCCTTCTGCGCGCTGCCGACCGGCGAGGCGCCCCGGGCCTTGGCTTCGCGTGCTGCTCGCAGCCAGAGGGCCTCGGACGCCGGGCTCGTCGCCGGGGCGAATCCCGCCTGCCTCGCGGCGGTCCGCGCGCGCTCGCGCATCTCGCGGGTGGCGTAAGGGTCGAGTGCCAGGGCGGCGTCGCGGATTTCGATCACTCGCCGGTACAGCCGGAGGCGCGGGCTGCGAAGGAGTCCGGTCTTGAGGACGATGTCGGGGGTGACCGCGGTCAGATCCTGCCAGAGCGGCTGGAGCTTCCGGTGGTGCCGGCCGTCCTGGACGGTGCGCCAGGCGACGCCGAACGCGGGGATGCTGCTGCCTACGAGGATGGTGCCGATCGCCATGTACTTCAGGGCATCGGTGGCGTTGTCGACAGCGGTGTCGCTGGAGCTGCCCGCCAAGCCCACGAGGCGGCTCGTCATGTATCCGGAGCGCAGCAGGGTGTAGAGGACGCCTACGGCGGTTCCGATGCCCATGAGGCGTACGCCCGTGCGGAGCCAACGGGCGCTGGCGTGGCGTGCGCTGCCCCAGAAGAGCCAGGTGGCGTTGGCCATGGCGATTCCGAGGTAGACGACGAAGACGAGGTAGTAGAGCGTGGCCCAGCCGTTGCCGACGTTCTCCTCGTAGAAGTCGGTCACCTCGTGGGGACGTGGGACGAAGAAGGTGAAGAGCACCGCCATGACCGCCATCGCCGTGAAGGTGACGTAGTGGCGGGATCGCAGCCGACGGCCGGTCTCCGGTCTGGCGATGGCCACGACGAAGTCGACGACGGCACCGGCCGCGATCATGCCCAGCCAGTGCTTGACGAGGGTGGACAGGTTGTTGACTCCTGCCCCGTCGTCCAGGCCGTGCATCACCCCGGGCAGGCGGAGCGTCATGGAGAGGGTCAGGGCGGCGAACGCCGCCCACAGAGCTCTCTGCTTGACGGTCCGAACGGCTGAGGGGACGCGCCAGATCGTCACCGCCCAGAGCATGGTCAAGACGGCGATTTCGAGATGTTTCACTTCACGACCAGGTGTTTCGAACGGGGTGCCCGAGGGCGTCATGGAGGCGCGCAAGACGGTCCTCGGCCTCGCTGGAGGTCGACTGCGTCGTGTAGCGGCCGGCCCGCTCGTGGATGAGCGTGGCCAGCGTCTCTGCCTGTCGCTCCTGCGGGCTCGCGAACTTGCTCCGGCCCATGAGGTGCGCCAGGCGGTCTATGTCGAGGCCGAGTTCCTCGTCGATCGATTCGGTCATGCGGGCCACGCTCCTGATCCGGGCCGCCTCGGCGCGGATGATCGAGGCCACGGGAAGATCAGGGCGATCAAGACCGGATACGGCCCCCTGTGTGCGCGTCAGCAGGCGCTGGAAATACTCGGAGGCACGGGCGATCTCGTGTTCCGGCGGTTGCTCCGATATGTCGAGCTCGGGGGCGACATGACCGAGCAGCATGTGCGAGATCTCGTGAAGGACGATCTGTACCTTGAGGATCTCGGCTGCGACGGCGTCGTAGAAGACGAGGTCGGCGACGTCCAGGCCGAGCCAGATCCCGCACGGCAGCGCGGGGTCAGGAGGTCCGTCGAGAGGCAGCAGGATCAGTGGGCGGCCACGCTGCTCGGCTATGCCCTCGCAGAAGACCTCCAGGTCGAACGGCTGGGGGATGACGAGTTGGTCTGCAACGGCGGCGCACTCCGTATCGGCGCGCTTCCACCACCGCATGGTCGTCCTCCCCGCCGTTGGCTCTCCCCGGCGCGAAGCCCAACCGCTCCATGCCGCCCGCCGATTTCGCACTCCTGATCGTTTTGAGAATAACCGGAGCTCCCACGGGCGGCCGGAAAACGGCGTACAGGTAGACCGGAACACCCTTTATGTGCGGGTCGTGTGACTGATTCGCGTCTTACGATTCCTTGCGACGGCGACGGCGGGGCTTCACGTCAGGAAGCCCTTCGGCCTTTCTGAGCTGCTTGATCAGGCCCGTGACGGATCTCATGGACCCGGCGGACAGTCCGCTGAGGCGGAAGGCCGCGGCCTTGACTTCCTCGTCCTCCAGGACCTGGGCGAACTCGTCGGCCGCAGCGGCTTTGCTCATCTCCTCGCGAAGCCGCGTGATCCGCTCCTCGATCCGCTGCTCGATCGCTTCGGCGTTCTCGCCGTCAGCGAGGTATCCCACAGTGACGCCGAAGAAGTTGGCGATCGCGCGGATCGAGTCGATGCCGGGGTTCGGATTGTTGTTCAAGCGGATGGTCTGGACCGTGCCGTGGGAGACGGAGGGGCCGGGCAACTGCTTCGTGCCGTCGGCGATCTCTTGGTACGAGTACGGGCCGCGACCGGCCGGGTGGATCGTCTCGATCAAGAAGCCGAGGCGGTCGCCCATGGTGTCTCGCCGGCCGGTGGGGGTTTCCTCGCCCATCGCCGTCACTGCTCCTGTCTCCCGCTGGGTCTCGTAGTTCACTGCTGAACCACCACCCTCATTATCTATCCACCTAGATGCACGCTCCACACGGTCCAGCGAAGTGCGTCTAGCCCGCTAGCGGACATCCGTGAAAGTGAACCACGGCACATCGCCCGTACGCGTAGCCCGAACTGGCTTGACAGGGCATGTGTGGGGCGAAGTATCGTCATCAAGCCATCTAGCCCACTAGATGAGTCGCGCTCAACCGCTCGACGTTTCGCGTCTAGCTAGCTGAGTGTCGACGCTGCTGGGCGAGAAGGAAACGGGGGAGGGGCCGCGCTGCTGCTGTCGCAGCACCAGGCCTCTTCGATGGGCCGTTGTTCGGGGGGAATCGGGGGATCCCCCCGAACGACGGCACGCGCCCCCGTATCGGGGACGCGGCCTGCCGGGCGCGCTCCGCTCTACGCCGGGTCGGCAGTCCACGGCCAAGCGGCATGACGGCCCGCCTCGATGAGGCCGACCATCCGGAACGCGGCGTCCGTGAGGCCGCCGAAGGTGTGCCGGTGTGGGGCCGTGGGCGGGCCGGTACCCCGCCAGGTTCCAGGTGTAGACCGGGATCTCGGCCGGAACCGGTTCGGCCGGCCCGCGGCGGCCGTGGTCGGCGGCCTGCTCGTCCGTGATGATCAGGACCCGGTCGTGCCCCCTGTAGTGGGCGCGCACCGCCTTCATGGTCTGGGTGCCTCCGAGGCTGTGGAACCGTTTCAGCACCTCGAGCACGGGTTCCCCCGCCGCGAATGGCACCGCCGCGCTGGACCAGCCGAACTCCACCAGCTCCGCCCGCTCGGCGCGCATCGCCAAGGCGGCACCGAACACGGCCGCCGCGTCCGCCCGGGTCAGCTTGGACCGCTCGGAGGCGGTGTCCCAGAACATGGAGTCGGACCGGTCCACAAGGATCAGCGTCCGGCCCGGCAAGGCCGGTACGTTGGCCAGCGAGTGGCTCAGTGCCCGTTCCAGCGGGGCTGCCCAGCGCTGAGACGGCGCGTGCCGGTGGGCGGCCAGGTAGCGGAAGGGGAACTGCCGGGACCGGGCGACTTCGGCGGCGTCCGAGATCCGTGCGGCGACCCGGGCCGCCACCTCGTCCGAGACCCCGGCCTCGTCGAAGTTCCGCAGGTTCCGCAGGAGCGCCATCGGTGCCATCGAGGGGATCACAGCCTCCCAGACGGCGGCGTCCATGGGTCCGTGGAGCCAGCCCGCCAGGGCCTCCCAGGTCATGCCCGCCGCGGCCAGCCGCTCGGCGCCGCCCGGCCCGGTCACCGCGGCCCGCCGCTCGTCCGTCGGCAGCTCCATCAGGGCGCGGTGCGCGGTCAGCAGGCGGTCGGAGACTGGCGGAAACGCCTGCTCCGGGTGGTGGCGGCGGTCCAGGGCGTGCCGGAAGAGCGCTCCCTGCCAGGGCTTGTCCGGGTCCGGGGAGGCGTGCACCAGGTTGAGTACGTCACCGAAGCGGAAGCCCTTGGACGCGGTGTCGTACTTCAGCAGGGACCGGGAGGAGTACAGCCGGCGCACGGCGTCCGCGATGCCCCGCTTCACGGGCTGCGGCACGTTCCGTCCGTACACCGAGGTCCAGTGGGCGAGCAGCTCGCCCGGCTCGTCGGCACGCTGGAGCACCGAGTCGATCACGGACCGGTTGGACGGGCTCTTGGACGGGTCCTTGGACGGGTCCTCGGACGACCCCGCCTCGATCCGGGCCCGGACGTACGCGGCGGCGCCCACCAGGGAGGCCGTGCGCATGTTGCCCTCGCTGCGAAGCCAGCGCAGCAAGCCGGCCGTCCATACGGGGTCCTCGACCGCGAGTTCACCCACGAGACGGGCGTACCGGTCGTCGCGCTCCCGGCCGCTCTCGTAGAAGGTCTTCTGCGAGACGAAGTTGCCGACTGCCAGCAGGAAGAGCTCTTCCCGGGGTTCCCGTACGAAGGCCGGGCCGCCTTCGTACGTGCGGAAGGCCTGCCCGGTGGGCCAGTGGTGGACTTCCGGTGCGGGCGGGGTTCTGGCGGCCGCCGAGACGTGCGGGGCCACGAGCATCTCGGACCAGATCTTGGAGACGCGCTGGGTGTAGCGAGGCAGTGAATCCCCCCGGATCCAAAGGAACGGACGGCCCCGGCCAAGGGGCCGACGGGGCGAAAGCGGCCGCGCCTCCCGAGATCAGAGGTGGCGGCGGCGTCACTTGGTTGTCAGAAGGAAGTAGCCGC
This sequence comes from Streptomyces sp. NPDC006463, assembly GCF_042870715.1. Lineage (NCBI taxonomy): Bacteria > Bacillati > Actinomycetota > Actinomycetes > Kitasatosporales > Streptomycetaceae > Streptomyces > Streptomyces sp. NPDC006463. Next base: position 247 of record NZ_JBIAHP010000063.1, on the reverse strand, counting down.
AGCCGGGCGCATCGGGGGCGCGGTCGCGATGCCAACCTATGCGGGCCACCGGACCGCACACCAGCGATTAAACGTCTGCCCTGCCGCAGGAAGGACGACGGCCGCCCCGCCCCCGGGGGGGGGGGGGGGGGGGGGCCGGCCCCCGGGGGCCCCCGGGCGGGGGGGGGGGGGGGGGGGGCGCCGCCGGGGGGGGGGGGGCGGGCGGGGGGGCGGGCGGCGCGGCGCGGGCCGCCCGCCCGCGGGGGGC
>NZ_JBIAHP010000062.1:0-9354 GCF_042870715.1 Streptomyces sp. NPDC006463 | reverse complement strand
ACACCTCTCTCAACGGCACGGGGGCTTTGTGCGTTGCGGCCCTCACCTCGACCTGACCGGCGTCACCCGATCAGTGGCCACGCTGAAAACGCTCAGTGCATGTGCCCGCATAGCGGGTCGCCCCCCAGGGGGCTACCCGATGCCCTGCAACGTTCGAGGCTGATTACCTCCTCGTTGAAGGCGCGGAAATCTATGTTGGCCGGAGTAGACATTCGGCGGCGGGGTGGTTATGCTCTCTCTCGTAACGCAGAGAGATCGCAGGGCCTGGCAGAGACGAACTGCCGGGCAGCAGTACCAGCAGTACAAGTAGTTGTAGTTCGCATGACGGTGCGGTGGTGGAGTTCCGAAGCCAGAGCTTTTGCAGGACGGTGACGGGACTGACGACCGGACCGGGTGGCCCGCAGTGATCAGGGGCCGCCGCAAGCAGTACCGCAGTTACCGCAGTGGCAGTACCCGTAGTAAGTGCAGTTCGCAGTACCAGCAGTGAAGTAGGTGAGCAGCACCTCGGTGAAGGCGTCGGCTGCGGGCGCGCGCACCGGGAGGTTCGGCAGTGGGGTTCTAAGCCAGAGCAGACGCAGGATGGGCGACGGGGCTGGCTGCCGAAGTGGCGCTACGAGAGGTCACCAGCAGTACGCAACACCAGCAGTACAGGGCAGTTCGCAGTACAGCAGTAAGAGCAGTGCCCGCGTTACAGCAGTACAGCAGTGCAGCAGTACGCAGTTCCCATTTGGTAAGTGATTGATCCAGAGGGAAGAACGGAGGGATTGGGCGCCATCAGGATCGCCCGGACGCCACGCGAGTCCGGGTACCGCAGGACATCGATAGTGAGGTGGTCTCCGGTCACGCATCCGCGATCCCCGCACCCCCGACGAAGCTCAGGTCGGGCGGGCGGAAACAGAAGGCCGGCGCAGGACTAGGGTCGGCAGATGGTGTAGCAGTTCCTTCGGGGCCCGGGTGCCAGACGGCACCCGGGCCCCTCCACGCGTTCCACAGAGAGGGGCAGTGACAGCAGACGACTCGTTCGGCCGTCTCGATGACGACGACTACCCCGCCTACACCATGGGCCGGGCCGCAGACATGCTCGGCACCACCCAGAACTTCCTCCGCGCCATCGGCGAGCACCGCCTCATCACCCCGCTCCGCTCGGCTGGCGGCCACCGGCGCTACTCCCGCTACCAGCTGCGCATCGCGGCCCGTGCCCGCGAGCTGGTCGACCAGGGCACCCCCATTGAGGCCGCCTGCCGCATCGCCGTCCTGGAAGGCCGGCTGGAGGAAGCCCAGCGGTGCCGCGCGCGAACTCCAGTGCGGCCGCTTCCGTGGGGGCGGCCGCCACCACGCGGCGGGTGAGGCCGAGCGGCGCGAGGGCGTCGTCGAGGGCGTTGCTGAGATTTCCGCGCCGCGAGACGGTGACGTGCTCAGCGGCGGCGTACTGCTGTGCGGTGACGCTTTTGACGCGGGTGAGGGGGTGCCCTTGCCGTACGACGATGACGAGGCGGGTTTCGCCCACGTGCTCGGCGCGGATGTCCGGTGCGCTCGGGCGGTTGGCGTTCGCCTCGAGGTCGACCTCGCCGCGTCGCAACTCGGGGGTGTCGGTGCTCGATTCCGCGACGAAGCGCAGTCGCACGCCCGGCGCCTGTCCGCGTACGGCCGCGAGTAGTGCGCGACCGCTCAGGGCAACCAGGGAATCGTGCCAGCGGAGCGTGAAGCTCGTGCACCTGTGCCCGGACGGCGATCGCATAGGGCATCGGGGTCATGGTGCGGTCGGTGCGCACCAGGTTGTGGTCCCCGGTCGTGCGCCGGATCCGGCCCAGACTCCGGCTCATCGCGGGGGCGGTGACGTGCAGGCGTCGAGCGCGGTGAGCAGATTCAAATCCAATTGCATGGGGGTAATCCCAGACGTGCTTGACATGCATTTGATGTTAATGGAGGGGGTGTATAGCGTCGTCACCACGGCCCAGGACGGAACGCACGGCCTGGCCCGAAATCCTCTTCATCACCCCCTGCTCAGACGGGAGTACCACCATGTCCGAAACGCTTCCGACCACTGAAGTCACCGTCTCTGACGCCGACCTGCTCGACCAGACCTCGGTCGCCGTGCGCGCGGCCGGTTCGGCGCTGCGCGAGCGGTTCGGCGAGGTGGTCCGCTACCAGAACCGCGAAGAGCTGATGCGCGCGCTCGCCGCCAACGACGACACGGCCCTCGGCATACTGCGCCCCCGCCTCACGCGCCTGCGCCCCGACGCCGGCTGGGTGGAAGACGAGTTGGACGGCGGGGCGCTGCCGCCCGGCGAGTGGTGGGTCGTGGATCCGGCCGAGGGCAACGTCAACCACCTGCACGCCCTACCGGAGTGGGCGGTGACAGCCACCCTCGTGCGCGAGAACCAGCCGGTACTCACCGTGGTCCACCTGCCGTTGACCGGCGAGACCTACACCGCGCTCACCGGCGCGGGCGCCCACGTCGACGGTCGGCCGCTGCACGTCTCCCAGACCGCGGACCTCGGCCTGAGCCTCGTGGCCACCAGCCAGGCCCGGCCGGACGAGGACGAGAACGTCGTGCGACGCGTCGGCTCCTCGATCACCGCGATGCTCTTCGACGCGCTTGTCGTCCGCACTTCCGTGCCCGCGACCCTGCACCTGCTGAACGTGGCCGCCGGCCGGATCGACGCCTTCTGGCAGTTCGCCGGTGCCCGCGCGGACCTGCTGCCCGGGGCGCTCCTCGTCCGGGAGGCCGGCGGACGGATCTCCGACGCCGAGGGCCGCCCCTGGACCCCGCAAAGCGAGAGCTTCCTGGCCGCCGCGCCCGGTATCCATGCCGAAGCCGTCGCCACGCTCTCCCGCTGACCATCTGCAAGAACCGGAAAAAAGAAAATTGAAGAGGACCACATCAGCATGAACAAGATCGCAGTTCTCGGAAACGGCCGCGTCGGCGGCAATCTGGCCGCAGCCCTCACCCGGGCCGGGCATGAGGTGACCGTGGCAGATCGCATGCCGGGCGCCGCCGCCAACGCCGCCCGGACAGCCCGGATTGTCATCAACGCCACACCTGGAGCCGGCTCTTTGGAACGCCTCGCTGCCCTGCGCGAGGAACTGCGGGGCAAGATCCTCGTCGACGTCTCCAACGCCACCGCCGACGGCCCGGACGGACTGCCTGCCGACCTGCTCTACCCCGGCTCCAGCCTCGCCGAACAGCTCCAGGAAGCGCTCCCCGAGACGCACGTCGTCAAGACACTCAACACGATGCTCTTCCCGGTGATGACCGCGCCGGCCACGCTCACCCAGCCGCCGACCGCGTTCCTCTCCGGCGAGGACCCGCAGGCCAAGCAGACCGTCCGCGAACTGCTCACCGACCTCGGCTGGCGCAAGGAGTGGATCAACGATCTCGGCGGGATCCAGACCGCCCGCGCCACGGAGGCCGCGATCCTCTTCGTCCCGCACGTCATCCGCTCCAGCGGATTCGCGCCCTTCGCGATCTCGATCGCCCGCTGACTGTCAATCCTCTGGTCGCTGATCACCCCGACGAGCACCGCGGGGTCCCCCTCAGCTACTTCACCCACAGGACCATGCAGCGTTTGAGGACATCACGGCCCAACGCCACGCCAGCTCGCTGGTCTCCATCTTCAGCAACGCGATCTCCCGGCGTAGCCGGGCCGGCTCCATGCGCGACGAACACAGCGCGCGTGAGCACCGCTTGGTGCAATTCAGCGCCAAGCGGATCGGCTGGTCCCGGTCAGGCTGCCGGGGCGGTCAGGACGGCCTTGGCCGCCAGCCGGAGATTCCTGATCATCGGATTCGGGTCGCCCTTGCGGCTGACCAGGACGACCTGGCTGGGGGGAGCGCCCTCGATCGGGACGGTGACGAGGTTGGGACGCAGTGAGCTACGCCGATCGCCGACCGGTAGCACGGCGATCGCCCTGCCACTCGCGACGAGTTCGAGCTTGTCCTCGTAGCTCTCGATCGGCGGCACGCCGGCCCCGAGGATCCGGTAGGAAGTCCAGTCCGCGGTCTCGAACGCGCACGGCGCCGCCTTCTCGCCGGCCAGTTCTTCCGCGGTCACCGACGCGCGGTCGGCCAAGGGATGGTCGCGCGGGACCACGAGCATCCGGGGCTCCTCGTACAGCGGGGTGGTGAACACGTCGTCGGCGGCGAGCGGCAGTGGGGCCCGCGCGATCAGGGCGTCGACGCGCTTGTCGGACAGCGCCCCGACGTCGCGGCAGCTCAGGTACCGGGTGGCGATCTCGGCGTCCGGGTAACGGCGGCGCAGTTCCCGTACGGCGGCAGTGATCACCAGGTCTTCAACGTAGCCGATGGCGATCCGTTCGGTCTCGGCTTGTTCCCGCACGGCCAGTTCGGCCTGGCGGGCGGCCTGCAGCAGGGCTTGGGCCTGGGGGAGGAACCTCTGGCCGGCCGGAGTGAGCCGGGTGCCCTGGGGTACGCGGTCCAGCAGTCGTGCGCCGAGATACTTCTCGAGCCGTTGGATCTGGCGGCTCAGCGCCGGCTGGGCCACGTGCAAGTCGGCGGCGGCCCGGCCGAAGTGCTGGTGCGCCGCCACGACGGTGAAGTAGCGCACCAGCCGCAGTTCCAGGTCCTGTCCGAGATCGTTCACCCTTCCAGCGTACGCGTCATGCCGTTTCGGAATGGTCAGGTTGCCGAACCGGTCTTGGACGGCCATGCCGTCCTGGGCCTTGACTGAAGGAGCAACGTTTCCCCAAGAAAGCGACAGGCGCGATGAAGGCGATCCAGTTCCACGAAGCGGGCGGGCCGGAAGTTTTGCAGTATGACGAGGTGCCGGTTCCCGAGATCGGCCCGGGCGAGGTGCTCGTCCGGGTGCACGCGGCGGGCATCAACCCGCCGGACTGGTACCTGCGTGAGGGGATGAAGGTCATGCCGGCCGAGATGAGGCCGGCGCTGGAGTTCCCCCTGATCCCCGGAACGGATATGTCGGGCGTGGTCCAGGCGGTCGCTCCGGACGTTCTGGGGTTCGCTGTCGGTGACGAGGTCTTCGGCATGCTGCGGTTCCCCGGATTCGACGGCCGGACGTACGCCGAGTACGTGGCCGCGCCGGCTTCGGACCTGGCTCACAAGCCGGCCGGTATCGACCACGTGCAGGCGGCTGGGGCGCCGATGGCCGTGCTTACGGCCTGGCAGTTCCTGGTTGATCTCGGCCACGACGTGCCGTCTCCTTTCACCGGCCAGGTGCACCAGCCGGTGCCGATCACGCCAGGGATGACCGTGCTGGTCAACGGGGCCGCTGGTGGAGTGGGCCACTTCGCGGTGCAGCTGGCGAAATGGAAGGGGGCACACGTGATCGCGGTGGCCTCGGGCCGGCACGAGCAGTTCCTGCGCAAGCTCGGCGCCGATGAGTTCATCGACTACACCAGGACGCAGGCCGCGGACGTGGTCAGCGGTGTCGACCTGGTGATCGACACCGTCGGTGGCCCGGACAGCTCACGCTTCCTGACCGTGCTCAAGCGCGGCGGCACCATGCTTCCGGTGTTCTTCGCCCAGTACGACCCGGAAGAGACGGCGAGTCTGGGCATCACAGTCTCGGACATTCAGGTGCGTTCCAACGGTCCCCAGCTCGCCGAGATCGGGCGCCTGTTCGACGAGGGCAAGCTCCAGGTCGGGGTGGACAGCACATACCCGCTGCCCGAGGCGGGCAGCGCACACACGCGAGCCGCGCAGGGCCACCTCCAAGGCAAGATCGTGCTGACGGTGGTCTCGTGATCGACTTCATCCGTGACGGGCACACGGCCCAGACCGGAAGGGTGCGGCCCCACCTGGGCAATGTCGTGGTCACGACGACGGACGCCGCCACCGCTGAGGTGCGGGCCTATCTGGTGCAGACGAGGAACACCGGCGAGAGCATCCAGATGATCTCGACCGGGGTCTACACGTTGGGCCTGTGCCGGTCCGACGGTGGGTGGCGGATCGCTGAGCTCACCCTGACGCTGGACAACGCCTTTTAGGGCGGGGCCAGGTGTATTGAACCGCAGCGGCGCGGTCGCTCGGCACGTCGCCGAACGCCGCGGCGATCTGCTTCAACGTCAGCAGCCAGGAGACCGTCAAGACGTTCGTCTCCTGCATTCTCTGCAAACTCGGGCTTCGCCACCCCGTTCAAGTTGGTCGTGTACGCCCGTCGACGCCATGGGAGGCCAGGGTGGCAACGGCGATCTCCGCCCGGGCGCCGGAGGCGCACACCACCAGCAGGGGCCTGTGCTCGGCGGCCTGTCGGAGATCCGGCAGCGCCCGCGCGATGCGGTCGAGGGGGACGTTGACGGCGTTCGGCAGGTGGCCGGACGCGAACTCGCCCGGAGTGCGGACGTCGACGACGGTCAGATCGTGGCGGCGGGAGAACGCCTCGCTCACGCTCGGGGCCGCGGAAACACTCATGGCGGATCGTGGTCCTTGGCAGAAGGGGAGGGCCTGCGCGGAGGCGTCTCGACGGGTGTGCGGGCGCTGTCAGGACGGCCGTGTCGTCCCGGCGGCTGCGCCGCTGTCCGCGGCCACTCGGAAGCCGATGTTGCCGGTGGAGCTGTCGGGCGTGTTGGAGCTGCGGGCCGCGACGCGGTAACGGTTGCAGTACGAGTCGTGGCAGAGGTATGAGCCGCCGCGCATCACGCGGCCGGCTTCGGGCGCGAACCAGTCGGCGCACCATTCCCATACGTTGCCGACGACGTTGTAGAGCCCGAAGCCGTTGGGGCGGAAGGAGTTCGCCGGTGCCGTGCCCTCGTAGCCGTCCTCCGCGGTGTTCAGGGTGGGGAAGTCGCCCTGCCAGATGTTGCACATGTGCCGGCCGCCGGGGGTGAGGTCGTCGCCCCACGGGTAGCGCCGCTGCTCAAGCCCACCGCGGGCCGCGTACTCCCATTCGGCCTCGGTGGGGAGGCGGGTGCCGGACCAGGCGCAGTACGCCTGGGCGTCGTTCCAGGAGACGTGGATGACGGGGTGGTTCTGGCGTGCGGTGACGGACGAGCCGGCGCCCTCGGGGTGCCGCCAGCTCGCGCCCTGGACGGCCCGCCACCAGGGGACGGCCGCCACGGGCGGAGATGTGGCGGCTACCTCCTCGGCCAGGAAGCCGCCGAAGACGAAGGAAAAGCCGAAGTGTTCGGCTTCGGTGACGTGGCCGGCGGCTTTGACGAAGGTGGCGAACTGGGCGTTGGTCACCGTCGTGGGTGCGATTCGGAACGGGTCGACGGCGACCTCGCGTACCGGCCCCTCGCCGTCGGCCGGGAAGGAGTCCGGGTCGTCGGTGCCCATGAGGAAGCGCCCGCCCGGCAGGTCGATCAGCCGGCGGGCGGCCCGCTGGGCGGCGGCGACAGGTGGCCGCGGCGCGAGGGAGAGTGCGACGGTGGCGGGGTCACCGTGTCCGGGGGTGCAGCAGGAAAGCATGGCGGCTCCGTCGGTGTGCGTTGAGGGGAGCCGGTGTCCCGCGGGTCATGTCGCGGGGCACCGGCCGGGTACCGCTAGGCGCTGCGGTCAGCGGCGAGTTGCGCCGCCAGGGCGGGGATGCCCAGGTTCTGCTCGTCCGCCGGGGTGGCCTGGTACAGCTTGTTTGTCAGCTGGTACGGGTCGCCCGCCAGGTCGTAGTACTCGCGGAACTTCACCTGCCCCGTGCCGGACACGGTGCCGTTGCCGTCGGTGGTGAGGTCGTAGTACTCCGTGTACTGCTTGTTCTGGCCCACGTACGAGGCCCAGGTGGGCGGGCCGCCCGCTTTCGTGCCCTGCTGCCACCACTCGACGAGCAGGTGGTCGCGGCTGTACGAGGAGAGCAGGGACCTTCCGTCCACCGAGTGGGTGGGCGTGATGCCGGCCGCGTCGAGGACCGTGGGGGCGATGTCGATGTTCGCGGTGATGCGGCTGTCGGTGGTCCCCGAGCTCAGGCCGCCCGCCGGCCAGGAGAGGTAGAACGGCACCTCGTGCGCCGGGCGGTAGGGGACCGACTTCTTGGTCCATCCGTGGTCGGCCCAGGTGAAGCCGTTGTCGGCGATGTAGATGACCAGGGTGTTGTCGAGCTGTCCGAGCGCCTGGAGCTTGTTCTTGAACGCCTGGACCGTGTCGTCGACGGTGAGCAGGGTGCGCAGCTGTTCCGCTCGGATCTGCTGCCCGTCGGCCAGCGTCCCGGTCGCGTTCCGGATGTAGGCCGGTTTGTCGCTGCGGTCGTTCTCCGGGACGGAGGGTCGGCCGTCCCAGTCCGGGACGGCCGTGCCGGCGTACTTCGCCTCGGGGGTGCGCGGACCGTGGGAGGCGTACGGGGTGACGTACGCGAACCAGGGCCGGGAGTCGGCCGCCGCCTTGTCGAGGAAGCTCAGTGTTTGGTTCTTGATGATGTTGGTGGTGTAGCCGTTGATCGTCTGGACCGTGCCGTTGAGGTTCCACTGCGCGTCGACGTAGCCCGGCTGGAGCAGGGCGAAGTCCTCGAAGTGCGGCGGATTGTCGGACAGGGTCCAGGAGTTGAGCCACTTGCCGAACAGGCCGGTGCGGTAGCCGGCCTGCTTCAGGTACCGGGGCAGGGTGGTGCTCTGGTCGAGCTGGTACGAGGCCTTGTTGTTGCGGACGCCGTGGTGGTGGGCGTAGCGGCCGGTGAGGACCGACGAGCGGGAGGGCGAGCAGAGCGGGGTGGTGACGTGCCCGTTGCTGAACTTGACGCCCTGGTCGGCCAGCCAGGCCGTGGTCTTCGGCAGTGCCCATTCGGTGTGCTTGGGCTGGTCGTCCGTGACGATGAGCAGGATGTTGGGACGGGTCGCGGCAGCGGCGGGATTGGCGGCCGCCACCTGGGCGATCGCGGGAAGCGCCGCGGCGGCCGCGGTGGCCGCCGTGCCGGCGAGGAATCCGCGGCGGCTCACCTGGGGTCTGCTGTTGTCGCTCATGGGATGTCTTCTCCTGGTTCCGCAACTCGTACGGGTACGGCAGATCAACTGCCGTGAAGGGGTGGAAGAGAGACGAGGATCAGGCATCGACCGGTCGGCCCCTTCGGGGGCGGACCGGGGTGAGATGCCAGGTGGGGATCCCGTGCGAAGAGGCGATGCGTGATTACCGTCGCGCCCAGGCGATCGGACACAGAGCGCTCGCCAGCCTGCCCAGATCGACGTGGCGGCGTGCGGTGAGAGGGCTTCCAGCTGCCATGCGGATGAGGTTATGGGCGGGGCTGAGGCCGGTCCATGTACTGCATGTGAAAAGTGGAACTCTGCTCGGCGCAGCAGGTCCGGCGCCTGCCGGACCGGTGTCGCGGCTCGTCAGTGTCGAGCGTGACCGCTGATCAGCTCTTGACCAGCAGGCCGCGGCTGCGCAGCACCCAGCGCTCGACCGGGCTGAAGATCAGCAGGTCGATGGCGATGCCGACGACGAGGATGAGGATGA
>NZ_JBIAHP010000061.1:0-9953 GCF_042870715.1 Streptomyces sp. NPDC006463 | reverse complement strand
CACACCCCCGACCTCGACGACGTCTTCTTCGCCCTGACCGGCGCTGCCGTGCCCGGTCAGAACAACCAGCCCAAGGAGGCTGTCCGATGAGCTCCATCGCCCTCGCCGTGCGCGACTCCTCCACGATGCTGCGCCGCAACCTCCTGCACGCCAGGCGCTACCCCTCCCTCACCCTGAACCTCCTGCTCACCCCGGTCATGCTGCTGCTGCTCTTCGTCTACATCTTCGGCGACACCATGAGCGCGGGCCTCGGGGAAGGCGGAGGCGGCGGCCGCTCCGGGTACATCGCCTACGTCGTCCCGGGCATCCTGCTGATGACCATCGGCAGCACCGTCATCGGAGCCGCGGTGTCCGTCTCCACCGACATGTCCGAGGGCATCATCGCCCGCTTCCGTACGATGGCGATCCACCGCGGATCGGTGCTCATCGGCCACGTCGTCGGCAGCGTCCTGCAGTCGCTCGCCAGTGTGGTCCTCGTCGGCGCCGTCGGCGTGGCCATCGGCTTCCGGTCCAAGGACGCCACGGCCCTGGAGTGGCTGGCGGCGTTCGGGCTGCTCGCCCTCTTCGCCCTGGCGCTCACCTGGATCGCGGTCGGGATGGGCATGGCCAGCCCGAACGCGGAGGCGGCCAGCAACAGCGCCATGCCGCTGATCCTCCTGCCGCTCATCTCCAGCGCGTTCACCCCGATCGAGGGGATGCCGGGCTGGTTCCAGCCGATCGCCGAGTACCAGCCGTTCACGCCCGTCATCGAGACCCTGCGCGGGCTGCTGCTCGGCACCGAGATCGGCCACAACGGGTGGCTCGCGGTCGCCTGGTCCATCGGCCTGGCCGTGCTCGGCTACCGCTGGTCGACCTCGAAGTTCAACCACGACCCGAAATAACTGCCGTGACCACGCGGGCCGCTTCCCGCAACCCGTGCCACCCGAGGGCGGCGTACACCGACATCCGTCGACGTACGCCGCCCCGTTCGTGTGCGGGGAGGACATCGTCCCGGCCGTCCCTGACCGGCCCTCAAGCGGCCTTCCAGCCCGCTTCCGGCGGCCTCGGGCACATTCGTGAGTCCAGGGCGAGAGAGGCGGGCCGATGTCAGGTGAGCGAGTGCACCACAGGACGTACACGGTGGACGTGACCGCACCGGCGGGCGTGGTGTACGGGCTGATCGCCGACACCACCCAGTGGCCGCTGATCGTGCCGCCCAGCGTGCACGTGGAGCGGCTCGACTTCGACGGGACCGAGGACCGGTTCCAGATGTGGGTCACCGCCAACGGCCAGGTGAAGTCCTGGTTCTCCCGCCGTGCCATGGACCCGGTGGCCCGCCGCGTCGACTTCCGGCAGGAGACCCCGGCGGCCCCGGCGCTGGCCATGGGCGGGCGCTGGAGCGTGGACGAGCTCGGCGCCACGCGGTCCCGGCTCACGCTCGACCACGACTTCACCGTGGCCGAGGACCGGCCCGACGACGCGGCCTGGCTGGCGCGCGCCACCGACACCAACAGCAGGGCCGAACTCGACCGGATCAAGGAGACCGCCGAGAACTGGGCGAGCCTGGACGAACTCCTCCTCACCTTCGAGGACCGGGTCACGGTCAAGGCGCCCCCGGAGCTCGTCTACTCCTTCCTCTACGGGGTCGACGACTGGCCCGCACACCTCCCTCACGTCAGCCGCGTCAATCTGACCGAGGACGTGCCCGGCATCCAGCTGCTGAGCATGGACACCCTCACGGGCGACGGCTCCCGGCACACCACGGAGTCCGTCCGGATCTGCTTCCCGCACGCCTACCGGATCGTCTACAAGCAGACGGCGACACCGCGCCTGCTCGCCGCGCACACCGGCGAGTGGTCGCTGTTCCCCGACGAGACCGGCGTCACCGCCGTCTCGCGGCACAGCGTCCTGCTGCGCGAGGAGGCGATCGCCGAGGTGCTGGGCCCGGACGCCGACATCGCCCAGGCCCGCGCGTACGTACGCGAGGCGCTCGGCCGCAACAGCGCCGCCACCCTCGGCCGCGCCGCCCAGCACGCGGAATCCGCCGTCCGTACCCTCTGAAACGGGGAGTTGAGCACCACGATGACGATCTCCCTGGAACCCCGCCTGCCCACGGCGCCCCCTGCGCCCCGTGCATCTCACGCGTTCGACGCGGCCGATGCCGCCGCACGCGCCGCCCGCCTGGAAAGCCTCCTCGGGGACCCGCACGACCCCGCCAATCCGCACGGCATCGCCGCCCTCGCCGCCGCCGACGCCCGGCGCGAACCGCCCGCCGCCACCGAGGAACTCCTCGCCGCGGCCGGGCTCGGAGCCGAGTTCGTGCCCGTCGGCTCGGGCGGCCGGCTGACCCGCGCCGACCTGCTCGCGCAGGTGCTGCGCCCCGTCTTCCGCCGCGACGTGGCCCTCGGCTTCGGCTACGGGATCACCTCGCTGTTCGCCACCGCCGCCGTCTGGGCCGCGGGCGACCCGCAGCAGCGGGCCACGGCCGCCGCGCCGCTGCTCGCCGGAGGCCGGGCCTCGATCGTCCACCACGAGATCGCCCACGCGAACGGCATCCTGCGCGACGAGTTCACCGCCGATCCCGATCCCGGCGGCTACCGGCTCAGCGGCCGCAAGGACGTCATCCTGAACGCCTCCCGGTCCGGCGCGTACGTGGTCTACGCCCGGACCGCGCCCGCCCGCGGCCCGCGCAGCCACTCGGTCTTCCTCCTCGATACCGACGTACTCGCGGCCGCCCGCGCCTGCGGACACCTCACCCACCTGCCCCGCGTCACCACGCCCGGCATGCGCGGCGGCCTCTTCTCCGGGCTGGAGTTCAGCGACTGCCTGCTGCCCCGGCACACCCTGGTCGGACGCGAGGGCGAGGGCGTCGCCCTGGCCCTGCGCACCTTCCAGGTCAACCGGTGCCTGATCCCGGCCGTCGCCGTCGCCGCGGCGGACACCGTCCTGCACTCCGCCGTACGGGCCGTCACCGCGGGCCGCACCGCTCCGGTCGCCCGGCGCTGGCACAAGCCGCTCGCCGGGGTCTTCGCCGACCTGCTGGCCGCCGACAGCATGGCGACCGTGTCGCTGCGCGCACTGAGCCTGCTGCCCGAGCACGTCAACGTGCTGGCCGCGGCCGTCAAGTACGTCGTACCGGACATGCTCCGCGAGAACCTGGAGGAGCTCGCCGGAGTGCTCGGCGGCCACGGCTACGCGCACGGTGACGCGCAGTACGGCGCCCTCGACAAACTGGTCCGCGACCTGCCGGTGGCCGGCCTCGGACACGCCGGAACGGCCGCCTGCCAGGCCGTCATCGTCCCGCAGCTGCGCTCGCTGGCCGCCCGTTCCTGGTTCAGCCTGCCGGAGCCGCCGCCCGGCCTGTTCCGCGGCGGGTCGCGCCTGCCCGACCTGGACTACCGGCTGCTGGGCATAGCCGGGGGCGACGACTTCCTCACCGCCTCGCTGGTCGGCGCGGCCGACCGGCTCGCCGCGACCCGCCGGGTCGGCGGGCAGATGGCCGCGCTCAGCGACCTCGCCGACGGCTTCGTGAACGAACTGCGGGCCCTGCGCGCGGACTGCGTGGCGCTGCCCGCCGAACGGGCCGCGCTGGCCGGCCCCGGGGTGGCCGTGCTCACCGACCGGTACGCGCTGATCCTGGCGGCCGCCTCGGTCCTCGGCGTCTGGGAGGCGCAGGACGGCACGGACGCCTTCCTCGCCGACCCCGCCTGGGCGGTGCTCGCGCTGACGCGCATCGGCAGCCGTCTCGGCATCGCCGTGCCCGACCTGCCCGAGGGCTGCCTGGCGCAGGTGCTCGACGAGCTGATCCGCCGGCACCGCACCGGTCGCAGCTGCGACCTCGAAGGTACGGAGCTCACCCGATGAACCGCGCGGGCGCGCCGCCCATCCACGTCACCGGCCCCGACGGGCCGTGGGAAGCGGTCTCCGCGGGACTGGAACGGCGCGGCAGCGTCGTCGTGTACGCGACGTGGGGGGAGTGGCTGACCGCGGCGCTCGCCGACACCTCGCTGCGACCGCTGCTGGGCCGCGACTGGCAGCGCTACCGGCGCACCCCGGACGCCGCGGTCCGCTACCGCTTCGTCACCTCGCGCATGGTCGTCAAGTACACGGCGGCGGCGGCGCTGCGGACCGATCCGGCCGCGCTGGACCTGTCGTACCGGATCGGCGGACGCCCGTACATCCGCGGCATGAGCCAGATCGACGTCAGCCTCAGCCACACCGAGGACCTCATCGCCGTCGGTGTCAGCAGGACCGGACGGATCGGCGTGGACGTGGAGCCGGCCGGCCGGCGGATGTCCTTCGAGCTGCTGCGGGACCGCGTGTGCATCCCCGCCGAGGCTGCCGAACTCGACCGGATGCCCCCGGAGCGGCAGGTCGCCGAGATGCTCCGGCTGTGGACCCTCAAGGAGGCCTACACCAAGGCCCTGGGACAAGGGCTGAGGCTGGGGTTCACGGAATTCGGCTTCGGCCTGGCCGACGGCGGACTCCTGGGGCCCGACGGCAGCCCGGCCGGGGGCGGCGCGTGGTCGTTCGCCACGCACCGGGTGCTCAGGCGCTACCTGCTCAGCACGGCCTGTCACGACACCGGGCTGGACTCCGCGCGGGACACGGCGGTCGAAACGATGCTCGACGAAGGGTTCATGGGAGCCGTGGAGGAGGAACTGGGGGCCCGCTGACCTCGCCGGACGGCTCGTGACACCAGACACCAGACACCAGACAGCAGACCGACGTCAGACACGCAGAAGAAGAAGGAGGGAGGAATCCGATGAGCTCGGCCATGGCGGTCGTCCTCGTGCCCGGCCCGCCGCCCTCGCTGGAGCTGCACGGGCCGCTGGAGGCGGCACACCTGGAGGCGGCCCTCGCCCTCCTCCCGGCCTGCGAGCCCACCCTGGAACGGCACTCGGACACCCACCACACCCTCACGGTGGCACCCCACCCGTACCCCGTCGGGCTGCTGTCCGACCTGCTCAGCGCGGCGCCCGCGCGCCCGCGCCCGCGCCCCCGGACCCGCTCCACCGGCCCGGCCAGCCGCCCCCGCGCCGCCGGCAGCGGCCGCGGCCCGCGCCCGCCGGCCGTACCGGCGTCCCCGCTCCAGCGGGACCTGCTGCTCGACACGCTCGTGCGCCCAGGCGCCGGACTCCACGTCGAGCAGCTGCTGGCCCGCTGGTACGGGCCGCTGGACCTGCCCCGCTTCACCGCCGCATGGCGGACGCTGTACGACGGTGACGCGGCCCTGCGCACCGCGCTGGCCGACTCCGCGGGAGCACCGCCGTCGATGGTCGTCCACCCGCGGGTGGACCCGCGGATCGAGCACCACGGCGCCGGCGGCGCCGACTGGCACACCCTCGTCCTGCGCGAGCGGCTGCGCGAGTTCGACCTGCGCGACCCGGGCCAGCTGCGCATCGTGCTGCTGGACGAGGACGCGCCGCCCGGGTGGGGGAGCCCGCCCGGGCCCACCCGCATCCTGTTCACCTACCACCGCGCCTTCCTCGACGAGCGCAGCGTGCGCGGCCTGCTGCGGGCCTTCCTGCGCGCCTACCTCGCCGACGGCAGGCCGCTGGGCGGCGAGCGCCGCCCCGACGTCCGCGACCACGCGCACTGGCTGGCCCGCCAGGACACCTCGGCCGCACGGGAGTTCTGGTGGCGGGCCGCCCCGCCGCCGGACGCCGTCACCCTGCCCGCCGTGCCGTCCGACGATCCGGAGACCCGGGCGGGCGCGGCGCAGGAAGGTCCCGGCCACGGGCGCAACCGCGCGCGGCTCACCCCGCTGGAGGCGGCGCGGCTGCGGGCCTGGGCAGCCGCGCAGGGGGCGACCGAGTCGACCGCCCTGCACGCGGTGTGGGCGCTGCTGCTGTACCGGGCCGCCGCTCACGCACGGCGCCCCGATCCGGTGGCCGTCGCGTTCTCGGTGGCCGTCTCGGGCCGCGGCATCACCCTCGCCGGCGCCGAGCTGCTCTCCGGCGCGCTGGGCAACTCCCTTCCGCTGGACGTGGCCGTACGGGCCCACATGCCGGTGGCTCTGCTGCTGGACACGCTCAGCGGCCACGCGCTGGACCGTGCTGCCTACGAGTGGGTGTCCGCCGGGCAGATCGAGGACTGGACCGGCCGCCGCGGCACGGCGGCCGCGCCCTTCGAGTCCCTCGTCGTCTTCGAACCGCAGGCCGCCGCCGCCCACACCGGCTGGGGCTCCTCCGGTACGGGACCGGGGCCGGGCGCCGTCGTGGACGAACTCGCCGAAGCGGGAGTGCAGCTGGACCCGCCGGAGGTGCTCGCGGCGCACACCGCCCTGCCGTTCACCCTCTTCGCCCACCACGACACCTCGGGCGGACTGGTCCTGACCTCGGTCCACGACCGGGCCAGGTTCCCCGACGCCGACGCGGCCGGCCTGCTCTCCCAGGCGGCCCTGCTGCTGCGCACCCTTCCCGACGGCCGGGGCGCCCTGGACGTGTCCGGGGCCCTGGAACTGCTCGACGGCATCCCCGTACCCCGGGTGCGGCCCCGCCCGGCAACCGCTGCGCGCGTCCTGCGCGCACCCGCCCGTCCCGGGGCGGGCACGATCTGCCTGCTGCCGGCGCCGGGCTCGCCGCCCGGGTGTTACGACGGCCTCCCCGAGTTCTACGACGGTCCGCAGGCCCTGGTCACCCTGCCCGCCGGGGACGACCCGGCCCTGTACCTGCAGGCCCTGCGCCCCGCGCTCGCCCGCGGGGAGCCGGTGTGGATCGGCGGGGCCTCCGGTGCGGGCGACGCCGCCTGGCGGGCCGCCGAGCGGATCGCCGCGCACGGCTGGCAACCGCCGCTGGTCGCCGTCGCCGGCGCCGCGGACGGCGGGACCGGCCTGCTGCGGTCGCTGGCCCGGGCGCTGACGGCCGCGGCGCGCGGCCCGCGGCTGGGCACCGTATGACGTCCCTTCTGCTTCCCGCCGTCTCCGCCGTCTCCTCCGTCCTCTCTGTCCCAACCCATCAGGAGTGACATGTCCCGCCGTCTGTTCACCTCGGAGTCCGTGACCGAGGGCCACCCCGACAAGATCGCCGACCAGATCAGCGACACGATCCTCGACGCGCTCCTCACCGAGGACCCGGCCTCGCGCGTGGCCGTGGAGACCCTCATCACCACGGGCCTGGTGCACATCGCCGGAGAGGTGACGACGAAGGCGTACGCGCCGATCGCGCAGCTCGTCCGCGACAGGATCCTGGAGATCGGCTACGACTCCTCGGCCAAGGGCTTCGACGGTGCCTCCTGCGGTGTGTCCGTCTCGATCGGCGCGCAGTCCCCGGACATCGCGCAGGGCGTGGACACGGCGTACGAGAAGCGGGTCGAGGGCGCCGCCACAGGTGAGGAAGGCGACGAGCTCGACAAGCAGGGCGCCGGCGACCAGGGCCTGATGTTCGGCTACGCCTGCGACGAGACCCCGGAACTGATGCCGCTGCCGATCCACCTCGCGCACCGGCTCTCGCGCCGGCTGTCCGAGGTCCGCAAGAACGGCACGCTCCCGTACCTGCGCCCGGACGGCAAGACGCAGGTCACCATCGAGTACGACGGAGACAAGGCCGTGCGTCTGGACACCGTGGTCGTCTCCTCGCAGCACGCCTCCGACATCGACCTGGTGGGGCTGCTGACCCCCGACATCCAGGAGCACGTGGTCGACCACGTGCTGGCCCAGCTGGCGCAGGACGGCATCAAGCTGGAGACCGAGGGCTACCGGCTGCTGGTCAACCCGACCGGCCGCTTCGAGATCGGCGGCCCGATGGGCGACGCCGGCCTGACCGGCCGCAAGATCATCATCGACACGTACGGCGGCATGGCCCGCCACGGCGGCGGCGCCTTCTCGGGCAAGGACCCGTCCAAGGTCGACCGCTCCGCCGCGTACGCGATGCGCTGGGTCGCGAAGAACGTCGTCGCCGCCGGGCTCGCCTCGCGCTGCGAGGTCCAGGTCGCGTACGCGATCGGCAAGGCCGAGCCCGTCGGTCTCTTCGTCGAGACCTTCGGCACGGAGAAGGTCGCCACCGACCGGATCGAGGACGCGATCGGCGAGGTCTTCGACCTGCGCCCGGCCGCGATCATCCGCGACCTGGACCTGCTGCGCCCGATCTACGCCCAGACCGCCGCCTACGGCCACTTCGGCCGCGAGCTGCCGGACTTCACCTGGGAGCGCACCGACCGGGCCGAGGCGCTCAAGGCCGCCGCCGCCCGCTGACAGCGCCCGCCCCGCCCGCGCCCCGCCCCGCCCCCGGCGAGAGTCCGGCCCCACCTGCCTTCAGGAGAGAACGTGCGTATAGCGGTGACAGGATCCATCGCCACGGATCACCTCATGGCCTTTCCGGGCCGGTTCGTCGACCAGCTGCTCCCCGACCAGCTGGAGCACGTCTCCCTGTCCTTCCTGGTCGATTCCCTGGAGGTCCGGCGGGGCGGGGTGGCGGCCAACATCGCCTACGGGCTCGGCGTACTGGGGCTGGACCCCGTACTCGTCGGCGCCGTCGGCCCCGACTTCGGCGAGTACGAGGTCTGGCTGAAGGAGCACGGCGTGGACACCGGCGGAGTGCACGTCTCCGCCGGACACCAGACCGCCCGCTTCATGTGCATGACCGATCAGGACTCCAACCAGATCGCCTCCTTCTACGCGGGCGCGATGGCGGAGGCCGCCGAGATCGACCTGCGCGAGCTCATCGCCCGCGGCGGCCCCGTGGACCTGGTCCTCGTCTCGCCCAACGACCCGGCCGCGATGGTCCGTCACACCGAGGACTGCCGCCGGCTCGGCATCCCCTTCGCGGCCGACCCCTCCCAGCAGCTGGCCCGCCTCTCCCGGGACGAGGTGCGCGGCCTCGTCGACGGGGCGCGCTGGCTCTTCACGAACGAGTACGAGTCCGCCCTGCTGCGCGAGCGGGCCGAGTGGAGCGTCGAGGACGTGCTCGCCCGGGTCGGCACCTGGGTGACCACCCTCGGCTCGAAGGGCGTGCGCATCGACAGCGAAGGCGCTCCCGTCCTCACCGTGCGAGCCGTACCGGACGTGATCGCCGAGGACCCGACGGGCGTCGGAGACGCCTTCCGCTCCGGCTTCCTCGCCGCGGTGAGCAAGGGACTGCCGCTGGAGGCCGCCGCCCAGCTCGGCTGCGCGATGGCGGCACTGGTGCTGCGGGCCGTCGGCTCGCAGGCGTACGAGGTCGAGCCCGCCGGGCTGCTCGGCACGGTCCGGGCGGTGTACGGGCCCGCGGCGGAGCAGAGGCTGGACGGCGTGCTGGGGTCCCTGGGAGGTGCGTCGTGAACCGGGCCGACGAGTTGCGCGAGGCGCTGGCCACCCGGGTGGTCGTCGCCGACGGAGCGATGGGGACGATGCTCCAGGCGCAGGACCCCACGATGGAGGACTTCGAGCAGCTGGAGGGTTGCAACGAGGTCCTGAACGTCACCCGCCCCGACATCGTCCGGTCGGTGCACGAGGCGTACTTCTCGGTGGGCGTGGACTGCGTCGAGACCAACACCTTCGGCGCGAACTTCGCCGCGCTCGCCGAGTACGACATCGCGGAACGGGTGCACGAGCTGTCGGAGTCCGGTGCCCGCATCGCCCGTGAGGTCGCCGACGAGTTCACCGCCTCCACTGGGCAGCAGCGCTGGGTCCTCGGCTCGATGGGCCCGGGCACCAAGCTGCCCACCCTCGGCCACGCCCCGTACGTCACGCTGCGGGACGCGTACCAGGCGAACGCGGAAGGTCTCCTCTCCGGCGGCGCCGACGCGCTGCTCGTGGAAACGACCCAGGACCTCCTGCAGACCAAGTCCTCGGTGATCGGCGCGCGGCGGGCGATGGAGGCGCTGGGCGTTTCCGTCCCGTTGATCTGCTCCGTCACCGTCGAGACGACCGGCACGATGCTGCTTGGCTCGGAGATCGGTGCGGCGCTGACGGCGCTGGAGCCGCTGGGCATCGACATGATCGGCCTGAACTGCGCGACCGGTCCGGCGGAGATGAGCGAGCACCTGCGCTACCT
>NZ_JBIAHP010000060.1:0-10521 GCF_042870715.1 Streptomyces sp. NPDC006463 | reverse complement strand
AGCGGCCCGGTCGTCGGTGGGGTTCCGGGCGGCCAAGTCTGTTCAGCCACGAGCGGCGACACCTCAGTAGCCCCTCCCAGAACCCCCAGGCGACAGGACCCTACGAATGGCCCGATCAACCCGCCTAGAAGGTAGGACACCTCAGGCGCGCAGCAGCCGGAATGCCGATCCCGGACCGTGCCCGTGCCGAGTGCCGCCCGGCGTCGTTGGGCAGTCCGTGATGATGACCACGTTCGCCGTCGCCCTGTACCGCGGTGTAGCGGTGCGGCCAGTAGCGGACCGAACCGGGGCATGGATTCGAGCGCTGGAGGAAGCAGAGCTCGCTGGGTGCGGCAGGCGCAGAGGCTGGAGTGCTGCCTCTATCCGTAGCGCCTTGCACGAGGTGCTGCCCACCGATCGGTCCGGCCGGCTCATCGCGGTCCTCGCGTCTGTCGCTGCTGTCCCGGACCACGCGGCTGTTGACGGAGGCACGGTGTTCCGGCTGGGTGGTGAGTGAGGTGGGATCTGCATCTGCATCTGCGGATGGCGAGCCGGACGGGCAGGGCGTACGGCTGCCCGGTGCGGTATCGCTGCAGCGGCTGAAGACTGCCCCGGTGGCGACCGCGCTCATCGATCCCGAGGGGCGCGTCCAAGAGTGGAGCGAGGCCGCAGAGGCCCTGACCGGCTATCGGGATGCGGAGATCATCGGCCGGGATGCGGCTCTGCTCGGGGACGCCGCGGAGTTTCGGGGGAAGAGGTTCGTCCGTGCGGTGCTGCGCAGCGCCGGCTCGGTGCGTACCGACTGGCTTCGTCGCGGTGACGGTACCTGCCGCAGCATCAGCTGGCAGCCGGTGGCGGTTCCACTGTCGGGAGGCACGGGGGTGCTCGCCATCGCTGTGGTGTCCGGGGCGCAGTTGACCGAGTTCTGTGACGCGGTCGCGGCCGATCGTCTGTTGCAGTCCGCGCCCTTCGGGCTGGCGGTGCTGGACACCGATTTGAGGTTTCGGTTCATCAACCAGGCGAACGCCCGGTTGAACAGGATCTCCGTTGCCCAGCATCTCGGCCGGTCGATCCTCGAAGTGATGGACCTGCCCGATCCGGTGGCGTACGAGGCGGTTTTGCGCCGCATCGTGGACAGGGGCGAGACCGTCGAGGACCTGCGGGTGGCAGCGATCGGGCCGGACGGAGAACCGTTCGCTGCCGTCGGCACACTCTTCCCGTTGCGGGACGGGGCTGGCGCGGTGGTGGGCGTGGGCGGGCTCGTGCGGGAGCTGGTGGACACCGACGGGGAAGTCCTGGACGCGGCCCGGGGCCGGCGTCAGCTGGAGCTGCTGGACCGGGTCAGCGCCAGACTCGGCCAGGGCCTGGATCCCAGAACGGTCGCGATGGAACTGGCCGCGGCCTGCGTTCCCGAAGTCGCCGACGGTGTCGCGGTGGATCTGCTGGCGAGAGCCGTGAAGCCAGTCACTGCTGATACCGCTGATACCGCCGAGACCGAGGGCCTTGCGGCCGATGCACGCACCTGCCCGCCCCCGGACTGCCTCGTACACCATCTGACCCTTCGCCCGCAGGAGCCGAGGCCCCGGACCGAGGACGCACTGCCTTCGCCGCGCCCAGCCCTCCCGGCGGTCGCCGCGTGCCTCGACTCGGCCCAGCCCGTCGCCTTCGAGGGTGCGGGGGGAGGCAGGGCGGATGTCGCAGCGCGGTACGGCCTCGCGGTACCGTTGGTCGCCGTCGGCAGACTGCTCGGAGCTGTCACTTTCCTGCGGCAGGCAGGCCCCTTCAGCAGCGAGGCCGTCCTCCTGGCGCGCGAAATCGCAGCCCGCACCGCCACTGCCATCGACAACGCGCTGCGATACCGGCGCGAACGGCTCGCCGCCCTCGCCCTCCAGCGCCACCTGCTGCCCGCGCGCCTGCCGTCGGCCAACTGGTTCCAGCTCGCCTACCGCTACCACCCGGCTGAGGACGACAATCTGGCCGGAGGCGACTGGTACGACGCGGTCGCACTCCCCGGCGGCAGGATCGGACTTGGCATCGGTGACGTCATGGGCCACGGAGTCGCCGCCGCCGCGGCCATGGGCCGATACCGGGCCTCGGTACACGCGCTGCTGTCCGTAGGCATGCCGCCCGGGCCCTTGCTGACCCGCCTGGACGCACTGTTCACCGGCAGCGACGGCGAACTCGCCGCTACCTGTGCCTGCGTCGTCTACGACGGCGGCACCGGACGCTGCCGCATCGCCCTGGCCGGGCACCCGCCGGCCCTGTTGCTCCGGCCGGACGGGTCGGTCTGCCGCCTGCCGTGCGATGCGGGCCCGCCCCTGGGAATGGACCTGCGTCACGTGTACCGGGACAGGGAGCACCGCGTGCCGCCGGGGAGCGTACTGGTGCTCTACACCGACGGGATGATCGAGGACCGCAGTGCCTTGCTCGACCTCGATCAGGGAATCGAGCTCCTCAGCCGGGCCGTCCGCGATCCCCGCGCCCCCCTGAACGAGGTGTGCGACGCCCTGATGGCAGCCCGCCCGGCCAGCTCCGTGGACGACGCCGCGCTCCTGGTCGCAAGGCTGGGCCAGCTCTGACCACGACCGGGTCAGCCACGGCCAAGCGTGGACCTGCCGGCCTGCCGCCGTGCTGGCCTCTGGCTCGACGGACTCACCGGCGGCCCGGCCACAGGACGGTGTGCAGCGTGTCGGCGGTGATGACCGGCGGCGACCGCACCCGCTTCGCCACCACCGACGGGCTGAAGGCATACGCGTGCGCCGCGGTATTGGCCCGCAGGCCCTGGCGAAGAGGTTCTCGGCAACCTCACCCGCTGCCTGACACGGGGAGCTGTCCCGCCTCCGGCTGATCCACGCCGACGCCGCGCCGAGGAACTCGGCGAAGCCTTAGGGCTCCTCGGCGCTGACGGGCCGCGGATGCTTGGGTTGCCCGCAGCCCGCAGCCCGCAGCCCGCAGCCCGCAGCCCGCAGCCCGCAGCCCGCATCCCGCGGTCGGCGCCGGAGCGGGAGCGGGAGCGGGAGCCGGCGTCGGTGGGGCCAGGGAGCTGACAGCCTGACAGGTGCGGTCCGTGCTGCAGGCCTACGGTTCGCTGAGGCGTCGCATCGCTCAGGTACTGCCGGGTTCGGGGCGGGGGCCGGAAGTGCGGGTGGCGAGCAGGTCCGGCAGGTCGGCGAAGGAGTCGAGGACGTGGTCGGGGGTCCCCGAGGCGCTCCGGTGGGTTTCGGGGAGGTACTTGCCGGTCTTCACCAGGACCCCGGTGATGCCGTTGCGCTGGGCGGCCAGGACGTCCGATTCGATGTCGTCGCCGACCATCAGCGCTTCGGAGGCGTCGGCGCCCAGGTGGGCCAGGGCGCTGGCGAAGAACGCGGGCGCGGGCTTGCCCGTCACCTGCGCCTCGGTGCGGGCCGCCTTCTCGAGTCCTTGGAGGAAGGCTCCGGTGTCGAGGTCGAGTCCCCGTTCGGTACGCCAGTACAGGTTGCGGTGCATGGACAGGAGGCGGGCGCCGCGCTGCAGGTACCCGAAGATCTGGTTGAGGGCCTCGTAGCCGAACTCGGGGCCGGCGCCGCCCAGGACGACCACGTCCGCCTCCTCTCCCTCGCCGACGAGGGTGACACCCGTCAGGTCCTCCCGTACGTCGCCGCTGTTGAGCAGCAGGCAGCGGGCGCCGGGGTAGTGGTCGCGCAGGTAAGCAGCTGTGGCGGCCGGCGCGGTCAGGACGTCGTCGGCGCCGACGGGAAAGCCCAGTTCGGACAGGCGCGCCGCGATGGAGGCACGGGTCCGGGAGGTGTTGTTCGTGACCAGCGCGAGGCGGAGGCCGGTGGCGCGCAGGCGCTCCATGGCCGCCACCGCCCCGGGCAGGGCCTTCCAGGAGACGGTGAGGACGCCGTCGATGTCGATCAGGACCGCTCGGATTCGCTCCATGGAGCCGACGGTAGCCCCGCGGCGCCCCGGGCCGGCCTCATTGGCCGCAGGTGTCGGTGTGATCGGGTTCCGGATACCCAGCCGGTCGCCGGCCCGTTGCGGGAGCCTGCCCGGCGATCACGGCCGGGGGCGTAGGAGGAATTCACCAGCCAGGTGCACGGCTGCTGCGCGCCCATGCGCGGAGCGGACTTGCCCATGCGCGGAGCGGACTTTCGAGATCGATTCGGTCCGCCCCGGGCGAGAGCGTCGAGTCCCGCTTCGATCCGGCGACTTCGCGGTACACGAGCGATGGGGGGCGCCTTCTCACCTGGGCTGGCGGGGTGTTGGGAAACGGGCTGGTGTACGGTACCGTATAAATCGAACTATACGGTTGCGTATAAAACGAGAGGTCAAAGCGTGGCACGGCTCGCGAAGTCCCTCCACACCGAACGCCCGTGGCTCATCCACGAACTCACCTCCGACTTCGACGTCGAGGACGTGTGGTCGTTCCGCACGCCCGGCGCCGGACCTGACGACTTCCCGGTGATGCTGGGGGCGTTGCAGTCGGCGGGCGGGCCCGCCCGGCAGACCGGGCCGGTGAGGTTCCTGTTCGCCCTGCGGTGGAAGCTCGGCACGCTCCTCGGATGGGACTCCCCGGCGGAGGGTGTCGGGTCGCGGGTCGTCTCACTCCGCGACCGCCTGCCCAGCGACCTGCGTGCGGCCTATCGGGGCCCCGACAATGACGCCATGCCCCTGAAGGCGGTGTACGAACTCCCCTCGGAGTCCGCTCGCGAGCTGGCGAACAAGACCGTGCACACCGTGATGCACCTGAGCTGGGTTCCGGGGGCGGACGGCGATCACGAGCTGCGGATGGCCGTCCTCGTCAAGCACAACGGATGGTTCGGGCGGCTCTACATGGCTGCTATCGCGCCCTTCCGATACCTGCTCGTCTATCCGGCCCTGACCCGGCAGTGGGAACGGGCCTGGCGCGACCGCGCCGAACTCGCTGGACATCCCAGGACAGGAGGCGGGGCCTACCATGGACTCCGGTAAGCGAATGCTGCGCTGGGCGAGCGGCATCATGCTGCTGCTGGGCACGGGTCACCTGGTGTTGCTGACCGCGTTCTCCTGGGCGGACGTCAAGGGCTGGGTGGACCGAGGGGTGTGGGCAGCCGTCCCGCTGGAACTGGCGGGCGGCAACGGCGCGGACCCGACGGTGGAGTCCCTTCAGAGCCACCTCGCCTTCTGGGCCGGTCCGGGAAGCTTCGCCGTGCCCTTGATCCTCTTGGGCTGCCTGATCCGGCATCTGGCGGGACGCGGGGTGGCCGTGCCCGCAGGGATCGGCTGGGGCATCGCGGTGTGGTGTTTCGTGGGCGGCGTCCTGCTGGTGCCGTCTCCCTACTTCGTGGGCGTGGTCTCCGGCGCCCTCGTCATCCTGGCGGCGCGGCGGGACGCACGATCGCGGGCGCCCCGCGTCCGCGAGCACGACCCGGTGTGACCCGTCGCCGGCTTCCAGGGAAGACGGTGCCTCCGGTGATGGGTACGGTCACGGGTGTGGTGCGCTGTCGGCACGTGCGGGAACGAGCCGATCGGCTGCGCTGCGCGGGGTCATAGCCGTACGACGACCAAGGCGATGTCGTCGTGGGCGCCGCGGGCCACCTCGAGGCGGGCCAGCAGGGCGTCGGCGAGATGGTCGGGATCGAGGCGGGCATAGCCGGCCAGGGCTTCGGCCAACCGGTGCAGGCCGGAGTCGATGTCCTCGCCGCGACGTTCGATGAGCCCGTCGGTGTAGAGCACGAGGGTGTCGCCGGGTACGTATGAAAGTGCGGCCTGGGGCCGGGCGACGTGGTCGGGGCGGGCACCCAGGGGCGGGTCGGTCGCCTGGTCCAAGAAGTCGCTCGTGCCGTCGGGGTGCAGCAGGACGGGTGGGGGGTGGCCGGCGCTGCTGTAGGTGATCTGGCGTTGGCTGGTGTCGATCACGGCCTTGACGGCGGTGGTGGCCAGAGCTCCTTCGACCGACCGCGCGTACAGGCCGAGGACCTCAAGCGACCTGGCGGGCTCGTGGAGGGCCCGGACGGCAGCGGACAGTGCGCTGCGGAGCATACCCATGACGGTAGCGGCCTCCAGGCCGTGGCCGACGACGTCGCCGACCGCGACACCGAAGCAGTCACCGGTCAGGTCGACCACGTCGTACCAGTCGCCGCACACGTTCAGCGAGCCGACCGCGGGCAGGTAGCGCACCGCAACGTTCCGGTGCCGCTCCAGGTCGGGCGAATGCAGCATCGCCTCCTGCAGCGTCACGGCGACCTGGCGTTCCCGGGCGTGCGCCTGGCGCAGTTCCTCGTTCAGCCGTTGCAGCTCCCGTGCCCGGGAGTACAGCTCGGCTTCCATCGCCTCCCGCCTACCCAGCGCGGTGTTCTGTGGGTGGCCGGGGCGGGAGAGGACGAACTCGGTCACGTCCTCCACCCTGTGGATGATCCACGCCACCTCCCCGCCCGGCCCGAACACAGGGGTGTTGATCGGGGACCACCACCGCTCCTCGAACGTCCCCGGCTGGGACATGACGGGGATGTCGTACTTCTGCACCGCCATCGTGTCCGGATCCTTCGACCGCATGACACGGTGCAGCGAGGCTCCCAGGTTCCGTACCCCGTCCCCTTTCGGGTCCCCCGGATTGTCCGGGAAGGCGTCGAACAGGTACCGCCCGACCAGCTCCTGTCGGCTCCGCGCGGTCGCCCTCAGGTAGGCATCATTGACATCGACGATCATCAAGTCGGGGTCCAGCACCAGATACGGGCTGGGCGTGGCCGCGAACAACGACTGGTAATCGATCTGCGTCACCACGTGCCTCGTGCCAGTCCTTCCGCTCGTCGCGGGTGTTCCTGCCAACCTAACGAGGTGCGCGGCGTCCGTGCCTGTTGGCCTGCGCCATCGGTGTCGCACGGAACGACAGTGGTTGCGGCTGCAGACGGGGCCTTGGCTGTTGCATCCATGGCCCCTGAACGACCCTGGTGTCACCAATCGATCGCAGGGATCGCGGCAGCCGCGGAGTGCCCCTCCAATGCTGTGGCCAGGGGGAGCTCCGTCCAGACGGTCTTCCCGTCCCGCGTGTAGCGGGTGCCCCACCGTTCGGTGAGCTGGGCCACCAGCAGGAGACCGCGCCCACCCTCATCGGTGGTGCGCGCCCGCCGTAGGTGTGGAGCGGTGCTGCTGCTGTCGGAGACCTCGCAGATCAGGCTGCGGTCGCGGATGAGGCGCAGGGTGACCGGCGTGCCGCCGCCGTACCGGTAGGCGTTGGTGACCAGTTCGCTGACGACCAGTTCGGCGGTGAATGCCATCTCTTCCAAGTCCCACCTGGTCAGTGTGGCCGCCGTCAGCTCCCGTGCCCGGGCGGCGGCGGTCGGCTCTGCGGGCAGTTCCCAGGAGGCAACCTGCTCCGGCGCGAGCACGCGGGTGCGGGCGACGAGCAGCGCGACGTCATCGTGTGGGTGCTCGGGCAGCAGGGCGTCCTGCAGTGCCGTGCAGGTCTCCTCCAGCGAGCGGCTGGGCCGGGAGAGGGCTTCTCGCAGTCGCTTGAGACCCTCGTCGAGGTCGTGGCCACGGCCTTCGACGAGTCCGTCCGTGTACAGCGCCAGCAGGCTTCCCTCGGCGAGCTCCAATTCGGCGGCCTCGAAGGGGAGTCCGCCCAGGCCCAGCGGGGGTCCCTCGGGAAGGTCGGGCAGACTCACCGTGCCGTCCGTGGTCACCACGGCGGGGGGCAGGTGGCCCGCGCGGGCCAGGGTGCAGCGCTGGGAGATGGGGTCGTAGACCGCGTAGAGGCACGTCGCGCCGACGATCTGCTGGCCCTGCGAGCGTCCGTCGGCAGGCTCCTGCTCGTCTGCCAGGCGGTTGACCAGGTCATCGAGGTGGGAGAGGACCTCGTCCGGTGCGTAGTCGAGGCTGGCCAGCGTGTGCACGGCTGTGCGCAGGCGGCCCATGGTGGCCGCAGCGTGCAGACCATGGCCGACGACATCGCCGACGACGAGGGCGACACGGGCTCCGGATAGGGGGATCACATCGAACCAGTCGCCGCCGACGCCGGTGGCGGGATCTGCCGGCAAATAGCGGTGCGCGAACTCGACCGCGCTGTGTTCGGGCAGTTCCCGCGGCAGCAGACTGCGCTGCAATGTCAGCGCGGCCAGATGCTGCTGGGTGAAGCGGCGGGCGTTGTCGATGCAGAGGGCGGCGCGCGCGGCGAACTCCTCTGCGAGCGTGAGGTCGTCCTCCTCGAACGGTTCGGGCCGCCTGGCCCGCCACAGGCTGAGCAGGCCCAGGAGCAGGCCGCGGGCCGTCAGTGGTACGACGATCAGTGAGTGGGCGCCCAGGCTGAACGCGCGCCGAGTGCGCTCTGAATCCTGGAAGTACCAACCGGGACTGCTCTGAAGCAGGGGTTCGAGGATGGGCTGCCGCTCGGCGAGGCACCTGGCCTGCGGGGTGCGGGGGTCGAAGCGGAAGACCTCTCCGGCCGGATACATCACCTGCAGCGCGTCTGCCATGACCGAGTGGACGGCCATCCTGCGGACCAGTCCTTCGCTCGCCTCCTCGGCGGCCTCCTCGCCGCGGGCCACCGGCTCCAGCAGATCCACCGAGACGGCGTCGGCGAGGACGGGGACGGCGACATCGGCCAGCTCCCAGGTGGTCTGGCCGAGGTCCAGTGTGGTCCCGATGCGGGCGCTCGCCCGGTTGAGCAGGGCGAGCCGTCGCCGGGCCCGGTAGCGGTCGGTGACGTCCTCCACCATTTGGGTGACTCCGAGGATCGCGCCGGCGGGGTCTTGCATCCGGAACGCCGACACCGACACCACCCGCTCGTGGCCGGGGTCGCTCCTCAGACGACAGGTCTGCTCGGTGAAGATCAGGGGTTCGCCCGTCTCCAGCACCCGGCGCAGCCGGCTCTCGAAGGTCTCCAGGTCCGGACCGATCAGGAAGTCGCCGGCGCGGCGGCCCCGGACCTCCGCCGCGGGAAGTTGCGCGAACCGGGCCAGCGCCCGGTTGACACGCAGGATGCTCAGGTCGGGGGCGTGGACGGAAAGCCCGATCGGGGAGCGCCGGAACATGCCGTCCAAGACCGACCGGTCCGCCTCCCACTGGCGCACCTCCTCCGCCGGGGCGGCGACGAGGAACCACTCGCGGTCGGAGCCGGAGCGGACGACGAGGCGGGCGCGGAAGCCCAGCTCCACCCGTCGCCCGCTGCGGTGCAGGACGGGCAGGACACCGGACCAGCCCTGGTCGCGCTCGCACGCTGCCACTGCGTCCAGGACCGCCGCACGATCACCAGAATCGAACAGAAATTCGATTGCTGCTCGACCGAGCACCTCCTCGGGCGGGTAGCCGAGGTGCTCCTGTGCGCGCTCGCTCCAGCCGACGATCCTGCCGTGGTCGTCCAGTACCGCCGAGGCCGAGTTGTGCAGCGCGAACGGGTCCTCAGGGCCCTCGCCCAACCCCGGAGCTGGTGCGTCCATCGCTTCCACCCTTCGACCTGCCGAACGGAACGCTCAGCAGGTATTCCCGCAGCGACTACCCAGAGTGATCAGAGACCAAGGGTCGAGCGGTCGGCTCCTGTCCAGTTTGTGATGGAGGAGGGCTCATGCGCTGCGGCGGCTGCGGTATTCGGCTGGCTGGAGGCCCGGTGCGGCCCGGGGCGGGACCGGCATCACTCTCGCTCATGGGCGGCGGGGACGTTGGAACCGCAGCGGCTCCGCCTACTTACGAGGATGAGCCGGGCGGCGCGCAATGTCACGCGGGCAGCGGCATGAACGTGTGCGCGTGCGCCGCGATGAACTTCCGATCAGCCGCACGCCAGCGCGTTGAAAAAGCGCGCATGTCTCGGGTGCGGCCATGGAAGGGGTTGACCCTGCCCCTGCGTCAGGGTTGGAGCCTGGTCGCATGACGAACAACAGCACGTCCCCGGCTCGGCTCGCCCCGCCGATCGGCGGGTTCCAGGAGATCGAAGGCCGCCGCATTTTCGTGCACCGGTCGGGCAGTGGCGGACCGGCCGTGGTGTTCCTGCCGGGCGCCAGCGCGGTCGGCCTGGACTACTTGGTTGTCCAGCAGGGGGTTTCGCAGTTCACCACCGCCGTCGTGTACGACCGCGGCGGCACGGGCCACAGCGATCCCCTTCCGCTGCCGCGGCCGTCACCGACATAGACGCGGAACTGCAGCGCAAGATCGACCAGCTCACCGAATACCGCCGCCGGATCGCCGAACTGGACAGCGGCGAAAGGCTGGTCCTGCCCCCCGAGGTGGTCGCCATCCTGAACCGGATGCGCAGTCTCGGGGTCAGCGAACGGAGGGTACGAGTCGAGCGCGACTCGTGGATCCTCATGCAGGCACTGGACCCGCACGTCATGCCGCAGCGGATACGGGACAAGAACGCCGGCTTCGACGACCCCGAGACGACGCGCCTGTATCTCGCCTGCGATCGATCAGTCGACTGGGATCCGCACGATCCACGCCTGGAACGGCTCATCGACGACCTGGACGCATGGGAGATCAAACACGCCCGAGACAGTGAGCGTTTTCAGCGTGGCCACTGATCGGGTGACGCCGGTCAGGTCGAGGTGAGGGCCGCAACGCACAAAGCCCCCGTGCCGTTGAGAGAGGTGT
>NZ_JBIAHP010000059.1:0-11769 GCF_042870715.1 Streptomyces sp. NPDC006463 | reverse complement strand
AATACGCCCAGTATGGGGGCGCCCCTCCGCCTTGCGATGCACCGCATCCGACGCCGTGCGCTGACCCACCGGGGATTACGGGACAGCCCTTAGCCACGCAGAGACGGAGCATGTGCATATCTGCCCTGTCTGTCACCGTCGCGATGATGGCCGCGACGGTAGCGGGAGGGTCTGAGGGCGTCCTGGCAGCGCCGGGCATCTCGGCGTTAAGAGACGGGCATCTCGCCGTCAGTGCCGTCGAGTAAGTTCTGTCCGTTCGGCCCGACGGGCGGGCCGCTGAACTCGAGGACTCGTCGCTGTGAGCATCCACATGCACATGCGCGCCGTCGCGGAATCGGAGATCCGGGACGACCACACCTGGCTTGCGGCGTTCATGTGGGAGGCTTGGGAGAACCAACCCGCCGAGTACGCAGCGGGCATCGCCGTCTCGATCGACAAGGTCTGGGATGACGTCAATGACCTCTACGCAGCTGCCGATGCCCTTGATGCGGATGCCGGCAAGCTCTCGACGTTGCCGATTTACGGCGGGCGCCCCGTGGCACACAGCGCCGATGCCGATCCTTCCAACCCGCCCCTGGGACTTCTGGAACCGCCTGGGGTGTCACAGGCCGCAGGCTTCCTCGCGAGCGTCCCTTTCGACGAGCTGTGGAACGTCGCCAGCGCCAAGCTCGTCTGGTCCGGCTGGGACGAGTCGCAGGTCAGGCAGGAGTTCCTCGACCGTCACAGGCGCCTCCAAGGGTTCTACGGGCGGGCGGCTGCAGCAGGCCACGCCGTGGTCAGGGCGGTGTGGGCTTGAGACGTGGTCGCGTGCCGGTCACAACCATTCGTTGTTGGCGGCGACCGGCAATGTCGCTACGTAGCGGACAGCAAGTTCGTCGTATCGCGTGGCGACGGGTCCCCAGCCCCGCTCCTCCTCAGTCGGTTGCGGACGCAACCGGGAGGTGGAAGCTCCTGATAGCAGGCCAGACTCTGGAGCGGCTCGGCCCGTTCGGGGTGGCCGGAGACCATCGCGGAGCGAGGCTCGAGGAGCACCTCCGACCGGCCGTGGCACCCCGCCCCAACACCACCCATCCGGACGGGTGCAGGCCTTGCCCGAAGGGGACGGTTGTTAACGTGAATGCATGACGGCTTGTACGGAATGCGATTTCGAGTACGACCTCGCCCTTGCTCCCAGGGTCTCGGTGCTCGCCAAGGGCCACGCGCGCGAATACGCGGACCTGCTGGGGGCCGAACCGTCGGTGCTGCGGCGACGCTCTGCGCCGCAGGTGTGGTCACCTCTCGAGTACGCCTGCCACATGCGCGATGTGCTGCTCGTCCAGCGGGAGCGGGTGCTGGCCGCACGACGTCGTGATACGCCGGTTGCCGAATCCATGGGGCGCGACGAGCGGGTCGAGCACGACGGATATGCCCAGCAACAGCCTGCCGATGTCGCGCGCCAACTCCAGGACGCGGCACTACTGTTCACCGAAGTACTCGACCGGCTGTCTCCCTCCGACTGGGAGCGCACACTGGTATACAGCTATCCTGAACGCGAGGAACGCTCACTGCGCTGGGTCGCCGTGCACACCCTGCACGAGCTGCGCCATCACCTGCTCGACATGGGTCGCCAACTGGAACACCACGACGAGGGCAGGCGCGATTCCTCTCTCGGGGCCCGTTCGACATCGGCCCTCTGAAAATCTTCGGCGGCAAGGCGGCAAGCACTCGACCACGGACCGTGCCACCGCGCGCGTCCGCTGGCTGAGGATCTCCGCCGCCCCTGGGAGAAGCCCGCCGAGCCTGGTCGGCTCATCCCCGCCCGGGCGCGGCGGGGGTTTCGGAACCACCGCCCTTACTTGCCCAGGCCCCTCGGCTCGAAGAACCACCGGCCCGCCACCCGCTAAGTCTTCGGCAGACATGACGACGGCACGGGTGTCACTTGCGATCACGCAGGAAGGTGGGGATCCCCTCGCGAGTAGGCGAGTTCGGCAGAGGTGCCGGTTCACCTTGGAGGAACGCGGTGACGACGACGGCGGCTCGGTCGTTGTTGCCGTCCAGGCCGTTCCACATGTGGTGCCCGACTCCGGGCATGTACTGCGTGCGCTGAATGGCGGGGTCGTTGGCGAGGATGGTGGTCGCCCATTGGCGAACCTGGGAAGAACACTCGGCGATCATCAGCATGGCGGGCGTCTCCGAGCGCCTCAGCTGCGGGGCAATGGAGGAGGAGTCCCTCACCGTCTGCTGGACGCGGAGGCTGGCGGCGGGGCTGAAGGAGAAGTTCTGCGGGGTGTCTTCGGACGGGATGCGATGCGCGTCGCGCGCGCAGTAGGCAGATGCAGTGTCGCTGCCGAGGTCGGCGGCGGTGAATGCGTTGTCTCCTTCGGCCTGTCCGATCAGTCCGGTGCCAGGGCTGAGGAATCCGAGTCGCATGAGGCCGAACGCCACGGCGTACCGGGGGTTGCGCGTTGATCGCGGCCCGGTCATGCCCGGTGCGAGATCGCGTGCGGACGGGAGCCCCTTGTGCCCGGTGATTCTCGATGTCGGGGCGTCCATCGGGCCGGGCTCGGCGATGATCACCCGGTGCAGCTGTACGGCGACGGCGGGGTCGGCCAGGGCTCGGGTGAGCACAACGGCGCCTGACGAGAAGCCGAGGACGTCAGCCTTGCCTTTGCCCAGACGGTAAATGAAGGCGTTGAGATCACGGACCGATCTGGAGATCGTGTACTGGTCCATGGGGAGCAGGTCGCTGCGTCCGCCGCCGGCCTGTTCGTAGGTGTAGACGTCGTAGCCCTGGCCTGCCAGGAGTTGCAGGAACCGGTGGTCGAGTACCGATATGCCGCGGACTGGTCCCCCGTTGAGGTAAACGAGCGGGATCGGGTGTCGGGTGCTGGGGTCTGCGGGCGGGTAGTGGTACACGGCGACCCTGCTGCCGGTGTTCAGGTTCCAGCGCTCGGTGGCCACGAAGGGCAGGGCGGGCGGGTGCTGACGGGTCGTGGGAACGGCCGGAACGCAGACCGTCGCCGTCAACGCCGCCGCGAGAACCACCGGCACGAACGGCACGAGTCGCGCCGCCCGGGTACGGCTCCGGCGCCGGCTCAGCCACAGTGCGGCGACAGAAGCAACGCCGAGGGCCGTCAGCCAAGCGGCGAGTCCCGAGCCGGCCCCGTCCGTGAGGACGATCAACACGAGAAAGACAACAACCAGCGCCGCGACGGCAGTCAGCGCCAGCAGTAAGCGTCCGGTGAAGCGGACAAGGCGTATGGCGAATGCGCCCATGACGGGCCTCCAAGTTTCAGAACGCTGTTTCAAAACGACGTTATCAGAAGAGGTAGGCTTCTCGTCATGGGTAGACCGAGGACGAACGACGAGGCGGTCAAGGAGCGCCTCGTGGCGTGTGCGACCGAGATGTTGGCCACGGGTTCGCGGGAGTCGGTGACGGTCCGCGCCGTCGCGGCTGCCGCCGGCGCGTCGACGACGGCGGTGTACTCCCTGTTCGGCGGCAAGGACGGACTGATCGGGGCGGTACGCGACAGGGCTGTCGCCGGCCTGTTCCAGGACTTGTCGGCGGTGCCGACCTCTGAGGATCCCCTCGCCGACCTCTACGCCCTGGCCATCGCATACCGGCTATGGGGATGCGGACACAGCCACCTGTACACGGTGCTGTTCGGAAGGACACAATCCTTCGATCCATCGGGCGCAGTCGGCACCCGTGACCCCATCCGGCCACTCATCGCGGCGATCGACCGGGCTGTGACAGGTTCCGTCCTCGCCGGCGAAGCGACGTCGATCGCCCTCTCACTGTGGGTCACCCTGCACGGACTTGTGACGCTCGAACTGTCTGAAGCCCTCGACACCCTCACGGCCGAGGCCGCCTTCCGATCGGCGATTCACGCTGCCCTGCGCGGCTGGGCGACCCCCGCGGTGTTCCGCAGCCTTCGCCAAGCCGAACTCGGTCCCTGACAGGGGCAGGGCGGCCGCTATCGGTTTCTCCCGCTCCCCCAAGTGCACCGGGTGCTGCACGGGAGCCCGTCGGGCAACGATCGGCATGACCTTGCAGGCAGCCATCCGTGAGACCGATCGGCCGTCGGCCATCGGCCGCGGGCAGAAGTCTTGCGCGTGCCCCCTGAAAGGGCGCTGGCGCGGTCCGCCGCTCAGCAGTTCGTGGCCGCGGTGACGTCCCAGCGGGTGATGTCGCCGCTCTCCTGGGCGACGTAGAGCGTGCCGTCGGGTCCGAAGGCGAGGCCGTGCGGTTCGCAGGCGGGGTCCGGCAGGGGGATTTCGGTGATCCGGCCGTCCGTGGTGACGCGGCCGATGCGGCCGGTGGCCCATTCGGTGAACCAGCAGGAGCCGTCCGGTGCCACCGCCACCGCGTGCGGCCGGCACTGTGCGTCCGGCAGTGGATATTCGGCGAACTCGACGCCGCGCGGGTCCAGTCGGCCGATGCGGCCGCTCCCGATCTCCGCGAACCACAGTGCTCCGTCCGGCGCCGCCGCCAGTCCGACCGGCGCGGCGCCGACCGTGGGCAGCGGGTAGAGGCTGACCTCGCCGGTCACGGTGATCCGCGCGAGGGCGTCTGCCTGGTTGAGCGTGCACCACAACGCGCCGTCGGTGGCGGTGGTGACAAAGGACGGGTAGGAGTCGCTGCTGGGCAGCGGGTATTCGGTGATCTTCCCATCACGAGTGATGCGGCCGACTGTCGCGGTGTGCAGCGTGGTGAACCAGAGGGCGCCGTCCGGCCCGGGGGTGATGCCGAACGGTCCGGGGTCGGAGCCAGGCAGGGCGTAGGAGCGGGCTTGGCCGTCGGTGGTGATGCGGCCGATGCGGTGGTCCCGGTTCCGGGTGAACCACAGGGCTCCGTCGGGGCCGGTGGTGATGAGGGTGGGGCCGCAGTCGGACGAGTCGAGCGGGAACTCGTCGATCTGCCCGTGTGGGGTGAGGCGGGCGATGCGTCCGGCGTGCACCAGGGTGCACCAGATGTTGCCGTCGGGGCCGGCGGTCAGGGCGTAGGGGCCGGCAGCTGTGGTGGGGAGGGTGTAGGTGTGGATCAGGCGTGCGGGGGTGTCGGTAGTCAAGTGGGGCCTTTCCGGAGGGAGGGGGATGACTTACGCCGCTGTTGCGGCGGCCGGTTCGGGGGCGCGCAGGACCAGGCGGTCACCCTGCCAGCGGGCGCACAGCCGGCGGTCGTGACTGACCACGACCACGGCACCCGGGAACGAGGCGAGCGCCTCCTCCAGTTCCTCGGCCAGTGCGGGAGAGAGGTGGTTGGTCGGCTCGTCCAGCAGTAGTACGTCGGCCGGTTCGGTGACCAGCCGGGCCAGTGCCAGCCGCTGCCGCTGGCCGGCCGACAGGGTGCCGACCGCAGCGGTGAGCCGTTCGGGGACGAACAGGCCGAGCGACAGCAACTGCTCGGTGTGTTCTTCGGGGGTTCCGGGGCGGCCTGCGGCAAAGGCCTCAAGGAGCGATCGGCGGGGCTGTTCCGTATTGGTGTGCTGGGACAGCAGTCCGGTTCGGGCGCGCCGTACGACGTGGCCCCGATCGGGGGCGACGGTGCCGGCGAGGACGCCTAGCAGGGTGCTCTTGCCGGCTCCGTTCGGTCCGGTGACCAGGAGCCGGCCGCACGCCGGCACGGCCAGGTCCAGCGGCGCGAGCCGCCCCGCCACCGCCAGGCCATCCGCCGCGAGGACCACACCGCGCGGGCCGTCGGCGCCGGTGGTACGCGGCACGGCGGTGAACCGCAGCGGCTCGGCCGGCGCGGGCACCGGCTGGGCCAACACTCGGCCCAGCCGTTCCTCGGCGTTGCGCACCCGGCTCGCCAGGGACTGCTGCACCCGGCCGGCCGCACGGTCGTAGGCCATCTTGTTGCCGTCCTTCATCGCCCGGCCGGGAGCCACCCGGCGGGCAGTGCCGGCGGCCGACTCCCGCAGTCTGTCCACCTCCGCGCACCACGCGGCGTGGGCCTGAGCGCGGCGCTGTCGTTCGGCGGCACGCCCCGCGAGGTAGCCGGCGTAGCCGTTGCCGTAGCGGACCGCGCGGTGAAGGTCGCCGTCGACCTCCAGCAGGGAGGTGGCTACGCGTTCGAGGAACTGCCGGTCGTGGGAGACGGCGACGGTGATGCCGCGGCGGGCGCGGAGATGGTCCTCCAGCCAGCTCAGGGCCGCGTGGTCGAGATGGTTCGTGGGCTCGTCGAGGAGCAGCACCTCGGGCGCTGAGGCCAGGAGCGCGGCCAGCCGGAGCCGGACCTGTTCGCCGCCGGAGAGGTTGCCGACGGTGCGGTCGCGGGGCAGTCCGAGCAGTCCCAGGCCGTGCAGGGCGCGCTCGACCCGGGCGTCGGCATCGTATCCGCCTCGCAGTTCGAAGGCCGTGAGCAGGTCGGCGTAGGAGGCGAGGACGTCGGCCGTGGTGTCGCCGTCCGCCATGCGGGCCTCCAGTTGGCGCATCCGGCCTTCCATGGCGCGGAGAGCGGCGAGGGAGCGGTCGACGACCTGCTGGACGGTCAGGCGGGCGGGCAGGGCCTCTTCCTGGGCGAGGTACCCGATGCCGCCGTCCGCGCGGACGGTGACCGTGCCGCGGTCGGGACGCTCGGTCCCGGCGAGCAGCCGGAGCAGGGTGGACTTGCCCGATCCGTTCTCGCCGACGATGCCGAGGCGGGTGCCGTCGGGGACGGAGCAGTCGACGGAGTCGAGAACGGGGCGGCCGTCGTAGGACTTGCAGAGGTCAAGCGCGGTCAGCTGTGCGGTCATGGAGCGGCTCCAGGGGGTCGGATGCGAGCGGGAAGGGGGTGGTGGTGGTGGAGGTGGAGGTGGTGGAAAAGCGGGTGAGAACCATCGAAGGACTCCTTATGGCGACCAATGTTGCGTTAAGATCGTTCCATGGATGCCACTGCACACACAAGCGATGAATCCGGCCATGCAGACGACTCGGATCAGGCCACGCCCCGGCGTCGGACGGGCGGCCGCAGCGCCCGGGTCCGCGCCCAGGTCCTGGCGGCGGTGGGCGACCTCCTGATGGAGGGCGGGTACGACGCGCTGACCGTCGACACGGTCGCCGAACGCGCGGGCGTGCACCGCACCACGGTCTACCGGCGCTGGCGCGACGTCGGCGGCCTGCTGGCGGACGTGCTCGACGCCGCGTCCGACGACACGTGGAGCCCACCCGACACCGGATCGCTGGAGGAGGACCTCACCTCGCTCAACCAGGAGGTCTACGAAGCCCTGGCGGGCAGCGGGCCCAGCCTGACCACGGCACTGATCGCCGCGGGCTTCCGCTCGGCCGAGGCGGCCGGCGCCCTGGCCCGCTTCTGGGAGGACCGCTACGCACGCTGCGCGGTGGTCGTCACCCGCGCCACCGCGCGGGGCGAACTGCCCGGCCCGGTCGACGCCCGCACACTGCTGGTCGCGGCGACCGCTCCGCTCTACCACGAACTGCTGCTCCTGCGGGCCGCCCCGGACCCGGACCTCCCCCGCCGGGCCGCGGCGGGAGCCGCGGCCGCGGGGCGAGCGGGCGCCTTCAACACGACCCGGTGAACACCGGCGGCAGAATCCGGGGGCGCTCATCAGCGGCGCCGACCGGGGCGCCCCCGCCCTCGGCCCCCGCCCTCGGCCTGCGCCCCGGCCCCCGCCCTCGGTCCGCGCCTCGGCTCGCGCGGGCCGGTGAACCGCGGTTTCGTGGTTCCAGGGGCGCTCGTCGTACCACGACCGCGGCGCCGCGGCCGTGGTAGCCCCCGACCCGACGGAGGAGGGCGGACCATGCCCCTACCCGGACCGGCAGGCGGCCGCCGACACCGCGTGGCGGCGCTCGTCGCCGCGGCGGTCTGCTCGACCGTACTCAGCTGCCCTGGACCCGCCGCCGCCCAGGACGCGCCGTCGCCCTCGGCGGGCATCCCCCGACTGGACTGGACCCCGTGCACGCCCGGCAGCCCGTACGACTGCGCCACCGCCCGCGTCCCCCTCGACCACGCCGACCCCGCAGGCCGGACCATCGACCTGGCCGTGGTCCGCAGGAAGGCGACCGACGGCGCGCAGCGCCTGGGAACCCTCTTCGTGAACCCCGGCGGGCCCGGCGGCCCCGGGACGGTGCAGGTCCCGCAGAACTACGACTCCTTCCCGAAGGAGCTGCGGGAACGGTTCGACATCGTCAGCTGGGATCCGCGCGGCATCGGCAACAGCACGGCGGTGAACTGCTTCGAGAGCACCGACGCCGCCGAGGCGTGGGGACGGTCCAAGCCGGTCGGGTTCCCCGTGGGAGAGAAGGAGCGCACCACCTGGATCGACGCCTACGAGGACCTCGGCCGGCACTGCGAGAAGCGCGATGCCGAACTCCTGCGCCACGTGTCGACCGCCGACACCGCCCGAGACCTCGAACTGCTCCGGCAGGCCGTGGGTGAACCGCAGCTCAACTACTTCGGCGTCTCCTACGGCACGATCCTCGGCGCCACCTACGCGAACCTGTTCCCCGACAAGGTCCGCGCCATGGTCCTGGACAGCAACATCGCGCCCTCCGCCTGGACGAACGGCGCCCGGCCTGACGCCCGGACCACCACACTCCTGCGCATGGGTTCCGACCGAACCGCCGCGGCCACCCTGGACCGGTTCCTCGCCCTGTGCGGATCCGCCCCCACGGACCGCTGCGCCTTCTCGGCCGGCAGCCCGAAGGCGACCCGCGCGAAGTTCGACCAGCTGATGCAGCGCCTCAGGCAACGCCCGGTGGACACGTGGACGTACGCCAGGACGGTCGCCGACACGGTGAGCGGCCTCTACATCGTCGACCCGGGCTGGGCGGACCTCGCCCGCCGCCTCCAGGACCTGTGGCAAGGCCGGGTCCCGAAGGCGCCCGCGTTCCCGCCCCCGCCCCCGGTCGCGCACCCCGACCCGTACCTCGGCGAGGAACAGGCATCGGCCGTGTGGTGCGGCGACAGCCCCAACCCCCGCGATCCGGCCGCCTACCACCGTCTGGCGGAGGACAGCGCCGAGCGGGCGGGCGACGCCGGCCGCTACTGGACCTGGTCCGCAGAGCCGTGCGCCACCTGGCCGGCCCAGGCCGCCGACCGGTACGCCGGACCGTGGAACAAGCCCACCGCACACCCCGTCCTCGTGGTCGGCACCAAGTACGACCCCTCCACGTCGTACGCGGGCTCCGAGGCCATGGCGAGGGAACTGGCCGACGCCCGACTGCTCACCCACGACGGGTACGGCCACACCGCCCTGTTCAACAACGCCAGCAGCTGCGTGAAGACGTACGAGAGCCGCTACTTCGTCGACGGCACACTGCCACCCCCGGGGACGACCTGCCGACCGGACGAGCAGCCCTTCTCCTGAACGCTCTGGATCCGGTACGGATTCACGGGGTGGGGCCTCCTTGACGGAGCCGTGTCCGTACGGGCGAGGTGGCGCGGAACACCGTTCCCTCTCCGCTGAGCCGGAGCGTGTCGCCGGCGGGAGCGTAGACGGCGCGGCCCGGACCGAGCCCCACCGAGCGTTCCCCCGAGGCGATGGTGGCTTCACCGCGGACGCACAGCACGATCTGGGGTGCATCGGCCGTGAGCGTGCGCGGCGCGTCGGTTCGTACGAGGTCGAACCGCGAGAGTCTGAAGTCGTCGACAGGGGCCGGGTAGACGTGCTCCCCCGTCGCCGCATCCCACCGCGCGGCGATGGCTCGGACCGGGAGTGCGGTGAAACGGACGATCTCCAGCAGCTCGGCCGCATCCACGTGCTTCGACGTCAGGCCGCAGCGCAGGACGTTGTCGGAACTCGCCATGATTTCCACGCCGAGGCCGGACAGATAGGCATGCGCGATGCCCGCGCCGAGGAACAGCGCCTGCCCGGGTTCCAGCTCCACATGATTCAGCATCAGGGCGGGCAGCAGGCCGGGGTCGTCGGGATGGGCGTAGGTGATGGCTGCATACGCGGCGAGGTCCGTCCCGTACGGGCCGGCAACCGCGCAGGCGCGCCGGACGGCCTCGGTGACGGCGGTGAGGAGACCGGTCGGTGCCGTCAGGAACGCGGAGAAGACCTCTCGGAGGGCGGCGTCGCCCGGGCGGGCACGAAGCGCCGCGGCATACGGCCCGAGGTCGGGGACGCCGAGGAGTTCCAGGAGGTCGGCGCACCGTCCGGGAGAGCGGAAGCCGCACAGGGCCTGGAACCGGGTCAGGGCGACGATCATCTCGGGCTTGTGCTGGTCGTCGCGGTACGTGCGGTGCGGAGCGTCGAGCGGGATCCCCAGGGCGTTCTCCCGCGCGAAGCCGACGGCGGCCTGGGCGAGGTCGGGATGGACTTGGACCGACAGGGGGGTGTCGACGGCCAGCACCTTCAGGAGGAACGGCAGTCGCGGGCCGAACCGGCGCGCGAGGTCGGGTCCCAGTTCGGCCGTCGGGCTGGCGGCGAGCAGCTTGTCCAGTGCAACGGGCCCGTGTCCCCGGTCGACGCGGGACGGGGCGGCGGGGTGGGCGCCCAGCCACAGTTCGGCCTGGGGTTCGCCGGCGGGCGGTATGCCCATCAACTCGGCGAGGGCGGTGGTGGAGCCCCAGGCATAGGGTCGGATGGTGGTGGTGAGCAGGTCCACGGTCGCTCGGCTCCGGTCGGTTACGGGTGGGCGGTGGGCAGCTGATGGGTTCCGCGGCCCGAGTGCGACAGCCCGGCTACGGCGGCCGCTCCGATGAGTCCGGCGTCCGTCGCGAGCTCGGCGGGCACGACGGGCAGGTCGCGGGTGAAGTCGAGGACGGCGTAATCGGCGAGGTGGCGGCGGAGGGGCGCGAGTAGGGTCGCGCCGGCCTGGGCGACACCCCCGCCGATGACGACCAGGTCGAGTTCGACGAGTACCGCCGTGGCGGCGATCGCGGCGGCGAGGGCCCGTCCGGCACGGTCATATGCCGCAGCGGCTCGCGGGTCACCGGCGCGGGCGGCGTCCGCGACCGCTGCGGCCGTCGGTTGGACACCGGCGGGCGGCACCCAGCCGGATTCCACGGCGTGGGCGGCGATGGCCGTGCCGCTGGCGAGCCGCTCGACACAGCCGCGCGCTCCGCACGGGCACTCGGGCCCCCCTGCGTGGTCGACGGTGAGATGACCGATGTGCCCGGCGTTGCCCGACGGGCCGGCATACAGCGCCCCGCCCAGGATCAATCCGCCGCCGATGCCGGTGGAGACCACCATGCCCAGGACGTTGTCCACTCCCCTGGCGGCGCCCTTCCAGTGCTCGGCGGCGGTCATCGCGACCGCGTCCCCCACCACAACGGGCTCGACGCCGCGCGGGACGTTGGGAAGCGCCCGTATCCGGTCGGCCAGGGGAAAGGCGCGCCAGGCCGGGATGTTGACCGGGCTGACCGTCCCGGCCACGGTGTCGACCGGGCCTGCGCTGCCGATGCCCAGGTGGGAGAGCGATTTCCATTCCGGGTGGAGGGCTATGTCGTCCAGGACCGCCGCGACCGCGGCCATCATCTCCTCGGCCGTGCCGCGGGCCGGGGTGGCGCACTGCGACCGGGCCACCAGGTGGCCGTCGGCGTCGACGAGACCTCCGGCGATCTTGGTACCACCGATGTCGAGTGCTCCGTACACGAGCGCATCCATTCTTTCTCCCGGGACTTCTCGCGGGCGGGCGTCACCGCGTCGCCAGGGGCGATCGCGTTGTCACTCGCCTGTCCTCATGGCACACCGTGTCGTGGGGGCCCCGGGCCCCCCCCGGGGGGGGCCGGGGGGGGGGGGGGGTTTTTTGGGGGGGGGGGGCGCCGGGGGGGGGGTGGGGGTGGGCGCCGCCGCGGGATGGGTGGTGACCCTGACCCGCGGGGGGGGGTGGGGCGGG
>NZ_JBIAHP010000058.1:0-12752 GCF_042870715.1 Streptomyces sp. NPDC006463 | reverse complement strand
ACAGCCCCTCCAACACCCCGCCCCGCAACCACTCCCGCTGCCACACCGCAAAATCGGCATACTGCACCGGCAACTCCGGAAGACCCGCCTCACGACCCTCCACCGCCGCCGCATACAACGCCGAAAGCTCACCACCCAAAATCCCCGCCGACCAGAAGTCAGCCACGATGTGGTGCAGGCAGACCGCCACCACATGGTCGTCATCAGCCAGCCGCACCACCAGCACGCGCAGCAGTCGGCCATTCGTCAGGTCGAAGGGGCGGCTTGCCTCATCGGCCAGCAGCTCCTTTGCTGCCGCCTCGGCCGCCTCCGTACTGCCGGCTGTGCTCAGGTCGACGACCCGGGGGATGACCGGAGTCCCCTCCTGCACGATCTGCATCGGTTCCTCGCCCGCATCGACGTCGAACCGGGTGCGCAGCACCTCGTGCCTCCTCACGAGTCCTGAGAACGCGGTGCCCAGCGCGTCGACGTCGAGCCTCCCACCCACGCGGAAGCCGAAGGGCACCGAGTACT
This sequence comes from Streptomyces sp. NPDC006463, assembly GCF_042870715.1. NCBI lineage: Bacteria > Bacillati > Actinomycetota > Actinomycetes > Kitasatosporales > Streptomycetaceae > Streptomyces > Streptomyces sp. NPDC006463. Next base: position 12,239 of record NZ_JBIAHP010000058.1, on the reverse strand, counting down.
CGGTGCCGCCCGGCGTGAGCTGGTCGAGGAACCACAACCGCTGCTGGGCGAATGACAACGGCGCTCGTCCAGACGACGCCGTCCGCGCGATCACGGGTACCGTGCGGGCGCCCTTCGGTTCGGTCCGGCTTGGGGTCCGCGGAATGCGATCTGCGGTCGGGGCCCCGCCGGCGTCGTCCGGGGCCACGAAGTTCGCCATCGCGTCGGCCAGGACCAGTTCGGCGAGACGTTCGGCCAGGGCTGCGACCGTCAGGGACCCGACGACGACTGCGCCAGTGACGTCCACTCCGAATTCGGCCCGGATCATCTCCGCGGCCCGTTCGGCGAGTTCAGGATTTCCCCCCATGCCGAAGAAGTCGTCCCGCGGCCCGACCCGGTCGTTCCCCAAAACTTCCGACCAGATGCGGATCAGAGTTTCCTCCGCGGGACTCGAAGAAGGCCGCGAGTCACCTGCGGGCCGCGCAGAAGAGATGACGAAATCGGGATCGAGCTCGCTCACGATGAAATCCTCACATCACTAAAAACGACTTGCGCGACCTGGGTGCCGCTCCGGCACTACACCAGTTACCGACTGACCGGCTGCATTTCGACCCAGCGCCACTCGATGTACTCGAGACAGGCTTCTCGGGTGTCTGCGGCATGGGCGACGCGCCACCCGGCCGGCACGTTCATGTGCGCCGGCCAGAGCGAGTACCGCCCCTCGTCGTTCACCAGAGCAGAATATTTCTGCGATTCGACATCGAATGGATTGATCATTTCTCAAATCTCCTTGCCGCAGCGCGTGGGTGAAGGTCCGAGCACTCCGGCTGCTTCAGACGTTGTCGAGCGGATCCAGACTCGCCAGCTCCCGGCGAGCATCACGGGTCGGAACGATCTTCACAGGAAGGTGCTTGATTCCGGAGATGAAATGCGACGCCAGATGGTCGACGGGTCCTGCTATCTCGAATGACTCCACGATCCGCAGGGTTTCCTCGGCGAAGATGCGCATGGCGAGACGCGCCAGCGGAGCCCCGATGCACCGGTGCGCGCCGACACCGAAGGCGATGTGCAGCCGTGGGTCTCGCCGGACGTCGAAGGCGTAGGGATCCTCGAATACCGCCTCGTCGCGATTGGCCGAACCCAGCCACACCGTCACCGGATCACCCGCACGGATCAGAGTGTCGTGAATCTTGATGTCTTTGGTGGCATGTCGCATGAAGTGGTTGGCCGGCGACGACCAGCGGAAGACTTCTTCGACAAATGTGTCGGTGCAGCGTTCCCGCCGCCACAGGGTCTCGGCCTTGCGGTTGTCAGCCAGGGCGAGGAACGATGCGTTCGCTGCATGTGAACTCGTGACTGTCGCGCCGAGGAGCACGCTGTACGCGTTGAACAGCTTCTCCTCACGAGACAGCGGACGGTCGCCGATCCTGGCGTTGGCGATGGCTCCCATGAGGTCCCGTCGCTGCGTGAGGTCCTTGGTGAACTGTCCGCCGAAGTACGCGAATATCTCCGAATGCGACCACTCCAGGGCACGGTCTTGGCCTCCGCTCGCGACCTCGGGGTCCTGGTCCGCGATCGCCACGTACGCGAACCTCTTGAGCCGCCCCCAGTCCGACGGATCGATCCCCATGAGCAGTGCCGTGATGGCGATCGGGTAGAAAGCCGTCTGCGCCGCGAGGTCGAAGACGTCGCCGTCGCAGCCGGGTGCGAACACGCGGCGTGCCAGCACCCGGATCTGCGGTTCCAGCGCCTCGACGGCAGACCTGGCGAAGCAGGTGTTGATCTGCCGCTTGATCGCGGTGTGATGGGGCGGGTCGGTGACCGCCAGCATCTTTCCACTTCCAAGATCCTTCTTCCCCAGAGTGGTGAGAAGGTTCCCGCTTTCCGAAGAGAAGTCACGGAAGTTCCGCAGCACCCGGCACACGTCCCGGTATCGGGTGAGCACCCAGAATCCGGTTCCGTCAGGCCGCCTCTGCCAGTAGACGGGGTGATCGGCCCTCAGCGTGCGCCAGGCGGCATGCGGGTGTCCGGTGGCGTACAGGCTCGGTTCGAAGAAGTCGATGGCCGAGAGATCGACCGACTCGCCCGCGGTGGTCATGCGCATTCCAGATGTCCTTTCCCCGTGTGGCCGATTGGCCGGTGCCGGTGGGCCGGCGCTTCAGCACAGCGGGGCTCGCACGGTGAAGAGCCCAAGTCGCATGTACGGCAGCAGTGGCCCCACGAATCGGGCTTCATCGAGCATCGCCTCCGCCGCCTCGTCTCCGATCTCCGCCCGCAGCTGCGCCTCGTGCTGTTCCCACAGCGCGTACCAGCGCTGCCATTGGCGGCGCGCCTCGGCACGGTCTTCGTCGATTTCCAGTTCGAGTTCCGCCCTGGCGATGCGATCGCGCCAGGTGGGCACGTCCGAGGTGTAGGTCGGGTGGCCAGGGAGGCGATCACTGCCGGTGAAGACCGCCCGGGCCCCTGGGCGCAGGATCCTGCGCACCTCTCGCAGGGCGGCATCGCGATCCGGAGCGATGGGAAGAGCGTCCATACTGATCAGGCCATCAGCGCAGGCATCGGGCAGGCCCGTGGCGTCGAACGTGCCCAGTTGGAAACGCACTCGGTCCGGCAGCAGGAAATGGGAGGCCCGGGCCGCTGCCAACTCCAGCCCTACGGGCGAGTGGTCGACTCCGATCAGGCGCGCGGAAACCGCGCGAGCGAGCCAGAGCCCGGGGCCCCCGCGTCCGCAACCGAGATCGACCAGTACCTCGCCCGTACGCATCCGAAGCCCGCGCACCATCGCGGCCAGAACCGACCACGTGCAGTTGCTCGAAGGGTCGACCTCGGCCGGATATTCTTCGCCGAATGCTTCCGCCGCGAACTTCCTCCGCAGCGTGCTTTGTTCCCAGGATATGTGATAGCGATCATCCTCGCCAGCACGCGGAACCGGAATATCGGACACGCACCCCTCCTCAAACTAGCAGTCTTTTTGCCCGAGCCCGACGATCGATACTCGCGGCACTTCCGCCACGAAATTCCCCTGCGCCTCGTAGACCATCGGCCGCTCTACGATCTCGAGGGCCGACGGGAGTTGATGCACATATCGAGAATGGTCGAAACATGACTCCAGAAGTGCCCAGGAGCTGCCCGGATCCCCGTCGCCCCCGAGTACACCCTGCACCCCGTACATGTCCCCGACATACCGACACATCCCCCTGCGCGCTTCATCCGCGGAGGCTGCCACCACGACAAACGGGTCGTACATGTAGACGATCTCGGCAGTCAGGCCCGCGGAATCGAACAATCGCGTCAGCTCCTCGGGGGAGAAGTGCTCATAATCATGGCCTGCCGAGGTGTTCGGATGCACCACCTGCGAGAAGAATCGAGCCATGGGGCTCGTCTCTTCGAAGTCATGAACGATGACCCTCCCGCCGGGACGCACCACTCGAACTGCTTCCGCCAGGGCCTTGGGGCGGGACTCCGGAGAAATGTGGTGCGTGCCGTAGGCGAGGACCACGGCATCGACGGATTCATTGCGCAGGAACAAGAAGTCTGCGTTCTGCCGCACCGCCGGAAGATTCTGTGCGAGCGCCCTCTTGATCATCATCCCGGAGATGTCTCCGGTCAGGACCTGCACCTTGGACATCGGGTCATCCGGCTTTTCGGCAACTGCTCGCGCAAGTGTCCCGTCACCGCCCAGGACATCGAGCACTGTCACCGACGCGGGATCGTCCGAGGCCACTGCCCACCGCAAGAGCTGTTGAACGCCCGTCCACCGGACGAGAGCGTCCTCCTGAGCTCTCCGGTAGGAGTCGCCGCGGCCGGTGTCATCGCAGTCGAACTCGTTGGCCACCGTCATCAGACGTGCCAGGGCCTCCTCTGCGCGTGGCGCCGAAAATTCCAACAGCGCACGCAGGTGCGGATGGATTTCCGCGGTGTGGCTGAGATAGTCGTGCAGACCCATCCCGGGCAAATAGCCAACTTCCATCTCAGGTTCCCTACGCACTCCGCCTACCTCGTTTCAGCTTCTGAAAAGAACTTCGAAGGTTTCGCCACTTCCACGGCGGGCGATGGCTCCGCCGACAGGTGCCGGACCACAGGTACGGCCAGCACGCCCACGCTCACCGCAACGTGCACAACGGCACTGACAAGCAGCACGGGCCCCGTCCCGATGCGGTCCGCCAGCGGCCCGGCAGCGACCAGGCCCAGCGGCCCCAAGGCGAACGCACCGAACGCGCCGTAGGAACTGACGCGAGCCTGCACGGCCGCAGGCACATGTCGCTGAATGCTGGTCGTCGACAGTGCCGTGCTGATAGCCGAGCCCATCCCGGCGGCCAGCACCGCGGCCGCCACCCAGGCAGTCGAAAGGCCGGACCCCAGAGCCGCGTTGGGTAGTGCCCAACCCAAGCCCACCAATGTGGCGACCAGCAGTGGCCGCCCGGGCACTCGGCCGAGCAGGGACAGGCCTCCCAGAACGGACCCGAGGCCGTAGAGCCCCATGAACAGCCCCCATGAGGCCGCGCCGCCGAGACTCCGGTCGGCAACGACCGGCCCAAGCACGAAGAAGGGCGACGCGACGACCAGGTTGAACAGGGTGAACTGGACAGTGATCACCCAGAGCCACGTGCACGAGCGGAAGTGCGACCAGCCTTCCCTGAGATCGACGAGCATCGACTGTGCGGTCTTCGCCGGCTGCTGTTGCAGACGCAGGAGACTCAGAGCCAGGACGCTGACGCCATAGGTGGCGGCGTCGATGAACAAGACGACCGTCGAACCGGCTGTGACGACCAGCGCACCGGCGCAGGCCGGGCCGGCCATGGTCACGACCGAGCGTGCCACACCGATCGAGGCGTTGGCCGCGGGCAGCAGGGCGTCCGTCGTGAGCCGCGGGATCAGTGCTGTCAGCGCAGGCGTGAAGAAACCGTCGCCGACCCCCCTGATGGCCGACAGCGCGATCAGCGCCCAGAGGGGCGGGTGTCCGTGCCAGACGACGAGGGCGAGCGCCAACTGGGTTACGCACCGCAGGGCGTCCGCCATCAGCATCACTCTTCGGCTGCCGAACCGGTCGGCGAGGACCCCGGACCAGAGGAGACACAACACCATGGGAACGATCTGCGCAGCCATCACGCCGCCGACCTGTGAGCCACTGCCGCCCGCCGCCAAGATCGCGAAGATCAGGGATACGGGTGCCATCGCCGACCCCAAGAGCGATGTGACGTAGCCGAGGAAGAACAGACGGAAGTTGCGCTGCCGGAAGATCGGATCCCGTGGTCGCGTGCGCCGCATCCGGCTCGCGATGTCCTTCATCAGCGCGATAGCCGTTCCCGGAGGCGATCGGCAGAGACCCTGCCGACCTGGCGGACGATGTCCCCGAATCTGAGTTCGCAGCTCACGACGTCCGCACGGCGCAGTGTCTCCGGTGTGACCTCGTCGTCGTCCGGGAGGGGGCGGCAGCCGTTCACTGCCACGTCCCACGTCACTGCCTTCAGTCTGTGAAGGAGCTGCTCGGTGATGGCGTCATGCCCCACGGGAGCCCTCAGCGTCATGAAGAAGTTGTCATAGAGCAGCGCCGTCCGCTCGGAGGGCGGCCAGACCGCAGTTTCAGTCATAGCCTGCTGCAGCAGTGACTCCCCACCCGGCACCAGCCGGGCGGCAATGCCGTCGTGGGTCGCCTTGTTGACCGCCAGGGCAGCGCCGAGTCCCATAGCTTCCGCACTCCGTATCCAGGGTGCGCTGCGGCCGCCACGGAACAGGCCGCGAACCGGGGCGAAGTCCGGGGCCCACGTGCCACTGAACCCCCGGTGCTGAAGGGACATGCGCGGTCGTATCAGGGACTCGTACACGCTCCGCGGGCACGACCCGCTGTAGAGCAGCATGGCGGAGTAGCCCTCGGTGTAGGCCTCTAGCATGGCCAGCACGTCGGAATCCGGGATGCCTTCATCCGGTTGCTCTTCCAGCAGCCGTCCCATCAAATGCCAGATGATGAAGGTGACTTGATGCCCAGTGATCCATCGGAACCAGAACAGGCGCTCGTCGGATTGATCCTGAGGTGCCTCGAGACCGGCCGCCCGGCGATCGTCCAGAAGGTCCTCGAGCAGACTCGTGGTCAGATCCGCGTCGCATCGCGCGGAGGGCTTCTCCGCGAGGTACGTCACAGCCTTCGCATGACCGACCGGCGGCATCGTCAAGAACTCGAGGCCATAGGGGAAGTCACCGAAATCCCAAGCGCCGCTCTCGGGGACCGCGCGCACGCCGCCCGTGCTCCCCGGCCTCACTGGTGATCGTCCGGCAGGTAGGCGAACTCGAATTCGAGACCGTTCACGTCGAAGAGGTAGAGGCTCTGAACGCCGTCCCCGTCCACCACGATCGCGGTCGGCTGGTCGGGCCGCGCGAACGAGAAGCGGCCCGACTCGTACAGGTCCGTCCAGCGGCGACGGATCACCTCGAGATCATCAGGCGATGCCACCTGCAGGCAAGCGTGCTGGAACTGGAAACCGTGGGGGTCGGGAAGCTCGCCGTTGTGGCCGTCGCGATCGAAGAGGTGGAAACGGAGGTCTCCCGTGCCGACCTCCACCAACCGGCGGATACCGGGCAGCCTGCTGAGCGTGAGGCTGGAGAACCGGTCCAGGGACCACCGCAGCTCGGCATCGAAGAACTCGAGGTACCAGTTGAGCGAGTTGTCCAGATCTGCGGTCTGCACTCCCAGGTGATGAATCCTTGGCGATTTGATCTCGGACATGTCAGAAATCTCCTTCGGAGTCCAAAGGGCTGCGTATTCGAGGCACGGCGGCGGAATTCCGCAGCGCGGGACACAAGGTGCGGCGGAGCCGGTGCGCAGATTCGCGCGGCCGGGGGCGTGACCGCCTGGTCGTGGGAACGACTCGGGCTCCCCTGGTCACAGGTCTCCTGTGCCAGGCACCGGAAGCGAGCCGAGGGGTTAGCCGGCAGGCAGTTCCGACTTCAGGATCGAGGCGGCAGTCGGCCAATCGAGGTCGGCGAGCAACCCGGGGACGTCTGGACCGCAACTGAGGAACTTGCCGCGGAAATCACTCTCGGTCAGAGGTCTGGCCGGGGAGCCGGGCGGCTGCTCCAGACGCGTCGACCAGCTCGTGCCGTCACTCAACCGGGCGGAGATGTGCGCATCGCCGTCGAGCAACCCCGCCCCGCCTGGGGTGAGTTCGACTGTCGTTCTGCTCATCAGCTCTTGAGCGGCCGGCCTGTTCACCGCAGCGGTGGTGAAGCTGTCGAAGTCCGGGCTGCAGTCCAGCATGGCCGTCGCTATCGCGTACTTTAGGCTCAGCTGCCCTTGCATCCCGGTCTGCGGTCGGTCGTAGATGAGCGGCCGGACCGTGGCTTCGGGTGTGGTGACGTGAACACTCTCGATCGCCACATCCACCGGGAGCTCTGCCGGCAACCGCCGTGCCGCGCTGATCAGCCGCTGCATCGAGTAGCAGCACGGGAAGACCTTGGTCGCCAGCCCGCCGGGTACCGCCGGTCCGGAGAGCTCCAGCCGGGCGGGATCTCCGCCTACCAGGCCGAGCCACTGGTCGAGAGCCCTCGGGTCGGCGTCCGCCCCTGACGCGACCAGACGGGCAGCCCGTACACCGGCCTCCGCGGCGAACCCCACCTGCAGGGACTTGCCTGCCGTCCCGAACGCACGTTGCACACCGCCGGCCGCGGGGACCGCCAGGGCGATGGCTGCTGCGGTCTGACGGGGGTCCAGACCCAGAGACAGGGCAGCACCGACCGCAGCCGCAGGAGCACCGGCGGTGCACGTCACATGCCAGCCACTGGCGTAGTGCGACCAGCCCAGCACCGTACCGAGCCGCGCCATCACACCTGCCGCGCCGAGGTACGCGCGGGCACCACCGCCGACGGCCAGCACCGTCGGCACGCAGATGGCGCCGATGTGAGTCGTGGAAGGCATGTGCAGGTCGTCGAAGCTCAGCACGTGGGCGAGTGTCGCCCATCGGCCCGCGTCCGTCAGTCCGCCGACGGCACCCCGGATCGGGTCCCGCCGTGCGGCGAGTGTCACCGCCACCGTGTCCTGCAGGGCCCGCCTCGACAAGGCCAAGTCCTGCTCGGTCGGCACGTACTCATGGGCCCACTGGACGAGTTGTTCGGCGATTGAGGGCATCGCTCGATCCTTTGGGGAGACGGACGGAGGGTCGGTTCGCAACACCGGGACCGAGGCGGAGTCAAAGGGCGACAACGCCCTGTCCCTCCAGAAATGCCGCCAGCTCGGCGACGGTGGGATACCTCAGCACGGTGGACACCCTGACCTTCGCCTCCCAAGCGACATTCACCCGCGTCGCGATGCGCTGCGCGTGCAATGAGGTGCCGCCCAGCTCAAAGAAGTCCTCGGCAGCGAACACCTGTTGAACTCCGAAGACGTCGGCCCAGATGGCGGCCAGTTCACGCTCGTGCGAGCTGGCGTACCGGGTCGGTTCGTCTGTCTCTTGCACGCTGCGGGGATCGGGCAGCCGGTCGCGCAAGACCTTGCCATTGATCGAGAGGGGCAGCTCAGGCAGGACCACGAGCCGCCTGGGGACCATGTACTCCGGCAAATGACAAGCCAGCGACGCCCGGATGTCCGTCAAGGCTTGCGGTGCGTCTTCTTCCAGGACGACGTAGCCGACGAGTTCCGCGTCACCCTCGCTGTTGCAGCGCACGTCGACGACGCCGTGGCGCACCAGAGGGTGGACGTTGAGCCGGCCTTCGACCTCCTCCAATTCGATCCGGAAACCACGGACCTTCACCTGGCGGTCCATGCGACCGAGGAACTCCAGCTCACCCTGTTCGGACCAGCGCACCAGGTCCCCGGTGCGGTACATCGTGTCGTGTGCCGGGCCCTGCGGGCATGCCACGAACCGTTCGCGTGTGAGGTCGGGACGGTCCAGGTACCCTCGTGCGAGCCCTGTGCCACCGATGTACAGCTCACCCGGAAGCCCTATGGGCACCAGTTGGCCTCCGGAGTCGACGACACGAAGGGTCGTGTTGGCGATGGGCCGGCCTATGGGCACGATCGTGCTGGTTTCAGTGATGCGATGCGAGGTGGACCAGATCGTGGTTTCGCTGGGCCCGTAGACGTTCCAGACGCCGCCCACCTTCCGGCAGAGCTCTGCAGCAAGATCCGGTGGGGTCGTCTCCCCACCACTCAACGCTGTGAGACGTGGGTCCCCCTGCCATCCCGCATCGAGCAGAAGTCGCCACGTCATGGGCGTTGCTTGCATGAATGACACCTCGTACTCCGCCAGCGCCTCGCGAAGCTCCGCGCCGTCCGCTGCCGCACTTCGCGGCAGGAGAGCCAGCCGGGCCCCCCGGACGAGCGGCAGGAGAAGTTCGAGAATCGAGATGTCAAAGGACACTGTAGTGACCCCGGCCACCGTGTCGCCCGTCCCCAGCCCGAATTCCGCGCCGAAGTGCATCAAGACGTTGGTCAGAGCACGGTGCGGAACCTCAACGCCCTTGGGGCGGCCGGTCGTTCCCGACGTATAGACGACGTACGCCACGTCATCCACCGTCGGGCGGAAGTCCTGTTCCGTCATCGCGCCGACCGGGAGGTCGACTGCACCGTGGGAGTCGACGTGGACGAGTCTGATCTCGGGGCCGCTGAACGGTGTGCCGAGATGCTCATCCGTCAGGAGGAACTCGACCGAGGCGTCCTTGAGGATGGAGACGATACGCGGCGCCGGATGGTGCGGATCCAGCGGCAGATAGACACCTCCGGCCCTCATGACGGCAAGGAGTGCTATGTGGAGCCCGGCCGAGCGCTCCATGAGGACGCCCACACGCATGCCGGTGCTGAGCCCGGCGGTGCGAAGCTGCCGTGCGAGCCGACCGACGCGATCGAGAAGTTCGGTGTAGGTCAGCTGAACGTCATCGCAGATCACGGCCTGCGCGTTCGGCACACGTGCGGCGGTTTCTTCCAGGAGGTCCACAACTGTGCGATCCGGCTCGGTGCCTGCAGTGGTACCCCAGGTGAGGCACCTTTGTGCCTCGTCGGCCGGCAGCATCGGCAGGTCTCCGATCCGGCAGCGTGGATCGGACAAGGCCGCGCGGAGCAACTGTTCGTAGTGGTGGGGCATTCGGCTGAGGGCGGCTGCCGCGACAGCGGCCGGGTCACAGGACCAGCGGAGCGTGAGGTTCGATGGGCCTCGCTGGTGGCTCGAGACGCCCGGCGCGGCGTCGAGGTGCAGCAGCTCGACGGAGAGCAGATGGCCTGGATCGGCTCCGCTCCTCTCGTCGGCGGCCCGGCCGGCAGGGGCTCGACCAAATGAGCACGCCGCCTCCGCGAGCAACGGTGACCCGCCTGGGTCGCCGATGACCGTCGATTCCATTGCGGAGTCGACGCCGCGGAGTACCTCGAGGACCGTATGGTGGCCGCGCATCGGGAGCTGTACAGGCACGTCCGCCGACCAGGGGCTCGCCCCGTGGCTGTCGTCCAACCGGGTAGCGACGCAGATGTCCCGGTCTCCCGCGTAGCGGTGCAGCAGTGTGAGAAAGGGCGTCAGCAGCACGGCCGTTCGGCTCGCGCCGTGGGTGATGGCGAAGGCTTCGACCTGCGACAGCAACTCCTGTGGCAGACGGTGATGCCGCGTTGGCCTGGAGGCCCCGGAGTCCACCGTGCAGGGCCGGGGCAGCAGGAGCTCGAATGTAGACGGTACTGCGCCCGCTCCCTGGTGCGTCGGTGGCCCCTCGCTCCTTCCTGCATGACCGAAATGTTTGTCGGCAACACGATTGCTTCCCATTCAATCCCCCGATTCTGAGACCGCCCGGGACCCTCAGGAGGGTCGCCGATGACGCAACGTTTCACCCTTCTCCGCCACATCACTTGGATGCCGACGCATGTCGTTCCCCGCTCCCGCGTGATGCGGCCCGGCTGCGGCGCCAAGCCCACGGCAACCCCGCTCGGTCTGGCACGGCACCACCGCAGTTTCCGGTCGGTGCAAACACTTGACGCCCCGACCCCTCCCCACAGGCCGCGAGCCGGAGAAGGAAATTGCAGTGTGACATGTTACTGAGCTCGGATCTCGATGCTTACACACCGGTAGTCGGCCAGGCAAGATCAATCGACACTCGAATGCGAGCTGAGTCTGGGATGGCCGCCCGTCCCAACAGAGCAGTACAGCGACCGTGTTGTTGCTCCGCGACAGGGGCCTCAGCACGAGCGGGACCTCGACGCATCACCCGAACCCCGGGTTGACGGAGGGCACAGGCCGTGATCCTCTTTGCCTCGGGCGACCCCGCTCCCGGTACGTACAAATTTGATGTGCGGCTTCACCGACACGGTCGTCGACCGCAGAGATCGCCGAGTGCCCCCTTCCTGGGGCGGGCACCCGCGATCGTGCACACCGTAGGCGCACGCGAAAACTCCAGCGATACCTACCGACGCACCGGGTGATGACCTCCGCCGCGCCGAACGGGCTGCCGTCTGCGGACCCGGCGCTGCATGGGATTGCCTTTCTCGGGGGTTTTCCTCGGACTGCGCTGGGACCGGAGCCACGCACCCTTCCGCGCGGGACAGGCACGGTGCGGGCCCCTATCGAAACCTCAGAGTCTCCTGACGGAACAGGCGGTGGTCACCATGAGCGAGCAGCACGAGTGGGTAGTGACGGTAGGAACTGACGGGGACTCACAGGCATCTCAGTCGACCTCCCCCTTGACGGTGCAGCCGACCCAACGATCCGGGCCTGCCCCGCTGTCTCCTGCTCAGCTCCGGCTGTGGTTCTTGCATCAGCTCGACCCGAACAGCGCCGAGTACACGAGCCCACTGAGCTTCCGAGTCCGGGGGCCGTTGGCCGTGCGCCACCTGGAGACGGCTTTGTCCGGCCTCGTCCGTCGGCATGAGGTGCTGCGGACGCGATTCGTCACCACGGAGTTCGGTGAACCGGCCCAAATCGTCGATGACCCCTGGCAGGTCGACGTCACCTTGGTGGACCTGACCGAGGGCGGTCGCCTTGCCGCGCGCGAGCAGGCCGGATACGACATCGTCAGGACCGAGATCGACCGTCCCTTCGACCTGGCGAGCGGTCGCCCCCTGCGTGCCCTCGCAGTGCGTCTGGACCACGATCCTGACGATCACCTCGTCCTGATCTGCCTGCACCACATAGTCGAGGATGACTGGTCGGCGGGGATTTTGGGTGGTGAGCTTTCGGCGTTGTATGCGGCGGCGGTGGAGGGTCGCGATGCGGGTCTTCCGGAGTTGCCGGTGCAGTATGCCGACTTTGCGGTGTGGCAGCGGGAGTGGTTGCGGGGCGGGGTGTTGGAGGGGCTGC
>NZ_JBIAHP010000057.1:0-13926 GCF_042870715.1 Streptomyces sp. NPDC006463 | reverse complement strand
CTCGGTCCGGCGCGGTACGCCGGAAACATGGCGAAGCGACGTCCGTATCCGAGCGATCTGTCCGATGCCCGTTGGGAGTTGATCGAGCCGGTCCTCGCGGCCTGGCGCTTCGAGCGCCGGAGCCGGGCCCTGCACTTCGGCCGGCCGCCCGAGCACGACCTGCGCGAAATCATGGACGCGATCTTGTATGTCGACCGGACCGGGGTCCAGTGGCGCTACCTTCCGCATGACTTTCCGCACTGGAACACCGTCTACGGGTACTTCGTCAAATGGGCCGACGAGGGCGTGTTCGCCCAGCTCAACGGCATACTCAGGCAGCTTCTGCGGGAGAAGGAGGGGCGCGATGCCGAGCCTTCGGCCTGCGTGATCGACGCCCAGAGCGTCAAGACCTCCACCAGCGTTCACGCCTCCGGCCAGGGCATCGACGCCGGCAAGAAGATCGTCGGCCGGAAGCGGAGCATCGTCACCGACACACTCGGCCTTCTCCTCGCGGTGCTGGTCACCGCGGCCAGCGTGCAGGACTCCGTAGCCGGCACCCGGCTCCTGAACCAGGTCGCCGCCGACCACCCTCGGGTCCGCAAGGTCCGGGTCGACGGCGGCTACCGCCAGCACCTCGTCGAGCATGCAGCCACCCTCGGTATCGACATGGAAATCACCGCCCGCAAGCCCGGGACCAGGGGTTTCACCCCGATCCCGAAACGGTGGGCGGTCGAGCGGACCTACGGCTGGCTCATGCTCCACCGCCGCCTGGCCCGCGACTACGAGACCCTTCACAGCCGCTCCGAAGCCGTGATCCACCTTGCCATGACCGACCTCATGGCCCGCCGCATCACCAGCGAAAACACCATCTCCTGGCGCGACCCGAAGAAGCCCACCAAACGGACCATCCCGGGATGAAACAACGGACGAAAACGACCTCTAAGCGTGGTCATTCAGCCTGCTCCCCGCGCATGCGGGGATGAACCCCACACCAGGGGCCGGCGAGGGCCAATGCAGTCGCCTTACGGCCGAGCCCCAGAGCTACTGGGCTGTCTCGGTCGATTCCTGGCTCCAGCGCAGTTCGTTCACCGCCTCTGCCGCGTCCCTGCGGACCTCGGGGTGGGGGTGGTGAAGGAACCGCTCGACGATCGGCAGTGCCGCCTGGTCGTGAGTCGAACCGAGGATTGCCAGGACGTAGTCCAGGAGCAAGGGTTCGAAGCCATCCGCACCGACGGCGAGCGGCTCCGCCACCCGGTAGGGAAGTTCGTAGTGCGTGGAGGCGGTGCAGGCTGCGTGCAGCGCGGACTCCCGCACCGGGTAGCCCTCATCAGAAAGCGCGACCGTGACGAGGCGCTCGACGGCCCGCTCGGCGTCATCCGGCGTCAGGCGGCCCGTCTCCAGGACGTCGCTGACGACATCAAGGCGGAGGTCCCGACGGCCCGCATCGGAGCCGTTCAGCTCCTCCCAAACCGATTCGATCAATGCCGTCAGGCCCTGGTATCCGTCCACGGCCAGAGCATAGGAGACGGTCGCCGCCTGGTCTCAGGGATAAATGACGGGGTCAGGGCGGCGAAGCGGCCTGTGTTCCCTTCAGTGCCGGCCGTCCAGCCCTGCGGCTGCTCTTCGCCTTCGAGGTTGGGTTGTGGGCCCATCGGCCAGGCTGGACCCTGTCGCGTCTGGCACGGGTTCTCAGGACGGGCCACCCTGGCCCGGTTTCTTGATCGCGCGTGGGCAGTCCCGGTTGCGCCGGGCCGGAAGAAGGCGGCTGCGTGCCTCCCGCCCTGCCTCGGTAAACGAGCGCGTGGGCTTGGCGGTGGTCGCTCCGAGCTAGGACGGGATGCTGCGGCGGACGACGAGACGCACTTCAGGTAGGAGACGCGATCGCCGTCCACCGCCGGGCGGGCGAGCGCGGCTGTGTGGGCAAACTGGCCGATCACGTGGTGGACGGCGAGGTAGGCCCAAAGCTCCTGCCGGACGCCCCCCGGTGTGCGCGACCCGACGGGCCCGCCGAAGCCGAGGTGATTCTTGATCTCGTCGAAGGCGAGCTCGATCTCCCAGCGTTCCCGGTAGAGCGCGACGAGCTCGGCGGCCGGGTACTGCTCGGGCTCCAGCAGAGTCGTGCCCAGGTAGGCGACCTTGTCGTCCTTGGCGAAGGCGATGACTCGGTAGATCACGTGCTGGGGCAGCGTCCGGCCTTCCCGTGCGGCGCGGAGCCGGGCCTCCTTGCCCGGTCGTGCCATCGACAGGTACGAGCCGTCCGGAAGCTCTTTCTGGACGGTTCCGAGGTGGTTGGACTGGAGTCTGACCAGCAGGTCTGAGCCGGTCGCAGTGAAGACCTGGGCGAACTCGACCGACCAAGCCTCGGTCGGTGATGACCAGGTCGCCGGGGCCGGCGGAGCCGGCCAGCCGGTAGGCGAGGCTCCGCTTCCCGTCGCGCTAGCCGCCGAGACGGGCATCGAGGACTCCGTACGCGGTCGAGGTCTGCCTGCAGCGTCGCGCCCCCGAGCTCCAACCGCCCCGGACGCCCGGCGGGACCGCTTGAACCGGCTGCAGGAGGCAGATCGCCGCCTCGCCGCCCTGCCCGACGCCCGGTACGCTGCCACGACCGGGCGCGCCGCCCGCGACGAGGCCCGCCACGTCCTGCGCGAGGCCTGGCGTATAGGCATCGAGCATCAGGTCCAGCTCGCCACACCAGCGCCAACGGGCTGCTTGCCCTCGACGTCCCCCGCGCCGGATGGGAACCCGAGCTGCTCCGCGCTCTCGACCGGGCGCCCGCTTCGAGCGGTCGGGCGGGAGGGGAACGCGTGAACGGCGACCTGGACGAGATCGCCCGCGCCGAGCTCGTCGAGCGCGAACCGTGCCTGCGGTGCGGGGCGCCGTCCGGCTCGGTGTGCCGGACGAACTCCGGCGTCGTCGCCGTCGACTACCACACCGGCCGCTACGCGAAGATCCCCGCGCTCAAGTCCGGGCCCGCGATCCGCATCCCAGCCGCGCGCGGTCCCGGCTGGGCCTGGGAGCCCGGCCCCGAACCCGACCTCGCCGTCGGCGCCGCGCTCGCACGGGCCCGCGACCGCATCGGCTACGCCCGCGTCTCCAGCAAGGGCCAGGACCTCGCCGGGCCGGTCCGCCTCCTCAAGGAAGCTGGCTGCGTCCGCATCTACGATCGGGAACCTGGGCCTATACACAAGCCTCGGCGCACGCTGACACGCCACATGTCGCCAAGCACTGACATTCCCAGGTTCTGGCACGGGAAGCGTGAAGCGGTGACTGACGGTGTCGTGCGGTGGTCGGCGCCGACGGGCCGGCGGTCGACGACCTGGCGGTGGCAGGGGCGCTCGAAGAGTTCGTCGGAGCCGGGCATCAGACCGGCGGGGTTGATGTCGAGGCGCTGGGCGAGTTCGGGCAGGACGGGGAGGTCGGGGAGTTCTTCGAGATCGATCTGTTGCCCTGGTCGACGCCGCGCTGGAGGACGCCGCTGCGGCTGTGGGCCACCCGGAACTGCCGTGGGCTCGCTACACGCTCGCGTACTTCCTGCTCCGCCAGGGCCGCTTCAGGAATCCGTGGCCCAGTTCCGTCACGTCGATGGCTACACGCTCGGACTTCCCTGGCACTACCAGGCGTTTCCGAGGCTCTCTCTCCTACCGCTCCCACCGCACGCGGGCGATGTGGGGAGCCCTGCTCCTGCGTCGCTGATCCATGCAGGTGCCGTGCGAGGGCGGACACTCCGCGGAAGAGGGCCGGCCGCTGCCCTGTCCCAGGCCAGCGGGGCTGCTCCCGTCCGGGCATTGCGCCCCGGCGCACCACACAGACGTCGGCTGAGCAACGAGCGCTGACAGAGCCGCCCCGACCACAGCCGCCGCTTCATCAACCACACCCTCAAGTTACACACCGGCACCTGAGCGAACCACGGCTCGCCACCAAGTGGCCCAACCTCGCTGTCCGCGGGAAACGTCCCGGTAGCTTCCCTAGGAAGCCGTATCCATCAGGGACGCCCGGCCACGTATGACCTCGGCTGCGTGGGCCTACGGCGTGGAGGGCCACAATGAGGGTGCCGAACATGGGCGACGAGCAACAGGCTCCGCCGACACCCGAGGAAATCCAAGCCAAGGTCGGAAAGCGTCTGGACGACGTCGCCAAGATCCTGGCCGGTGCGCTGATCACCGTTGCCGGGATCATGACAACTCTTGGGCTGTCCAGCGACATCGTGTTCGTCGCCCTCAACAACGAGTCATGGCCGATCTACGTGGCCTCGCTCTGCGCCATCCTCGCCATCGTCTGCAGCATCGTCGCCCTGCTCGTCCACCCCACGCGGCGGGGCAATCTGTGGGAGACCGGCGTTCTCGTCCTCGGAGTCATCTTCTACATGGTGGCTCTCAGCGTGGCGGTGATCGGCGCGGCCAAGGCCGCCGGCGGGAACGGACGGCCCACCATCACCAACGTCAAGATCGAAGGCCCGCGGTCCCATCTGCGAGTGAGCTTCGATGTCCACGCCGACGGCGTGGAGACGTGGGCCACCATCCAGGTGTTCGTGACCGCCGTACGGGCTGACCTGAGTACGCCCGTCCGAGACTCGGTCGACGACTACTCAAGTGAGCTCAGACCTGACGACGAAGGCGCGGTCGAGCAACGCGTCAGCATGCCGATGGCACTGCCACCACAGGCGGGGGGTATCAGCGTCGTCGCCCTCAACGCGGGCGACGGAACCGATCAAGCGTGTGAATCACGCAGCCAGCGTGGGCCCACCTGCACCAGGATCCGGATCCCGTAAGGCAGGAACCCGAGGGGTTCCTCACCCAGGCCGTGGAGCTCTCCTGCCGGGACACAGGCCGACTGCATGCACGTGCGCCACCGATCCGCCGCGGCACTGGGCCGTCTTCCGCGGCCCGCCGACCAGACCGGACGCTCTCCGTCGCCACCACGTCGGCCACGACCCACACGGCCCCGCCGCCTGCTTCCACGGCCGACCGCCGTCCTGGTGGTCAGTCATCTGACGCGGCCCAGCAGCGGGGCCGCCCATGCCGGGAAGGCGGCGGCCTGCGGCAGCGGCGGGGCCGGGGACCGTTGAGCAAGGGCTGCATCCAGCCGATGGTGACTGGCGTGCGCGAGTGCGCGGTCTGCGAGCTGAGGAACAGGTGGGGGTTGCGGGTGTGTGGCCAGCGTGAGTGCCGGAGTTGGATGTAGTCGGCGGCGGCCTGACGGTGAAGGCGTCGAGGGGGTGGTCGATGTCGCCGTGTATGAGTCGGCCGCCAGTGAAGTCGATGGCAGCCAGGGGCAATTCGCGGACCTGGTGGGGGTAGAGCGCGTGAATGCCGATGAGGGCGATCAGCAGCTTCAGGGCGGGGTCGTCCTCGGCGGCCGCGGTCAATGTCTGGATCGCCTCGAGGCTCAGCGGCGTGGGCACCGAGGCGGGCCTGGCCCCCAGACTCAGGCCACGTGCGGGGTTGGCGAACAGCAGCCGTTGGCTCCTTAGCGTTTTGAACATGTTGCGCAGCGCGACGGCTTCGTTGTGCGGTGCCGCGCACTGGGACAGCCACTCCGCGAGGCCGGCGCGGGTGACCTGGCGAAGGGTGCGGTAGCGCTTCGAGCAGTCGAGGAGGAACGGGATCGAGGCCATGACCTGGTTGCGGACAGTGGCGGTCGAGCGGGGACGACGCCGGGGTCCGCCGTGTCGGACGATGTGGATCCACACGAGGGCTTCTGCGCGGATCTCCGGGTGCACATTGCTGAGCCGGCGTTGGATCCACGCGTCGAGGAGGGCGAGGTGGGCGAGGACCTCGGTGACCCGGGTGATGGCGCGTGCGGCTCGCTGGCGCGGCAGCGTGGCGACGGCGCTGGCCTTGATGTTCTCGTGCGGGCCGTGGACGGCGGCCAGCAGGTACAGGCTTCGCAGCACGCGCTCGCGCAAGGCCGGTGACCAGCCTTGGGCCTCCGCGCTGGCCTCGGCTTGCGCCGAGACGTAGGCGGTGAAGGCGGGATCGATCGGCTCGACGTCGGGCACGGTGACGCGCGACATGTCCCGCTCGGCGATGAACAGCGGATCCTGGCGCCACCGGGGTATCGCCCAGGAGAAGACGCTGGCGTCCTGGTGCGCTTCCGGTGAGCCGCGCTCCCGCGGTCGGGCAGCGAGGTGGACCCGCCGGACCAGATCGGCGATGAACAGCTGCTGCCCGGTAGTGGCCGCGGTGGTGAGGTCTGGTCCCTGCCAGGTCCGTGGAACGGCGTGGGCCTGGCAGCGGCACAGTCGGCAGACCCCGTGTTTGAGGAGCGGCACGGTGCGGCGGCAGGTCGCGCAGGTGCCGGTCTGGTGGCCGCGGTTGCGTAAGGAGGTGCAGGCCGCACAGCGGCCGTGGCTGTGCCAGGTGCCCCAGGCGAGGCAGTCTCTGCAGCTGTCCGCGTAGGGCACGCGGGGGTGGCAGCGGCGGCAGTAACCTCCCGCGTAGTGGTCGCCGCCGCATGCTGTGCAGACTGGCAGCGGAAGGTCGGGATGCAGGCAGCTGAAGCAGCGGAGCCGGCCGTACTCCGCGATCTTGTCGCCGCATTGCTTGCACGGTCGAGGGCGCAGGTTGCTCACAGCGGTGGTTCCGTCCGACCGGCCCGACGTTCGATCCTGGGGCGCTCGCCTGCGACCGCGGCCAGGGCGGGAGTGCTTGCGGGACGCCGAGCGCGGGCCTTCTCTGGCTCCGGAGCCAGTAGGTCGTTGGGCTGACAGCCCAGGACCTCGCAGATGATGTCGAGGTCGTCCAGGCGGACCGTGACCGGCTGCCCGGACCACAGACTGGACATCTTCCCGGCGCTGATTGTCAGGCCTGCGTCGGCGAGCATCGACTGCAGCTGCGATGACTTCCAGATGTCGCGCTGCGCGGCGGCCAGCCGCAGGTTCCACTTCATGACGGCTCCTGTCCTGGGCTATCCGGTGAACCGGGACGCGACCCGCTGGCCGGCGGAAGTCCAGGCGTCCTCGATGTGGGTCTTGTTGACGTGGACGTAGATCATCGTGGTGTTGATCCAGCGATGGCCGAGCAGTTCCTGGATGGCGACGACGTTCATGCCCTGCGCGTACAGGTCCGACGCGGCGAAGTGCCGCAGTGCGTGCGGGGTGGCCCGGCCGGCCCAGCGGGGAAGATGGCGCTGCACCGCCTCTGCCATCGCCCCCCGGATCGCGCTGGTGCTCACGCGCTTGCAGCGCCCGCCGGTATCGCGGCGTTCGGAAGGAAACAGCGGTGCGCCGGGGTCGTCGAGGTGGTGGTCGAACTCCCACCTCGGGCCTTGGAGCCACCATTCGAGAAGTTCACGGGAGCCGTTGATGAGGGGGACCAGGCGTTCCTTCTTCTGCCCGCGGCTGCCCTTGCCGCGCAGCAGCACCTTGCCGAAGGTGCCCAGGTCCCAGCGGATGTCGTTCACTTCGAGGAGGGTCAGCTCCGACACCCGGGGGCCGATGAGGCTCGCCAGACGACATGCGGTGTAGTTGCGGACCGTCGGCGCGTACTTCCGAGCTCCGTGCAGGTCGTCGCGCCACCCGGCGAAGAGCCGGTCGACGTCCGCGGCCGGCGGAGGGATACGCACCCGCATGTTGGTGCTGCCGCGTGGGCGATTGATCTCATCGACCGGGCATTGCACCAGTACGCCGGTCGCCGCGTGGATGTCGGCCTGGTGGCGCACCTCCATGAACTCGAAGTACGTCGCCAAGGACTGTGCCTTGCGCACCTTCGTCAGCGTGGCCAGTCGACGCTGGTCCTGGCCGAAGAACCGGTCGAGGTCGCTGGGGGCCAGTTCCCACAGAGGCCCGCCGAACCATCCTCGAACCTCCATCAGGACGTCCACGTCGCCGGAGATGGTTTCGTCGGCGAGGCCGGCCGCCGCCCGTGCGAGCACGAACTCCGGCAGCAGGTCCTGCTCGAAGTCCGCGATGTCCTGCGGGGACTCCAGCAGCGGTTTTGATCGGATCGGTGCAACGACTGCGAGCGTCATCCGCCCCCTCAACTTCGCGAAACCCTGAGAAATCTCATCTTGTTAGGATAAGGTTCGCGATTTCCGAGGTTCTCTCGCTCTTCACTCTTGGGGGTGATGTGATCTACGCACTCCAAGGTCCGCGAGGGAGGTGCCGCCGTCGGCCGGTCGACGGGGAACCCAGGCGCAGATTCACATTGACCACCAGGACCTCGTCCGCCATCCGCAGCTTCGCCCGGTGCAGCTCATCCAGACGCACCTTGAGCTCCTCGGCGTCCCGCTCGTCCGCCCACAACCGGTGCGGCGTCTTCATGTCGCACGCCGGCGCCAGGACGATCCGCCCGGCCGCCGTCTCGCGCAGATTCGCCTCGGCGAGCTCCGCCCAAAACCCAGAGCGCGCGTCGGGCGGACGGCCATGCAAGCGGGGGGGCGTGGACGCGCTCGGGGCCTCGGTCATCCGGCCCGCGTCGCTCCGATTCGGGGGAGAGCGGTCTGTCCGGGTGGGGTTCACGCCTCGCCCCCGCGCGGCAACGCCCAGCCTCACACGGCCAAGGGGTGCAATAGCGACTGCTGTGGAGCTGCCTTCGGACGGGCCGCTCCCGGCTCCCCGTGGCGCTGTCGACCGCGGGCAGGCCCGGCTGCCGTCACACGTCGCCGGCACCGCCCCGGTCGGCAGCATCCAGCCACTCATCCCACCCCGGCTCCGGCCCCTGGCCGCCCCGTACGTTGATGCCAGACGGGCTGTTCACTTGCACCACTGACCAGGGCCAAGGCGACGTCTTGGAGATCGCTTCCTAGCTCTCGGGTGATCGTTTCCCGACGGGTCTGGGTCAATCCCACCAGAATTCCCAGCACTGGGTGTCGATGAGTCGCTCGGCGTACGCCGCCAGGGTCTGAGGGCGGGGGCCCTGCCAGATGTTGTCGGGACAGAAAGCGAAGTGTTCGGCCGCGACGAGCAGAGCGTCTTCCCTGCTTGTCGGCGGTGTGGCGACGCTCAAATGGAGTGTGTCGGAACCAACGGCGACGACGCATGCACCGAAGCGTTGTTCCCAGTCGCTCACCACGGCGGAGAACTTGGCGGTGTCGTTGTCCCAGTTGGCGGGTCCATCCCAGCCTACGAGGGCGAGGGCGTCGGCACCGGAAGGAGCGGCGACCAGGCCCAGACGTGACCGCGGCCGACTCAGGACGAAGTGTTCTGCGTACTCAGCGGCCAGCTGGCTGGGATCCGGCCAGCCGATGTTCGGCTCGCCTTGCGGCCTCGGTACTCGCGGACCGAGTAGAACATCCTGGACCGCTTTCCCGGCTTGTAGCAGGTCAGCCCCGCCATGGCCACTCGGCCCGAGCCCCGGCCACAGACCCGGACCACCGGCGTTGAGCCCTTGCGTCCCCAGCTTCTCGCGCGCGGCGGCGTCATCGACTGTCCGGCTTCGTCCTCCAAGATGATCCAGCCGTCACACGCTGCCGCGGTGCTCTTACCCGCGGCCGCGGGCGACGTCGTCACCGCGTTCTTCACCCCGGGCCCCGGCATCCGCCGCGCCAGGCATGTTCCTGAGGTGTTCACCGCGCGCCCCCCTCCTTCGGCGCATACTGCATGGCTGAGTGCCAGGCGTGCGAGGATGCAGCCACCTCCGGCCTCACGGCGGACCGGTATGTGTGCCTGAACCCCGCCAACCACCGGCTGTTGTCCGCGCCCGTTTAGCGAAGGCGAGGAAGCGGTTTCCGGAAGTGCTCCGGTGCGTGCGGAGCGTATTCGATGCCACGCTGCGCTCCTGCCCTTTTCCACCGCTTCCATCCTCCGCGACCCGGTCGGGGCGGCCTGCGGCCCCTGCGGGGGAGCGATCCGCCCGCTCCCCCGCGGTCCCTCAGCCGGAGGCACGCAGCGCCGCGGTGTGGGCCTTCACCTGATCGGGGGTCAGGTACGTGTCGGTGTACTCGAACTCCCTCAGCGTCGGCGGCTTGGAGGACCGGAACCCGATGCGGACGAAGTCGTCCCCGGCCATCGCGTTGAGCAGCCAGTTGGTCAGGACGCGCGTCTTGGCGACGTTGGTGCGCAGCGCCGACCAGTGGTACCCGCGCGCAACGGTCTGCGCCGGGAGCCCGCGCAGGGGGATGCCCAGCGGCTTGGACACGGCATCGGTGCCCCCCAGGTCGACGACGAGCCCCAGGTCCTTGTGCACGTACGGCCGTAGGGGCTGGTGGCGCAGGGTCGCGATCAGGTTGTCAGCGAGCGTGCGCCCCTGACGCAAGGCGTGCTGCGCCGTGGGCGGGCAGATCGCGCCCTCTTCCTGTGCGGCGAGGTCGGGCACGGCCGCCGCGTCTCCCAGCGCGAACACCCCGTCCGCACCGGGCACGGTCATCTGCGGCGTCACCTGAAGCCGGCCGCGGACGGTTTCCGCGTCGAGCGTGCCGATCAGCGGGCTCGCGGCCACTCCTGCCGTCCAGATGAGGGTCCTGCTGGGCAGTACCCTTCCGTCGGTCAGCGTCACCTCCGTGGGGCCCGCCTTGGCGACACTGACGCCGAGGGAGACCTGGATGCCGCGGCGGCGCAGGACGTCCAGGGCGACTTGACCCAGGGAGTCGCCGAGTTCGGGCATCAGCTTCGGGGCGAGGTCGAGGAGGTGCCAGGTGATCTGGCCGGGGTCCAGCCTGGGGTAGCGCTTCACGGCGTGGTGGGTGAGCCGCTGGAGGCAGGCCGCCGTCTCCGTGCCGGCGTACCCGCCGCCGACCACGACGAAGCAGAGCCGGGCGGCCCGCTCCGCCTCGTCCTCGCTCGCGTCGGCGAGGTCCAGCTGCGCGATGACGTGGTCGCGCAGGTACGTGGCTTCGGCGAGCGTCTTCATGCCCCGGGCGTGCTCGGTTAGTCCGGGGATGTCGAAGGTGCGGGTGATGCTGCCGGGCGCCAGCACCAGGTGGTCGTACGCATGTTCCGTCAGCTCGCCGGTGATCTTGCGTACGATGCAGACCTTTGCGGCGGTGTCGACGCCGACGGCACCGCCGGGGATGATCCGGGTCCGGTAGCGGCTGCTGCGGCGCAGCGAGACCGCGATGGACTGCGGGGTCAGCACGCCGGAGGCCACTTGGGGCAGCAGCGGCAGGTACAGCTGGTAGGAGTTCGGCGTGACCAGGGCGATGTCCGCCTCCGCCGGCGACAGCCTGCGCTC
This sequence comes from Streptomyces sp. NPDC006463, assembly GCF_042870715.1. Taxonomy (NCBI): domain Bacteria; kingdom Bacillati; phylum Actinomycetota; class Actinomycetes; order Kitasatosporales; family Streptomycetaceae; genus Streptomyces; species Streptomyces sp. NPDC006463. The sequence goes on along the minus strand of NZ_JBIAHP010000057.1, from coordinate 2,839 downwards.
CAGCCGGCGGACGCACTCGACCCCGGCGAATCCGGCTCCCACCACGAGAATCCTCGGTCGTACCACGGTGTCCGTCCTTTCTCGGGCCTACCAGGTCCACCCGCATCTGCCCCGCCCGGCACCTGTCTGCACGTGGAAACGGCGGGCGGCGGTGGAGAGGCGAAGGAACGCTGGGGGCGCGGAGGGGCGACTGAGGAACGTTTCGGCGTCAACGGCGGGGCCACGGTGCGCGTTTCGAGGTTTTGGAGGCGGCCGGGTGGAAATACGCGAAAGGGTCGAAGAGGTACCGATCGCGAGGAGAGACATCGCCATGGGCACCATGATTCTGCTGATCGCACCGATGCTGCTGGCCCTGCTGCTGGTCACCCGACGGGACGGTCACCGTCCCCGGCACCGGGCCGGCCGTACCTGACGATCGATCCCGTCGAGGGAAAGTGAGGTGAGACCGTGCCGGTTCGAGCGGTGGGGTGGGCCAGGTCGTTTCCGGTCCACCGCGGGGTGCGTGAGGCCCGTCGGTGGTGTCTGGCACATCTGAACACCCTCACGTGGACCGAGGGTGCCCCGGACACGGTGCATTCCATCCTGCTCACGGTGTCCGAACTGGTCACCAACGCACACGTGCACGCTCACAGCTGTGCCCAGCTCGTGCTGACCTGGGACGGCAGTTGCCTGCACGTCAGCGTCGCGGATGATGACCCTCACCTCCCCGCCCCCGGGCAGGCCTCGGCCCGGGCAACCTCCGGCCGGGGCCTCGCCATCATCGACGCCCTCGCCGACCGGTGGGACGCCCACGCCTTCCACGGCGGCAAGGCGATCACGGCCTGCTTCCACCCGCCGGAGCAGCCCTCGCCACACGCAGGGGCGGACCGTGACGCCGCGGAACCCACCGGGGCCTCACCGTCTTGCCCCGGAGGGCCGCAGCCCGGGTGATCGCAGGTCGCCGGCTCAGGCATCCTGAACGGGTGAGGGCCTTCCAATGACTCGGTGTGGATTGCGACATCTCCACCGAACCATCGGAAAGGCCCTCCTGCGCACCGTGATTTACCCGGCGGCCCGCCGCAGCGGGCAGCGGCCCGGCGGGGGTGCAAGCGAAGGCGAAGCCTGCATGAGCGACCGCTCCGCGCGCCAAAGCCCCAGGCGGAGCCCGCCCCGCGCCGAACGCCGGATCATCAAGGTCGGTCCCCGTCCCGCGCCACTGGGCCCGGCCCGCACCCCCGCGTGCGTGCGGGACCTGGCACCCTCCACCGTTCACCTCGTCATGACCCCCTACCGCCGGGCCCGCGCCCCGCGTCCGCCTTGCACTCAGTCCGGTTCGGGCAGGGAGCTGAGTCAGGCGGAAGGGGCTGACCGCCCCACCGCACTCACGTCCGCTTCAGCGGGTCACCGACCCGGCTGCGCCGGTCGGAGCCGGGACAGGTACGCCTCGTGGCCCCTCGTGCCCTCGCGGATGGCGCCGGCCCGGTCCATCTGTCCCCAGCCCGCGCCGCTCTCGGCGTTCACCTCTTCCCGTACGTCCCTGATCCCGTAGTGCGCGAACAGCTGCTGTTCCTCCGCCACGGACAGCACGCTCCCGCAGTCCAGCGCCGCACACGGAGCCCGCTCGATCAAGGAGACGGCGTACGGCAGGACCAGACGCTGGTCCTCCAGCACCGCGTGGCGCAGCGGGACGAAGACGCCGCCCAGGCCGGATGCACGGTCGGTGAGCCGGGCCCATTCCGGCCTGCCGGTGGTGTCGTCCACCAGGACGTAGTCCACCCCGCCCACGCGCTGGCCCTGGTCCGTGTAAGCCGCGCACCCGACCATGGCGGTCACCTGCTCCTGTGTGATCATCGCTCCTCCTCGCCTACCTGCCGCGCGCTGCTGTCAACGTCCGGCTACCCGCACTGGGGCGCGGGAAGCGGACGTGTCAGGTCCGGCTTCCGGGGCAGGCGGAACACAGCTACCCAGCGGGACAGCGAGACATCGAGACTGCGCAGGTTCTGCGAAGGAGTTGAGACATGACCGACGACATGTGGGCCTACCGTTCCGGCATCATCCACCCGACGGGCGAAGACCTCACGGGCTACGACGTGGAAGCCGTCGACGGCCGCATCGGCAAGGTCGACAGGCACTCCAACGAGGTCTCCGACGCGTACCTCGTGGTCGACACCGGTGTGTGGATCTTCGGCAAGGAGGTCCTGCTACCGGCGGGGACGATCATCCGGGTGGACGCGGAAAACAAGACCGTCCATGTGGACCGCACCAAGGACCAGATCAAGGCGGCTCCGGAGTTCCACCGCGACAACCACCTGCGCGACCCTGACTACCGCCAGGTGATCAGCGAGTACTACGGCGCATGAACTCTTGAGGTGGCGTGATCGACGGGTCAGATGTCCGGGCGCGGCCCGGCTCCCCCCAGCAGCCGGGCCGGAGGTCCACCCACGCGACCGCTCCCTGGAAACGCAGCGCCGTCCGCAGGCCGCGGGCGGCGCTGCGTTTCGCAACGCCGGAACCTGGGGGGCGGACGCAAGGAGCTCGCCCAGCAGCCGGAGCTGCTGGCTCCGCTGGCATCTTCATCGAAAGCTCGAGCGCAATCACCGCCTCCACCTGCGCGTGGGAGTCCACGACCAGCACGACCAGGTGGCCGCATTGCTGCCCTCGTCCCGTTCCGGCGCGGAAACACAAAGGGCCCCGCCGCCCGGCTGTAAGGGGCGGCGGGGCCGCTTCATCTGTACTCAGGCGCTCCGCTGTGCTCAGGCGCTCCGCTAGGGCCTGTGTGCTGTTGTGATCATTCGGCGGCTTTCAGGAGGTCGTCGATCCAGATCATTGCGGCGCGGAGGTGGAGGCCGGCGAGGTAGCT
>NZ_JBIAHP010000056.1:0-14872 GCF_042870715.1 Streptomyces sp. NPDC006463 | reverse complement strand
ATGCGCTCTTCGTCGGTGAGGCGGGCCGGCAGGCCGTAGCGCTCGCACGCGGCGTCGGTCAGCACGATCAGCGGGTCGGCGTCCTTGCCCGGCCCCGAGGCTCAGCCGGTCTGATCCCGTGAGTAGGTCGGTTTCTGTACCTGGGCGGGCAGCTGGGTGAGTCCGGCGGTTTCGGCTCGGGCCCGGTGCAGTGCTCGCAGGCGTACGGCTTCGGCGTCGCGGCGCCGCTGGGCGCGGGCGACGTCGATCGGCGCCGAATGATCGTCGTGGGCCGCCTCCGGCTCCGGGAACGCGCGACGGCTTGCCTCCCGAAGGACCCGGTTCTGCCGTTCGACGGCAGCTGCGATGGCCGGGTCCGGCTGTCGCAGCGTGTGGGCTTGCTGGTGGGCTTCGAGTGCACGGCGGTAGCCGGCCGCTGCCGTCTCACGGGTACGCACTGGGCCTTGCGGGATTGGAGTCCTTCCCGGGTCCGGCTCGGCGGCCGTGCTGGGTGCGGGCAGGGGTCCGGGTGACAGCCCGCGGACCGTACGGACCGCTTCGGTGCGTGCGGAACAGTTGGCGTCGGTGATGATCCGCGACGTTTCCAGCCGGGCCCTCGTCGCCCATGTCGGGGAGTCCGGGCGCAGCGTCAGCTCCCCGCGCTCGGCGTCGTAGCCCACCGCTGCGACGTGTTCGGCGAGTTCGGGGGCGAGGGCCGTCCACCGCTCGCACAGCCCGGCGCCGGCCGTCGGGAGATCCCAGCCGCGCTCGGCCATGAGCGCGGTGAAGGCCTCCCCGAGGCCCATGGGGGCGCGGCCGTCGCGCCGAACGGTCCGGGTGCTCCGCGGCTTGCTCTTCGTCGTGCGGGCGCCGGTCTTCTTGGCGGCCTCCCGCGCTGCCCGTAGGGCGACACGGGCCAGGTCCACGCCGCTGAGCTCAGCACTCTGGCTCATCACGCCACCTCCCCGGCAAGTTCCTGGGAGCGGTGGGTGAGGCAGACGCTGCGGGTCGGCAGGGCCCTGCGGGTGCAGGGCACTTCACCATCACGGCCGGAACAGGTCCCCGGCACCAGCGGCGTAGCGGGCGCAGCAGGCGCGGCGACGGTCAGGGCGTCGGCCTCCTCGCGGCAGAGCTTGCACAGGCCGGTGTCGACGGCCCGCCCGGTCAGGAAGATCACGCAGCCACAGCCGCCGCATGAGGCGCGCTGCGGGCCTTCGGGCTCCCGAGGCGCCGGGACACGCGCCGGGCGCCGGATGGCGGCGTCCAGCTCACAGTCGAGGCAACGCCCGGACGAGCCGGGGCGGGTGCCGTGCCGGGGGCACAGGCCCTGCTCCAGGCGCTGCTCGACCTGGCGGGCGGCGCGCCGGTCCTGGACGGTCTCGGCGCACAGCTCGCAGGCTGCGCCGGTTCGCCAGATGATGCCGGCCTCGCAGTCCTGGTAGCCGCAGCCCCAGCGGGGCAGGGCCACGCCGAGCAGCCACCGGCCCGGGTCACGGATGTCGGAGAGCGCCACCGGTGCCAGGCGCGTTGTCAGCCGGTGCTGGAGACGGCCCGGGGCCGTGCCCTCGCGCAGCTGACGGCCCACCTCACGGGCGATTTTCCGGGCAACGAAACTGCTGGTGACCTGCTCCAGCAGCACGTGGACCGGCTCCAGCACGGCATAGATCTCCGGGCTCATGGCCAGCTGCGGTCCGGTGCGCGACGACCGGGACGACCGGGACGACCCCCCGCCCTTGCTGCTGCGCTTTTCGCTGTTCGGCTTCGAGGAGGGCTGGCTGATCTCACCCGCGCGCAGCGCGACACCACCCACGGTTTTCGAACGCGCCTCCGCGTCAGCCAGGTTTTCCCCAGCCCTAGCCGCCTTGGCTACCGGTACCTCGCCTACGGCGGGTGAGATGAGTGCACGCTCGTCATCAGGTGAGTCAGTCTTAGGTGATTCCTTATACGCGAGGGATCCCTCACCAACCAGCGGACCCGATCCCTCACCAACCAGCGAACTACCCGAGCCCTCCGCAGCGCCGCCCACGGGCTCCTGCGGGCACTCCTGGCCTCCCTTCGGCACGGTGTTCTCGACCGGCTCACCGAGCCGAACAGCATCCGTGGGGGCGATGTCGTGGGCGATGAACCGGTGACGGCCCTGCGCGCCCGCGCGCCGTTGAACCGTCACCCACCGCGCCGCCTCCAAGCCGTCGACGACCTTTCCGGCCGCCGCCGCGGTGATGGGATGGCCGGCCCTCTTTCCCGAGTGGTGGCGCAGGTGTCCCGCCAGCTCCCCCTCGGTCAGCGCGATGCCCATCTGCTCCGCGAACGCGATCACTGCGAACGCACGCAATTGCCTCGGCGTGAGGTCCTCCGAGGCAGCCACCGGCAGCCACACGAACTTCTCCGTCCGCGTCATCGGCCGCACCGTTCGCAGAGCGGACTCACCCTTGCCACCAGGCAGAGTCCGACGGTTCGACCACAACTCCACGACCCCGTCCGGCCCAGGACGGGTCAACTGCGTCATCCCGCGCTCGGCCGACGCCACCGACAGCCCCAGGTACGAGGCGATCGTCGCCGACCGCGCCTGACACCCCTCCGGGCGCGCCGCCAGCGCCGCCACCTTCACGTACACCGACAACGCCACATCTGCGTAGAACGGCGACGAAACCAGACGCATGGGCACCTTCACCCGCTGCCGGCGCACCGGGACGGCAGCAGCGGCCGGGGACGACAAGGACGAGCGCGGAGCCGGGATCATCACGGCGGCCGGCGCCGCCACGGCGCTCACCGGCCCGCCTGGAGGTACGAGATGGAGATCATCTCGGCAGCCTTGCGCAGGACCCCTGTGGACAGAGTCCGGGAAGTGGAGAGAGCCCTGTTCCCTCCCGCCCGGCGGGCAGAAACTTCGGTACGCGTCCCGCCCCACGGGACGACGCCCTTGAGGACGCCGCCGTTGACGGAGATGTCGATGACCTCCGCGCGCGGAGGCGCGAGGGGGGCAGCAGACGCCGCGACCAGACTCATCGGGTCCGCCCCGAAAGCGCTGCTCTTATGGCTTCCTACCGGAAACCCAACTTCCGGTACGAACGACGCAAACAGGAATGAACCGGATGACGATCCCGTCACGAGGGACGTCCGTCGAGTCCAAACCGGGCTGAAACGGACAAGGTCAAGCTGACAAGGGGACACCACGTCGTGCACTATGAGAAACGACCTGCTCTCCATATAGCTGGACGACCGCGCCCCTCGGGGCTGGACGACCGGGTGTGTGGATGTGACGGGTGAGCCCCCCTTCGCGAGAAGCGGGGCAGACACCGATCGGGCGGGGGGAGATTTCTCCTCCCCTCCGGGTACTGCTGAACCGCGAAGCCCCTGTGGTGGGGGCCCGCGGGTGACGCAACTGCTAGCTACAGCTGTGGTGGCCGTGGTTAGTGGCCGGTGGTGCAGTGGCCCTGGTTAGGGGCCGAGTGAGATATGAGCGGCTCGGTGAGCCGCAGCTCAGAACCGGCTGGAACCGGGATCTGAGCAGCCGACGCGGGTGGTTAATCCGCAGTCGGTAGACGGGCCGCGCGACGGCCAGCGGGTGGTTAGTCCGCTTCTTGGCGCGCGCGGCCGATGGCCGCTAGGTCATCCCGATCCCCCTTCGGAGGTCGGCGTCGGCATGCCCTCATCCAGCTGCGCGGCTTCGGGAAAACGCTCCGCGAGCCCCTTGAGCAGGTGGAGGTAGACCTCGCGGTGCGGGCGCCGAGGGTGGGCCTCGCCCGACTCCCAGCGCGCGACCGCCACACGCTTCACGCCCACAACGTCCGCGACCTCCTTCTGCGTGAGGTCAGCAGCAAGACGGAGCTGGGCGCGCACTCGGGGCGGCGGCAGGACGTCGTCCAGGCCGTCCAGCAGGGCATCGACCTGCCTCAGGCGGTCCGGGTCGGGCATGGCGCAGCCTCTCATGATCGACAGATCTCTGAAAGATACACCCACAGGACCCTGGGAGGGAGGTGTCATCCCCGTCTGTTCCCGCACCCAGTACGGTTCCTCTCCATGGCCCGACTCGCCCTCTTCGACTTGGACGGCACGCTCGTTGACCGGCAGACCGCCCTTAGCGACGCCGTTACCGCGCTCTGCCGCACTCACAACTTCGACGCCCCAATCGAGCAGCGCCTGCGCACTGAACTGGCCGACCGCGCGAACCCCAACGACTTTGCCCGCCTGCGAGATGCCTTCGGCCTGGCAGTGACCGCCGCGCAGTTGTGGCAGGAGTACGTAGACCTGATGGCGGCCGCCGTTACCTGTCGGCCAGCCGTCCTCGAGGGCTTGGCGCAACTTCACGCAGCCGCCTGGACCATCGGCATCGTCACCAACGGAGCCAGCGACATCCAGCGCGCCAAGCTTGCTGCGACCGGACTCACCAACCTGGTCGACGGCGTTGCGGTCTCCGGCGATCTGGAGATCCGCAAGCCAGACCGGGAGCTCTTTGAGGTCGCCGCCTCCCGCTGCGGACACGACCTCGCCAACGGCGGCTGGATGACCGGCGATAACCCGGCCGGCGACATCGGCGGCGGCCACCAGGCCGGCCTGCGCACCATCTGGCTGCGCGGCCGTCCCTGGCCGGCAGACCTTCCCGCCGCGCACCACGTCGTCGACGACGTCACCGAGGCGATCACCATCCTGCTCAACGAGACCTCGGAGTAGCACCGTGGACCAACCGACCGTCGGCATCCTCCACCCCGGCAGCATGGGCGCCGCCGTCGCGGCCTGCGCCGCGACCAATGCGGCCGCGGTCCTGTGGTGCGAGGCCGGGCGCAGCCCCGCGTCAGCGGCGCGCGCGGCCCAGTTCGGCTTGACGCGCGTGGGCACACTGGCCGAACTGCTAGACCGCAGCGACATCATCATCAGCCTCTGCCCGCCAGCCGCCGCCGAGGACCTCGGCCGTGACGTCGCCCGGCACGGCTTCGCCGGGGTGTACGTGGAGGCGAACGCCATCAACCCCGAGCGGGCGCATCGCATCACCGCGCTACTCGAACCGGATGCCACCGTCGTGGACGCCGCGGTCGTCGGCTCCCCACCGGTCGGCGGCAAGACACCGACCCTGTACCTGTCCGGTCCGAACGCGGTGACCGAGTGGATCGAGGCCCTCTTCGCGGGCACCGCCGTCCGGACCGCGGTGCTGGGCACGGAGGTCGGGAAGGCGTCCGCGCTGAAGCTGGCGTACACCAGCTTCCAGAAGACGTCGCGGGTCCTGGTGGCACTCGCGGTCGGGATGGCGCGCGAGCACGGGGTGGACCAGGAGCTCCTCGAGGTCGCCTCGAAGCGCACCGACTCGTACCTCTCCGAACCGCAGTACATCGCCAAGACTGCGGCTCGCGCATGGCGCTGGGGCCCAGAGCTGGAGGAAGCCGCCGACGCGCTCGCGGCCGCCGGCCTCCCGCCGGAGATGCTGCGGGCGGCCGCATCCACGCTGGCACGGTGGCACGACGTCCAGGACGATGGCGAGCTCACGCTCACCGACGCCCTGGACCGACTCGCCCAGCCGTAGCCCGCGTTCATGCCGTCGTTGTCCCCACCTGCAGAAGCTGGTCGATGAGCCGCGCCGCCTCCTGCGGCGACGCCACGGTGGTGTCCACCGTCAGGTCCCAGACGGTCTCCGGATGCGCGTCCAAGTCCTCGCGGGTCGCATCCCACGCCGTCAGGCGCGCCGTGGTGTCGCTGTCTCCCCGACCGGCGGATCGCGCTGCGGTCGCCTCGCGAGGGCACCACAGCAGCACCACGGACCAGCTCGCCGGATAGCCGTCGACCAGGGCCCGGATGCCGTCGATCTGCCCGAGGTGCACCACCGGCACGCCGACTGCGAATGCGTCGTCCAGACCGGGTGTGTCGATGACGTAGGTGTTGCCGTACCGGCTGTTCGCGTAGACGACGGCGCCCGCGGCCTCCAGCTCGTGCAGCTGCTGGGCCGTACCCATCCGGTACCCGGCGGACTTGCCCGTGCCGACCTTGAGCCGCGCGAACTGCGCGTAAGCCGGACTCAGCTGGGCTAGCGCGGTGGTGACGGTGTCCTTGCCCGCTGCCGGCGGACCGTAGAGGACGACACCCCTCTTCACGGTCATGCGTACATCGCCCCCATCGCCTGGCGCGCCTGGTCCGCAAGCGTCACCGCGGTCCCCAGACGGTTGTCGACGACCAGATGCGGAACCGCCGGACGCAGGTCGAGGTCGATCGTTGCCATGTACTCGTCCCAGCGCTGGAGCTTCCACGCGTCCCGGGCGGCTGAGCGGAATCCGATGTACTCGCGCATGGACTCTTCATCGCAGCGGACCCACACGGGGAAGACGTCGACTCCCATCGAGCCCGCGCGATTGGTCAGGCGCTGCATCCAGGCCGGGTCGGTCATCTCGGCAATGAACGGGGCGGTCAATACCGTGGAGATGCCGCACTTGATGTTGGCCATGGCCGACTGCATCAGGCAGTCGTACTCCACCGGTCGGACTTTGTTGCGGTAGAGGTCGGTATGCCGGTCGTTCGCGTCGCCGCCCAAGGCGATCAGGAGGCGCTCCACGAGCGGACGGGTGAGCGGATCCTTGTCGAGCAGCGGCCAGCCGGTGAGCTGAACGAAGAAGCGGGCGAGCTCCGTTTTGCCGCTGCCGGCGTAGCCGCCGACCAGGATGAGCACGGGACGGTGGGGGTCACCGCCCGTGTGACGGCGCTTCCACGCGTCGATGATTCGCTGCTGCAAGTCGAAATGGTCGGCCTCATCCGAGCCCGGCGCGATGCGATGAACCGCGCGCTCAACAGCCAAAACGTGCGATCCGTTGAGACGGTCGTCCAGCGGCGTTAGCTTGAAGGCGGACTCCTCACCAGGCAGGGCGGTGCGGAACCCCAAGTCAGGCTCGGTCGCCCGGTAGAGGAGACAGTAGGCCCGCCGATAGTGAGGACCGGGGAAGACCTCGCCCTGCTCGTGCTGCCACAAGGTCTGAGGATTCGCGGCCGGGATGCCCTTCAACTTCGCCCGCTCCGCCACTTCGCGAAGGCGTTCGCCGGCCTTCTCCAGGGTGAGACCGTGCGCCTCCCGCTGCTCGCGGAGCCGGTCGGGCCTCCACCCTGCTCGGTGCCTGCCCACGCTGTCCCCCTCCGTCATTGTCATGCCCGCGAGCCTAGGCCGCAGCCCTCAAATCCCGTGTGTATGCAGATGTTGAAAACCCGTGAATGAAGCTGCTCACGGCGCTGTGATGGTCCGTTTCCTCCGTCGAGAGTGGGATGGCCCACGTGAATAGCCGCTCGTGGGAGGTCGGAATCAATGAGGGTCGCCATCCGTGGAAGGACGCGCACGGCGGAGCTTCGCCAAGACGTGCTCTGGGACACCGTCGTACACGATGTGCGGCTCTCCGTCGGTCGGCGGGACGAAGCGGCCCGCGTGGCGCAGCAGGTCCTCCTCGCTGAACTCGATCGCGTTGGCGTCGACCAGCGACTGCTCGTTTCGCTGCCGGATCCGGTCCCAGCGCACCTCGTGCGGCACCGGCAGGTAGATCAGGACAGGCGCGCCGCCGGCCTCAATCACCGTCGCAGCCCAGTGGGCCCGCTCTTCGTGAGTCCAGAACCCGTGGTCGACCACGACGTCGTGTCCGGCCTCCAGCAGCTCCTGGAGCTCAAGAGCGATGTCCTTAAGCACAGGAGCCTCCCGGACCTTGAACTCGCCCCGGGGGAAATCCCTGCCGTAGTGGCCGTACCGGCGGAACATCTCCTCGTCCGGGCAGAGGCGCCGGAACCCGGCCTGCTCCAGAGCACGGGCGAGGGTCGTCTTGCCGGATCCCTGCAGACCGGACAGAAGGATCGCCCGTGGTGCGGGACCCGGCCGGCCGGACAGGGCTGCGGAGATGCGTCGGATCTCGAATCGTCCTTCCAGAGGCAGGGTGTCAGTGCGCTGGGCGTGCAGGAGCACGTCGAGCCGGTGTTCAAGGCACTCGGCGAGGGTGTCGTCCAGAAGCCTGGAGCTGCGTCTGGTCACCGCAGGACCTCCGAGGTCGTCCTGCGCGTGCGGCCCGGGGCGCCCAGGTCCACGCCGTACTCCAGCACCTCGCCATCGGCGTCCATGAAGCGGGCGGTGAGGACCAGGATCGCCGCAGTGGTGCCGGCCTCCAGCTCCAGGAGCTCGAGGTCGTCCGCGGTGGCGATCCGCGCCGACTCCTCGTCGATCCGCTTAGTCACCTGGCGTCCGGTGGCCCGAGCGATCAAGTCGAGCGACAGCCCGCCCTTGAGTCGCGCGCTGCGCGCGAGTTCCGGTAGCACCCGAGCGAACTCGGCGGGGATCCAGGACGTGGAGTGGGAGACGATGCCGTGATCGTCCCGGTAGACACGGCTGCGGCGAATCACGTCGTCACCAGGCGAAATGCCAATCACGTGCGCAACGTCCTCCGGAGCTTCGACTATGCCAGCGGTGTGGCCGGACGATTTCTCGCCGACGCCCCAGGAGGACTGGGTCCTACTGCTGCGGTCGTGCCGTTCCGATCCGGAGGACAGCGAGATGGGGCGGGCCATCACCTCTGTGCCCACGCCCGGGATGCCCTGCACGAGTTTCTCCTCGCGCAGCAGCCTCATCGCACGGTCCGCGGTAGCTGTGCTGACGTTCCACTCGGTGGCCAGCGTCTTGATGCTCGGCAGGAGATCGCCGGGCGCGAGGTCCCCGGAGCTGATCAGGTCGCGGTAGTGGCCCGCGATGCGCGCGTACGGCGGCCGGTTATCGGCTCGGGGCGGCCCGGTCATGTGCCTTCGCCTCCTTCAGGTTCGTCTGGTTGCCTCACTATACCGCTTGACACCTGAGGGTACCTGATGCAACCTGATGTATGTAAGCCGCGGTGGTCCTCCGGGATCACCAAGTGACACCCGCAAGACCGTAGGGAGTCGTCCGCCTCGCAAGAGGGGGCCGGGGTCGATGGCAACACCAAATCCCCCGGGTTTCTCGACTGCCTACTGCACGTCGCAGCGCTATGCGCTGTCCGTCCGTCAGGACGCCGGGGTCAACCGCGCGGCCTGGTGGGCGGAGAGAGCACCGCGACGCACCCCCTCCTTCCCCTTCACACATGAGGAGATCCCCCATGGCCATGACCGCCGCGATGCCCACCGCCAAGGAACGTCCCCGTCGCACCCGCACCAAGCGGGTCAGCGCCCGCCCCGCTCTCAAGCTCTCCCAGCTTGCGCCCTCGCACATCGACCTCCGCGACCCGCTCAAGGCCGTCCTGGTCTGCGAGGACTGCGGTACGTGGGTGCCGATCACCGGCATCAACAGCCGCGTGCAGAAGCTGGTCCCGCACCACACCGGCAAGGCCCACGTCGCAGACGCGATTCACTGCCGGGACAGCAACCGCCGCATCGACTGGGACCTCACGATCCCCGAGTGGCGCCAGGCCCTGACCGACGCCATCACCGAGGCGTCCAGCCGCACCGCTACCACGGTGCTGCCCAAGCCCTTCAGCCCACAGACCAACCGGGCGCTGCAGGCCCGCGCGGAGCGCACGGCCGCTGGCCGCAGGGCCGACTGGAAGGCGGTGCTGCCCCGCGTGGCTGACGCGGACAAGGCCCGTCGGGTGGTGCCTGCAGGTGACACCCCGGCCGAAGCCCGGAGCGTGCCGACGGACCACCTGACCGTCCAACGCCTGGCGAGCTAACCAACCCCCGCACGAACGACCGCGGCCCCGGCCATCCCGAGTCATCGGGAAGGCCGGGGCCGCGGCTGCTCGTTCGACAGCCAATACGGCGACAGCCCCGGCGACTTGAGACCCCCGGGGCTGTCCAGGACCTACGTGGAGGACCTGATGCCCAACAGCATCGCACGGAACGACGGCGACTCCGACCCGATCATCGACGAGGCCCTGCGCCGCGTCCGCGAAGGGCGGTGACCGGCATGGACTGGCGACACAACGCGGTCTGCCGCGAGGAAGACCCGGAGCTGTTCTTCCCCATCGGCAACACCGGCCCGGCGCTCCTGCAGATCGAGGAGGCCAAGGCCGTCTGCCGCCGCTGCCCGGTCATGGAGCAGTGCCTCCAGTGGGCGCTGGAGTCCGGCCAGGACGAGGGCGTCTGGGGCGGTCTGTCCGAGGACGAGCGGCGGGCGATGAAGCGCCGCGCCGCCCGCAACCGGGCCCGGAACGCGAAGACCGGGGCGGCGGCATGAACGACGCCGACCAGAAACGCCTGGAGGACAACCTCCGCCGCACGAACCAGGAGCACGACCTCGGCCGACGCCTGCACGGCTGAGACCTGCACGGCCAACCCGCGGTGCGGGACGGAAACCCAACTCCGCTCCCGCACCGTGCTGCTCGACCAGGCCGGTCGCCCGCCAGACGGGCCGCCGGCCTTTCGCACGCCTCCCGCCCGGGAGAGTCTCGGGCCCGCATCCCGCAGGAGAGCCCATGCGTACCAGCACCGACACCGCGATGTCCGCCGGCACCACCCGGCTGCCGGAATCGCTCTGCACGCACAACCCCACGTGCCCGACGGCCGACAGCCCGGACCGCGAGGCCGCGAAGGTCGTGGCCGGCCACCCGGAACAGGGCTGGAGCCTCCTCTGTAACGCCTTGGTGGTCTTCGACGACACCGGCGAGCTGCTCCCCGACGGCCGGATCGTCGCCCCGCACCGGCCCACCGGCGCCGTGGACAGCGCGCTCTCCCTCCTCGCGGACACCCACCCGCTCATCGGCGGCACGGCACGCGGCGGGAAGAGCAGCGCGGCCGCGTTCCAAGCGGCGGCGTCCCTGGCCAACAGCACCGCGTGGTCGGCCTGACGGCTGCCTGATCCGCCCGCATCAGCCCGCCGAACTCCGGCGGCCGGTGCGGGCGGTGACTGGGAGCCGGACAGTCCGGACCACTCACCCAGGGAGCCCGTATGCACGCCTACTCCGAGCCCGCGACCACCAATGGCAAGGCGGTCAGCTTCCAGCGCGACGACTTCGTGCTCTACCGCGACCCGGAGCGGTTCTGGCGCGGCGAGGCGAACCACACGTTCGTCTGCCGGGTCAGCAGGGTCAACACCTACGTCTCCGGCGGCATCCGCTACACCCTGCCGCCGGCCGACGCGATGCGCGACATCGACACCGCCCCGCTGAACACCGCGAGCGCGGCGGACGAGATGACGGCGGTGCAGGGCGGCCTGATCAACGACGCGATGGGCGAGTACATGCGGCTGCGGCCGCGATGGCCTGGCTCACCCAGCAGCACCGGACGGCCAACCGCCGCCCGGAGCTGCCCGCTGGCGACTGACCCACCAGCCCCGCAGCAAGACGGTCCTCCGAGTCCTCGGCATTAGAGCTGCCGGGGCCTCGGAGGACCTGGTCCTGACCCTACCGACCGACGCTGCCCCGCGGTGCCCTTCCTCACGGAGGCGCCGGAACGTACGAGAGGACATCCCCCCGTGGCCACCAAGACCAACCCCCGCCGCCGGGCCCAGCCCAAGAGGCAGCCCCGCACCCCCGCCGCCCGGCCGCAGACGGCTGCGGCCGCCGTCCCGGACCAGGCCACCGCCCCGGCCGCTGAGTCCACCGTGCCGCTGGTGCACGAGGAGGCCGACCCGGTCCTGGCCGACGCCGCCGACCGCGCCGCCGACCTCCGCGACCAGGCCGCCATCGACGCGGCCCGGATCGTCGCCGCGGGCGAGGCCCGCGCCGCCGAACTCCTCGACGACGCCCGCACGGAGGCGGCCACCCTCACCGAGGAGGCCACCACCGAGCAGTCCCGCCTCCTGGCCGACGCCGCCACGGCCGCCGACCAGGCCCGCAGGAACGCCGAGACCACGGCGGAGCAGCTGCTCACCGCCGCCCGGGAGCAGGCCGAGGCCCTCACCATCGAGGCCGGCGGGAAGGCCGAGGAGGTCCTGGCCGCCGCAGCGGCGGCTGCCGACCAGACCCGCGAGGAGGCCTCGACCACTGCGTCCGCCGACGCCGACCAGGTCCGCACCGCCGCCGACGCGGCGGCCGAGCAGCTGCTCGCCGACGCGCGCGGCGAAGCCGAGGCCCTCACCACGGCGGCGGCCGCGCAGGCCGAGGAGGTCCTGGCCGACGCGCGCCGCCAGGCGCAGGACACGCTCACCTCGGCGGCTGCCGAGGGCGAGCGGGTCCGTACGGAGGCCGGCCGGGAGGCGGCGCAGGTCCTCGCCGACGCGAAGGACCAGCGCACCGAGCTCCTCGCCGAGGCCGACCGCACCGCCGCCGACACGCGCACGCGGGCGGCCAAGGACGCCGAGGAGCTCCTGGAGCGCGCCCATGCCGACGCGGACCGGACGCGCACGAGCGCGGACGACCAGGCCGCGCAGGTCCGGGCCGGTGCCGAGAAGATGGCCGCCGGCCTTCGGGCCGACGCCGACCGCGCCCTGGACGACGCCCGCGCTTCGGCCGAGGAACTGCGGACCGCCACGGACAAGGAGGTCACTCGGCTGCGTGAGCAGGCCGAGTCGGAGCAGGCGACGGCCCGGGAGGCCGCTGCCAAGGCGACGGCGGACCAGGCCGCTGCGGCACAGGCCCTGGCCGAGGCCGAGCGGGTCCTCGAGGCGGCCACGCAGCGCACCGTGCGGCGGGCCCGTCGCCGGGAGATCCGGGCGGAGTCTCGCGCCACCCGGCGCAGGATTCGCGACGAGGCCCGGCCCGCCGGCGGTGTCCCGCCGTTGTCCGGGCAGGAGCTGCTCCTGGTCGTCGGGATCGTCCTGGCGGCCGCGGTCGTCTCCACCCTCGGCCTGCTCTCCTCCTACACCGCACTGGAGGCCAAGGCCGCTGCGTGGGGCTGGGAGTGGCCGTGGCTGCTCCCGGTCGGCATCGACGTCGCGATCCCCGCGTTCACCGGCGCCAACCTGATCCTGATCCGGATGGGGATGGAGCTGCGCTGGATCCGCTGGGTGCCCCGGGTGCTCACGGCGGTGACCGTGTACCTGAACTGGAACGCCTCGGACTCCGCATCGGGCCGCATCGGCCACGCCGCCCTCACCCTGCTCTGGGTGGTGTTCTCCGAGATCGCCTCCCACGTGTACGCCACGAAGATCGGCGCGGTCACCGGCAAGGTGCACATGGACACGGTGCGCCGCAGCCGCTGGCTGCTCGCCCCGATCCCCACCGCTCGCCTTCGCCGCCGGATGATCCTGTGGGAGATCCACTCCTACGACGAGGCGCTCACCCGCCTCCAGCAGGAGACCTGGCTGCGAGCGCGGCTGCGCGAGGAGTTCGGTCTGCTGTGGCGGTGGAAGGCTCCGCTGGAGCAGAGGATGGCGCTCAAGCTCGGCTCGGCGCCCGCCGCGCTCGCCGACACGCTCACCCCCGAGGACGCTCACACCGTCGAGCGTGTGGACGTGAGCGCCGACGCTCACCCGGAACCGGGCGGCGCTCACCCCGAGGTGAGCGCGCTCACCTCGGGCGATGGGGAAGGCGAGCGTGAGCGCCCGGCGCTCACCATGGGCGCTCACGAGGGTGAGCGCGCCGTGGAGGACGACGACGCTCACCGAGCGGAGAGCGCTCGAACGCGCAGCGAGCAGGGCGCGCTCACCGAGCGCCGCCACGAACGGATCCGCCTCCTCTACACCGAGCTCGGGCGCCGTCCGCAGTGGACGGAGATCCGCGACGCGCTCACCCAGGCCGGTCTGTCCGACGAGCCGGTCTCCCGCCCGACCGCCCAGCGCCTGCGCGAGCAGGTCGAAGAAGGCACTCCGAGCGCCCCGGCGAGCGCGAGCGTGAGCGCCGGGGCGAGCGTCCCGGTCAACGCCTGAGCGCCCACCGCGCTCACCTCCCCGCCTGAGCGCCCACCTGGCGCTCACCTCCCCTGCCGCTCATGGTCGCCCCCGGCCCGCGCCCACGCTCTCCCGAGCGTGAGCGTGGACCGGTGACGGCCACGGCCGGCAGGCCCGCGGTCCGCACCCGCCCCGAGCGGGGCGCGGACCGCCCGCCCGAACCGAGCACCACCCCGGCCCCGCACGCACGCCTCGGGGACACGGACCCACGAACCCTTCCCCCCTCCCCACCCCGAGACCTGGAGGTCTTCAGTCATGCCCGAGAACAGCAACCGGTGGACCTCGGATCACCTGATGAAGCCCGGCGGCACCGCCGTCTACGCCGCCCAGCAGCGCGAGCGGCTGCGGCAGATGGCCGACGAGGTCAGGGCCCTGCTCGGCGAGTACCGGGCCGACCTGGAGAACATTCAGTTCGACGGGGACAAGCCCTTCGAGGCCCGGATCCGGGCCTTTCTCGCCTCCCGTCCGCTGGCGCAGCTCGAAAAGGACCTGCGGGACGCGGTAAACCACGCGGGAAAGCTCGACGCCGAATTCCAGCGGCGCTACGTCGAACTGCCCGCCAAGCGCGAGAAGAAGGCGGAGAAGAAGGAGCTGGAGAAGGCCCAGAAGCAGGGCCTGGCCACCGCCCGGGCGGTCAACACCGCCGAACACCTCAACGGCCTCACCAGCGCCCTGGTCGAGCCGAGCGGCGACGGTAAGGGAGTCGTACAGAAGACCGGCACGGACGGCGGGCAGAACACCTTCCTGGACTACCTGGAAAAGAGGGCCTGATAAGTGCCCCCGCACCTTTCCAAGGGTCAGACGGCGCGCTGGAACAAGCGCCTGGCGGAGACCACCACGAACAAGGCGCGGGCCACCGCGCTGTGGGACCTTGCCCGCCTCCTGGCGGGCACCGACGACAAGGCGTGGGCCGACCTGGTCCTGCTGCTCCAGCGCTGGACCACGCAGCAGCAGGGCCGGCCCGCCTCGCCGTAACGCTCCGCGCTCATCACAGCTCATCATCACCGCCTCACCCCGTGAATCCGGGGAGCCCAACATGCGCGCCTACACGCGCGCGTGAGGCCCCCCGGATCCGTGACCCGGAGTGACTGATCGAATGGAGACGGCCGATGGCCGACGACGACGCCGGGGGGACCGTCCTCGGCTTCCCCGGCGGGC
>NZ_JBIAHP010000055.1:0-14967 GCF_042870715.1 Streptomyces sp. NPDC006463 | reverse complement strand
CCGAACCACAGGCCCAGGGCCGCCCACGCGCCTCCGCGATGACCAGGTCCCTCGATCCCGAACTCCGTCGTACCCATGGCCAATTAGGAGAAGTCTGGATGAGGAATTACATGACGCTCAAACCACCCGAGATGGGGAAAAACGTGAACGCTCACACCACGCGGTAAGCGTCCCCGTCGCCCCTTCGAGGGGTCATAACCACTGGTCGTAGCAGATCTGCGGGGCGCCGGCTGGTCCTCACGCTGCACCTGTACAGCCATACAGTCGATCCCTACAGCGACCGCGACGACTTCGAAGGCTCCAACGCGGATCCCACCTTCTATGCGATGACTGCTGAGGAGGCGAGGACATGGATCGCTGACCGCACCGGTCCGAAAGGGGGCCGGAATTACGGCCGCTGCCAGCGCTGCGCCCCAGCGGTGTAACTCTCAGCGGATCATCGCGCGCGCCAGCGCGCGCGGCACCTGGGCCACCGGCTGCGCCGCCTGACCTGCCCGCGACGGCTTCATTTCGTGGCACCGGGTGGATCGCGGGCGTTTTCCGCTCCGTGGGCGGCCGGGGTTCTCAGGTGGTATCCGGCCGCCACGGGCAGGACTGGCGTCAGCTTGGTGAGTGTCGTCGCCAGGCGGCGGCTACAACAGGCTCCATGGCGAGGCCCTCCGATCCGACATGGTCCAGGACGTTCATCCGCCGTAGTGCGGTCAGCTGCAGGTGGATGTCGGGATGAAGGGTCTGGAGCAGGTCCGTTAGGTCTTCCATCGGCAGGGGGGCGTCGAAGTCCACCAGCTGGTCGACCAGCGGATGAAGTTCGACGGCGTCGATCAGGCCGGTTGCTTCCAGAAGGCGGGTGCCCTCGACACCGTGAAGCTCCTCGGCCAGCTGGGCGAGTGCCTTTCGTGGCGTGAGACCTTTGACGGCCAGCGCCAGCATGCGGTTGAGGAGACTCGGCCAGCCGCCAGTGGCTTTGAGCAGAGCAGCTCGCTGCGCCGGGTCGGAGTAGGGCGCCATCGGGTCCTGGTTTGAGGTCCAGCTGCGCAGTCCGTCTGTGGTGGCCAGCTGGAGAAGGACCGTGTTCTCCTCGTCTGCGGCCGTCAGTTCCCGCAGGTGGTCGATTCGGGAAGGGTCCACGAGCGCGACCACGCACCTGCTGACGCCCTCGGGGGGTTGCAGGGCCAGGGCCTGGTCCAAGGAGTCGCGCAGTGCGTTGGCGCCGAACCTTCTCATGTCGCTGATGATGATCCGGTGCTGGCGGCCGGCTCGACCGCTTTGCAGGGCGGTTCGGTATTTGTTGGGCGCGTTGGGTGAAATCAGCGTTGCGATCCGGGTCGGCACCCGCTGCTGTTGTTCGGTGAGGGCCATAACGACGTCCTCGAGCCCTGCGGCTGGAGGTCCGACGACGATGCGAAGTCCGTTGCGGCGCCGGGTGAGATCTGCGATCTGAGCTTCGGTGAGTGGGCTGATGCGGTTGTCCGGCAGGGTCCGTCGCGCGTGCGCCGCGGACAGCGCGGTGACGGCTTCGTCTTCCTGTGCGGAGAGTTCTTCCTCGATGCTCGCGGGGGAGCCGAGGAGGAGGAGAACGTTAGAGGAGCGCAGCCGCCACCCAGTCGCATCGGCGGCCAGTACTCCGAGTCCGGCCATCTCTTCCAGGAGTGCCCGGTACTCGTCGGGCGGTGTTGCTGACAGGGCCTTGGGCCACCATTCGACGCACTCGGTGCGCAGGTCGCGGCCGGCGATGGGCTGGTCCACTCCGTGCTTGTAGGCGTGGAGGGCCAGGACGAGGGCGATGAGTTTGTAGCGGGGGTCGAGGTGGAGGGTGAGGCGAACGGTGTCGCGGATGCTCTTGGCCAGGGCACCTGAGCCGATCACGCGTTCCAATGTCTCTTCGTCGATTGTCCAGGGCGGTCCGTCGGCCGGCGCACGGCGGCTGTGGGTCTCCTGGACCAGTGCCAGCCCGATGTGCTGAATGATCTTCGGGTGGTAGTTGGCGTAGGCGAGGGCGCGGTGGATGAGGGTGTCGCTCTGGAATCGGATGCCGAGCGCTTGCATGGGTTCATGCAGCAGCCGGTAGGCGGCGCCGGGGCTGAGGGGGCCGATGACCATGGGTTCACCGAAGTGGGCACCGGCCAGCGGCTGGTTGGGAAGTGAGGCGAATCGCTGTACCTGGTGGAGGCCGGCGAAAACAGGCTTGAATCGGCGCTCACTGGAGCTCATCAGGTTCCGGAGAGCTGTGGTATGCACGAAGTTCTCGCGGGCATCTCCGTCGAAGAACTCGTCGCATTCGTCGAAGAGGATGAGCAGCTTGCGCGCCTTGTCCTGCTGCAGCCAGCGGGTGATGTCGTCCTCGACCTGATGCATTGTGGTGGCCCGCTGGCGTCGGTGCTCGGCGATGCCGGACTGTTTCAGGCTGCGGGCGACGAGGTCCCAGATATCCTTCGGAGTCAGGCTCATGCCCGACGGCAAGGGGATATACAGGCTCAGGTGGTGCCTGGTCTGCCGGTAGCGGGCGGCGGCCGCTTTCAGGAGCGCGGACTTGCCCAGGCGGCGGCCGCCGTACAAAATGCTCGATCCTTGCGGATCCAGAACAGCTGACAGTTCTTCGCTGCGGCCATAGAACATTTCGGCGGGCAGTGTGTCGCTGGCTTCGGGGTAATAGGGAGTGATCGCGCTGAAGGGCGCGAGAATGCGTTCTGTCGTGGCGAACAGGCCGGTTCCCCGGGCCGCGAGGAACGCCAGGGCGGCCGCGTCGAGGACCAAGACCGGCTTGTCGCGGCGGGTCACGCACTCCCTGGCCAGTGCCCGGCGCTGGGCAACACTCATCACTCCGGCCACGACCACCAGTACAGGGAGCTGGCTGACGTCCTGCTGGATCCAGCCGAACAGAGTCCGGACGTCGGAGATGGCCCTGGTCGTCATGACCCGCAACCGGCCATCCGAATCCGAGCCGAACTGCGGAAGCCGACAGGGGCCCACCAGCTTGACATCGGTGATGTCGAACCAGCGCCGAGTCAAAGGCGTGGTGAGCCCGGGGTCCGGCTCGTCGCTGTACTCAATGCCGGCCAGCCGGAGGGCAAGCTTCAGATGCTTCTTCGCATCCCGGAACTTGCCCCACTGGCTGTGCAACTGCTGCAGTGCGGTCAGCGCGTCGGCGGCCTGTGACCTCTGGGCCGAGGCCAGGTCCGAGAAGTCCAGACCCTGGTGGCTTCCGCCGTTGGCCGCCTGCCGGATCAGCTCCGGCGTAATGCCTGCCTGCAGGGCTTCACAGACAGCGGGGAAGAACTCGTCGAAATCCGTGACCGGGTCGGCGGTCGGCAGCTCGAACCCCTCGCGGGCCGCGATAAGGAACTCCTCGGCAGTCGCGAGATCGCCCTGGGCGATCAGCTCACGAATTCTGTCCGCTACAGACGTCGAGGCCCCCAAGTTGTTCAGCTGCTGGGCAGCGGCAGCCTGGAACGCATTGCGGGCCTGCTCCGAGTAGACGTCAAGCAGATTGACGATCTCCTCGCACTCCCGCCGGATTGTGCCCAGATTGTTGTCCCCGACAAGCGCCTGCTCGGCAGCCTGCAGGCGTGAGGTAACCCGCGAGCGTCCTGGTTCGGGCAGCTGACCGAGCCGGGACGCGGTCTCCGCACGGTGCTTGACACCCTGGTGCAGGGCGTTGACCTCCTGGCGGCTGCCGACCCGCAGCCGGTGGTGTTCCTCCCGGATTTTGCTGACCGTCTCGGCGCGCCCTCCGTTGAGCTCGAACATCTCAAGAGCCGCACGGGCCGTGTCGAAGTTCTCGGCCGCGGCGTGTTCGCGTGCCGCCGACTCCCAGCCGCAGCCCAGCGCCTGGGACACGTCCTCAATGGTTACGGGGCGCAGGGGGTTCAGGTCGGTATCGAATTCCAGGGCGGCGCAGCGCAGCAAGTCGATGTTGAGAGCCGCACTGGGCGTGCTTTCGGGGCCGGGGAGCCTACCAGCGGTGAGGAGCGTTGTGCTGCGGCGTACTGAGGCGAGAGTGAGAGTGGCGGTGACTTTCAGCAGCAGATCGGGGGAGGGACCTGCGGAGTGGCCCAGGGCATTGAGTTCGGACGCCAGGTCCGTGCTGGAGGTGCCCAGGCGGGCAGCCAGGTGGGAAAAGACCGGCGGAGGCGTGAACGCCGCGAGGTTCTGAACGGCCACCAGCCATCCGTGCACAATCTCCAGAGACTCCTGGGCGTACTGCAGAATCCGCCGTCGGGCCGCGCCCTGAAGGCGGGCGGAGGACTTCTCCCTCCTTTCGGAGTCCGTCTTGGTCAGCTTCTTTTCCAGGGCCTCAGACTTACGTAGCTCGAGCAGCTGCGCACGGACGATGTCGAGTCGAGCACGGTCATCGTCGGCTACCGAGTGCAGGAGGGAGCCGATCAGTCCGTCCCCGGACCACCACTCGCGCACAATCTCGTTGGCGCGCGGGAAGTGGAGGGTCCGCTGCTCGGCAAGGCTCTCGCGGGCATGTGCGCTCACCGACGTCACGTCGACGTCCGCCGGGCCGGCCGAGGCTTCCGGTCCGGGCCCGAGTACCTGAGCGGTGAGCTGGCCGCGTGCGCACGTCTCCGCCACGATGGTCAGAGTGGTGCGCAGTGACGGCATTTCGTGGAGGGACTCACTGAGACGGAGCAGTACCTCTCCGGTTTCGGGACTGCCGGAGACCAGGCAGACCCGCAGGCATGCTGCAGCGCGAAGCAACTGATCAGTTTGGTCGAGCTCCGGAGCAGCTTCGCCTTGCCAGGTTGCCGCTTCGTTGTGGAAGGCGTCCGCGCAGGCTCCAGTGGGAGTGCGCATACCTTCGGCGAGAACGAACATTTTCAAGGAGGAGGCGAGTTCTCTACGGTTTGCCGCCCGAGCAGTGTGATGAGCCAGGGCCGCCTCTCCCTGGGCGAGAGCGTCGACGATGACCTGGACCTCGGTGCTGGCCTCAACATGCGCTGGTGGATGGCTGAACTCCGCAGCAATGGGTGCGTCATGCCCGGCGGATTTTTCTAGGTCGTGCTGGCAAGACGGGTCGTTGTGTTCGCGGACCAGGGCCTTCGACTCGGGCCTCTCGGGTTTCGCTTGCCTCGTGTCCGTCGGAGGAGGGTTCTCGCCCAGATCGGCACGCGGCACTGACGCCAGCCCGGACGAGCCTTCCTGATTCGGGGCCTGCGGTGCAGCTACCCGGAGGCTCTTGAGATCGCGCTGGGAGCCAGGTGCGAGCGTGCTGCCCGATGTGTCGTCGTACAGGTCCTCAGCAGGCCTGGCTGCCGGACTGGCAGCCAGGCCGTCCGTCTCGTCGAGCTTTCTCGTCTCGCCGCTCTCAGCTATAAGCGGAGGTGCTGGCGGTTCGGCTTCCCGGGCCTCAGGGGTCACCGATTCCGCCCGAGGCCCCGGGACCGACGGGACGAGGGCCGATTCGCCGCCACGGAAAGTGCTGTCTTCCCTGGCCGTGCTGGATGCGTTGCTGCCTGCTGGGAAGGTTGCCTTCCCGCGTACCACCAGGAGTACTACCGGCCGCAGAGCGTCCGGCAGAGCTCCACGAAGGCGGCTGTCGAGGCGCTCCACGCTCTGGTCGTCGTCGCGTGCAACGGCGTCGGCGAGGCCAACGATGTCCTTCAGCAGGGTCGCGAGGGTGACTTCGCTCGTCTGCCAAGCTGCCGCGGAACGGAGCTGTTCCGCCTGGCTGAGCAGGGCCTCGATAGCTGGGTGAGGCTGGACGGCCTTAACACGGGCGATCCGGTCAATGCTGGCCGACAGGTCACCCCGGACACCGAGGGCGTGGGCCCGTTCTCGGAGTTGGTGTTCCAGAGCCGGAAGCCCCTGAGGCCTGTCCAATGGGTTGGCGGAGAACTGGTCTCCGTATGGCGCCAGAGCTGTACGCAGTACTCCCGTCAGTTCTATGAGTTCCTGAACCGGCTGCCAAGCTCCCGGCTCTGGAAGATTCCCCGAGCCCAAGGCGTCCGCTGCCCGTCGCGAGGAGGAGACAGCGCTCTCAAGGAGCCGTTGAATCCGCTCGGCAGCCGCGTGGCAGCCAGCTTGCGTATCGACGTCGGCCTTATTCTCACGCTCGGCGCCGGCCTCGGTATCAGCCGCGGGCGGCATGGATGACGAGAAGGTGGAGGTATGCAGCTCGACCCATTGCGAGGCGAGCCGGTCACAGGCTTGGGCCAGTTCCGTCACCTGATCGGTAGGCCACGACGGCAGGGCTCGGTTGCGCAGGCTCCAGGCCAGCATGTACGCCTGGCCCGGGTCAGCGTCCCAGAATGCGAGGGCGGCCAGAAGCAGTTCGTCGCGCGGCGCCTCTTCGAGATTTCTGTCGAGTGCGCTGTCAGGGTGGCTGTGCAGCCATTGGGTTCGAGCCTGTGCAAGGCTGTCATTGAGCGGGCCACCGAGACTCTGGGCATCCAGCAGCCTCTGTCCAGGAGGGCGGGCTGAACGCAGCTGAGACAAGGCGTGAGCGCAGATGGTGGGGGTCAGTTTGCCCATCGCCGGGACGCGCAGACGCTGAAGCAGCCGCGTTCGGCGGGTCTTCCCCATCCGGTTGAGCAGGTCTCCCAGCCGCTTCGAATCGATGAGGGCGAGGATGTCGCCCAGCGGATCCCCGAGCCGCTCGAGACTCTGAGCCACCTCTCCTTTTAGTTTCGCCGGGGGCTCCGTTTCCTTGCCGCGTGACTTCGCTGTCATCTTGACTCTCGTCATCCGTTCCCAAATTGCCTTTCCTAGTGCTGCGGTACATGCCGATGCCAGGGCTTGCCTGGTTCTGGTCCTCTGAGATGGCCGTGGACGAAGGTCGTGCCAGGCGGCAGCTCCGTGTCGGCGTCCGCTCCCTCGACCTCCAGCCGCCACTGGGCATAGTCCCGCCGGGATTCGGGCGAGGGCTGTTGACCATGGGGCAGCCGGCGGTACTGAGGGCGAACCCAGTGACGTGTCAGGGACTGTTCTGGTCTTTGCCCCCAGGCCTCTGTGGCGGCACGCGCTTGGAGAGCCTCGGGCGTCGTAGGCCACCAGGTGAAGACATCCGGTCCCCGGTTGCCAGAAGCCCGCGTCAACAGGCCGAGAACGGCCATGTCCTCGCATGTGTGGATGACCGTCCAGAGCAGTGCTGGGGAGTGCACGTCCGGGCCGAACAGCGCTGCCGTCAAGCGGCGGCCGTCCAGGCGGCGGCTTCCTGCCGGACCGTCGTCGCCATCGCGTTTGAGGGCCTCGATCACGAGGTGTTCAAGAGCGGCGACCGCTGGGCGCCAGGATCCAGGGGCTACCGACGGCAGCCATGGCTCCCAGCCGTCCGGAGCGGGATGCCGGCCGGTGAAGCCGGTGCCGCTGGCAAACAATTCTTCGTCGTACCCCCAGGAGATTGTGCCGAAACCGGGAACTTCTACGGGCTGGGGGAGCCGGACACTCGTGGCGACCAGCCTCCTGCCGGCTCGCGCGGCAGCGACGGTCAGTCTCAGGCCCGGCGGGAGTCCTGCAGGCCACACGACCCCATGAACGGCGCCGCCAGTCGGCCGGACCCGCTGCTCCTTTTGCTCCTCCGCAAGCAGGCGGCCATCGTGGTGCAGGTTCAAGATCAGGTCGCCGGAAGGCAGCAATTCCAGCACTGAGCGGCTCAGCGGAAGCCGTCTCTTCCCCAAGTCTGCTGCGCTCAGGGCTACCGTCACTACGACAAGCTCGTCGTCAATGTGTACGACGTTGACCTGGCCCATATCGCTTGCGTATGAACCGTGCCCAGGGAGTGGAGCCTCACGCTGGTGAGTGGCCTGGCTTTCCGCGAAGCCGATTCCCCCCGGGATGAGCGGGTCGAGGGAAGCAAGCATGTCGTCGACCGGGAGAGCCTGCGCCCGCCAGATACCTCCCTGCTGCCAGATATCGTCAACACGAACGTCGACGCCGGGAGGGTTCTCGGGGCTGGTGACCGCATCTGCGATGGCCAGATTCGCGTCTACGACCAGAGCCACACCCGCGACGCCTACGAGCTCATTGGCCCGGCCGGTTTCCCGGCAGAGAGAGCTAAGGAGAGGCCAGAGAGCCGAATAGCGAGCACCTCCACCAGGGGCCGGGCGTGCGACCGCATTCCACACGTGGCGAGCTGTGGAGGAGGCTGCAAACGCCGAAGCCGCGCCCGTTGACCTCCCCTGGAGCCCCCACATTCGCAGGCCAGATGCCCCTTCCATAATTCGGCCCAGACAGCCGACGGCCGCCCGGACGGCACGCGCGACGTCGTCCTCGGCCAACTCGCCTGTCGCCCCCGCTAGCCAGCCCGGCAGAGGCCCGAGATCGAGTAGTGCCCGTGCCGGCCCAGCAAGGTAGTCAGCGAAAGAACCGGCTTGATCTCGAGTCGAGATGTCCTGGGCAGCGGCTGGGACGGAGCCCACAAGATGGCCGCCCTCAAGCCCGCCGGCCGGGCGTAGCCAGCGGCCACGTTCGACAAGTTCTTCGGCGAGCAGGGGTCCGAAGACGTCAGTGTCGACGACGATGCGCTGTGGGTCGAGGCCTCCAGCAGGAGGGGCCCCGGATTGGGCACCTGTAGTCCAGCCGTCCCTCTCGACACCCTCACCAGCGCCGAAGACACCAGCAACTTCGCCCCATAGCTCCCGGTTGCCTCGGGTCAGGCGGACGAACGCTCCCACGGGCAACCGCGGCAGGGAGCCACCGATCGGCACCGCGACGAAGGCATCAGGATCGGGTTCGGCGACATAGCGGCGGAGCCGGGGATCGTAGTCAAAATAGAGGGCGTTGAACGCGTTGCAGGCGTGCAGAACGCCACCCCGCGCTGACGCAACCAGCTCCAAGCGTCTGGCGATGGCCGCGCTTAGGCTGGCCGACACATCTCCAGCATCCTCAAAGATCTCAGGACACAGCAGAGCTTCCTCATCAGGGCGCCCCATCGCAGCCCCCTTCCCCCCGGCCGCTCCGCCGGCGCGTGCTGCCTCATTGGTACCGCATGGGGTGGTTCGCACGCAGTGTTATTGGAAAGTCAGGGTGGCTCCGGAGTGGAGCTTCGTTCTGAGGTGATGTCGGCGAAATGCTTCTTCCATAGTGGTCGGTCACCGATCTCCTGCGCGGCTTCGTCCCGGCCACGGCGTCGGCTGCTGTCCCGCAGCAGCCGACGCCCGGGGCCGGGGCAGACGCGGACGGCGGCGGGGCGAGGGCGTGCTGCTGCGAGAGGTCGCGCCCACCCGGCACCGCCGCTGGAGGGCCCGCTGCGGGAACCCGGCCTGGAGCGGGCTGGCGGCGTCATCGGTGCCCGCCGCGCGGTGGACCCGGCGCGCAACGGGGCGGGCATCCGGGCCATGCGTCCGGCGCAAGACAAAGCAGCCCGCACCTGCGGTGGCACGGATACGGTGAACGCCATGGTCGAGGACTGGATGTTGGGCCGGTGGGGCGGAGCAGGGGTTGCCACCTTCATTACGGCCGTTATCGCTGCAGCCCGTCACCAGGGCCATGCCTCGTTGGTCCTCATCCTGGTGTCTGTGCTCGTCGCAGCCGGGCTATATGCCGGACTGTGGTTTACCGCCCTGGGTAACTCGGGGCTTACGAGCCTGTGGCGGCAGCAGATGACGTGGGACGTTTACCGGGACCGGATGTGGGAGCCGCATGAGGCCGAACTGGCTGCCGAAGCGGAACAGATGCGCAGAGTCGAAGCCCGCGTCACGGACTTCGCCGCCACGCACGGCCTAGAGCGCATCACCCTGGCAGTGACCGGCGCCCGGCTCGGCTGGGCAGGCGCCGCCCATTCCCTGCGCAGCTCGAAAACACTCGGCCACATCGAACTGGGACACTTCTGGTTCTTCCCCGAGGGCGTGGCATGCCTGCCGCACATCGTGGAACACGAGCTCGCGCACATCCAGCGCAACGACTGCGCCCGTTGCGTGATCTGTTCGGCCGTCGCTGCGTGCAGCGTGGCCTGCGCCGGACTGCTGCCCCTCCCGTACGCCGCCGTGACGATCTTCAGCGGCGTCGGCCGAACGGCCACCAGCTGCGGCGCGTGCGAGGGGGCGGCGGGCTCGTGGGTTGGGGCGGAACCGTGGGCTGCGGCGGCACGGCAGGTGCGGGCGGCAGTTCGGGCATCGCGGGGGCCGGCATGGGCGGAGCCGACGGGGGTGTCGGCGTGACGGGCGTCGGCGGGGTCGCGGTGGGCAGGAGCGGGGGCGGCGTTGGTGCCGCTGCCGGAACCGGGGCCGGGTGGAAAGTGGTCGGCAGCGGCCGGGGGGCCGCGGAGGTGCTGCTGGGCGGCGAGGCGGTGGTGTTCGTCGGTCCCGGTGCGGGTTTGGGTGCTGCTGCCGCGGTGCGGACCTGGCGCAGGGTGCGCTGGGCGAGGGAGAGCGGTGGTGGGCAGGCGGGTGGGCCGCTGTGGCCGGTGGTGTCGTCGTAGGTCCAGTGGGTGAGCTGCCAGTGTTCTTCGGCGAACATCTGCAGTTCGGGCCTGCCCCGGTTCGGGGTCCAGACCTTCCAGGGGCCGACAGCCAGGACGTAGTCGCCGACGGTGAGCGGTGCGAGGAGGCTGGGGTGGTCGGAGCGGATGCGTACGGTGAAGCCGTTCGCGTCGGCGAGGCGCAGGACGGGCGTGTGGCGGCTGTCGTTGCTGATGGAGGTGAGGCGGCCGTAGAGGGCGACAGGATGTGCGGGGTTGGGACCGGTGGTCAGGCGCGTGTACAGCCTGGCCTGGTCCTCGGGTGACGGACCGTGGCAGAACTCGCTCCAGGCCACCGCCGCCGTGTTCTTGCCCGGGCGGCGCACCTTGAACCGGGCGACCACCGCAGGGTCGAAATCGTGCTTCTGCAGGAATCGGGCGATGACCACTGCACTGTTGATCAGTGGGGGCAGCAGCGGCCGTACCGTGGCGATGTCCACCCCGACGTGGCCGCCGGCCCCAGCAGAGTCGTCTACACCGGTCGGAATATCGATTTCGGTCAGGTCGCCGGGCAGCAAGAGGTGCAGCTCATCTCCGCTGATGACGGCAACGCCCTGGGAGCCACGCGCAATCTTCTGCTGGACCTCGGTCGGGTTGAGAGGGCAGACGTCCTCATGGGTCCGGCCTGCCGCCAGCCGGAACAGCGCGTTCCTGCGGGCGCGGCCCACCGGGGCCCGCTGCGACACCACCGGTGTCGTGCAGAGCAGACAGACCAGCGGGACCTTCTCCCGGCGCCACCAGGGCTCATCAGCGATCTCGTGGGCGTAGACCCTCGCACCCACGATTTCGTCCTGGAACAGGCGCGCCTTGTCCATCGCTTCCCCCTTGGTCCTCAAGGGAGCAAGGGGATCATGGATGCGGGTTGAGAGAACAGGCCGGGGCCTTCTCCCGGACCGCGGCGTCAAGCCCGTCCAGCGGACCGTGGACGGGAACACGCGGCGGCCGCCCCGGCCGGCGGGGGTCCAGGACAGCGAAGTCCTGGGTCCTGGCGCCCTCCTCGGCGACCAGTCGGTAGCGCTGCCCGTCCAGGCCGGCCAGAACGTGGACGCCACCGTCGAACCGGATCCGGTCCCCGACTTCGATGACGGCTGCCGGACGCTTCACCGCTCTGGGTGCTTGCGCCGACCGGCCGGCACGGCGGTCACGAGAGTCTCCTCGAACCCTGACCGATCTGGGGGAGCGGCGGGACGGACCAGCCGTGCCGGCGTGCTATTTTTGTGAGCGATCGTTCAACTATGGGGGTACCGGTGGGCCGCAAGCAGCTCTGGGATCAGGCGGACGTACTGGCCCGCGCCATGCGACTGTTCCGCCGCCGCGGCTACCTCGGGGCCTCGCTGCGGGACATCGAGGAGGCGACCGGACTGCATCCGGGCAGCCTCTACCGGGTCTTTCAGAGCAAGGAGGGCCTGTTCTGCGCCGCACTGGACGCCTACAACGACCAGGTGGTGCAGGGCCGCGTCCACGCCCATCTCCTGGAACCGTCGGACCCTGTGGCGGGCATCCGGTCGTTCTTCACCTCGACGTTCGAGACCGGCCTCGATCCCGATCCGGGATGTCTGCTCACCAACACCGCGGTGGAGTCCTTCACCGTTCCGCAGGCCGCCGCGGGAGTGCACCGAGGGCTGGAGACGATCGAGTCCGGCTTCGCCGACGCGCTGACGCGCGCCCGCGCTCTGGGCCTGCTGTCGGCGGATCTGGACGTCGAGGTGTCGGCAGCCCGGCTGCTGGCGCTCTATCAGGGCCTGCTGGTGCTGGTCCGGGCCGGCGCCCCCGTCACGAAACTGCACACCATCACCGATGGCGCAATGGCGTCGATCGGCTCCGACAAAGAAGGACAGCGATGAGCGACTCGCAGCAGCTCTGGACGAACTACGCCGCGTGCTGGTCGGCCGACCCCGGCGAGCGGCTTGCCGCACTCGGCGCGGTCGCGGTCGAAGACGTCGCCTATCGGGACCCGGGCACGGAGGTCGGCGGGCTGACCGAGCTGGCCGCCTACATGGCCGGGTTCGCCGGAGCCTTCCCCGGTCACCGGTTCCGTATCGACGAGGTAGTCGAGCACCACGACCGGTCGCTCGCACGGTGGACCCAGCTCGGCGAGCAGGACGAACCCGCCATGGCGGGCGTGAGCACCGCACTCCACCGCGACGGCCGGCTCGCTGACATCACCGGGTTCTTCCTCCCCGCGTAAGCGGATCCCGCAGTCTCGCCGAGCCTGTCGCCGACAGGCTGGCGCCGCTCGGCGAGGTCACCGGCCACCGCCACTTCGGTGGCCGGGCATTGCTCCGACACGAAGACCGTGTCCTCCGTCGGGGCACCGACCGCAGCCGCCGACCGGGCTGCCGTGCCATCTCGGGCAGGGCGTGGTCCGTGTCAGCGTTGCGGGAGTCGGCAGACTCTCGACACGGCGACTCAGTGGTGCCGTCCCCGCTCCGATCCGGCGAGGGCGGAGCCGCTCGCGGCCTGTTCGGGGAGCCGCCGTAGCTTCGGGTGGGCCCGTCAGGTGGTCGTCCAGCGTTGCACCGTCTCTTGGTCGGGGGTGAGCCAGGTGCCGTCGCCGAGGGGCACGGCTGCAACTCCCGGAGCCTGGGGGTAGTCCAGTTCGGCGACGGGCTCGAGTGTGCGTGCGTCGAGGAGGAGGTGGATGCCCTCCTCCGCCCACTGCTCCTCGGCCGCCACGACCAGGATCCGGTTGTCGTCGACGAAGCCCGGGGTGTAGCCGACGAAGACCCACTCATCGGGCAGTACGTTGCGGGCTTCGACGATGACGTCGTCAGCGCCGTCCTGCGTGCGGCAGAGGTATCCCCCGCCGACGTCCTGGCTGACCAGCACCCCGTCCGCACTGAGTCCGACGTAGGGTTCTTCAGCAGTGCCCGCCGCCCGGACGCCGAGCCCGCCGGCCGCGTAGGTGACCAGGAGGCAACGGGCGCCGTCCTGGCCCATGGAGGCGGTCAGCAGGACCTCGGAGCGTGCGTCCGGGAACTGCTGGAAGGCGTAGGTCGCCGAGAAGGTCGGCAGGACGTGCTCGCTGAGCACTTCGCCGGTGGCCAGGTCGAGGGCGCGGCAGATGTCGCCCGCGGAGAGCCCATCGGGTCCGACGGGACCGGCCATGGTCGCCAGGAGGACTCGGCCGGCGGGGTCGGGGGTGCACGCGCCAGCGGCCTCGGGCGATTGCTGCCAGTCCCGGTGACGGTGCTCCCAGCGGACGGTGCCGTCGGGCTCGTGGACGGTGACGGCCTGGCGGGTGCTGATGGCCAGGCCTCCGTCGGGCAGCGGCGAGCAGTACGGGCTGGGGTCGTCGGGAGCCGGGTCGGCCCACACGGCGCGGTCGGCGAGCACCCGGGACGGGTCGGTGCCGACCCTGCCGACGGTGATCGTGCCCTCGTGCCGGGTCACGAGCCGGTGCGCGCCGTCGCGCAGGAGCCAGCCGTCCATGTTCCCGAGCGCCTCGGCGATACCGGGCAGGGATTCATGGGCGAGCAGCCGTACGGGTACGCGGGGGTGGTTCATGTGCTCGTCCTAGTTCGGGTCCGGGGTATAGCGGCTCGGCCAGTAGAACTGCCGCCGGTGGGTGGGTTTGTCGTCACCATACGTCGGCCCCGCGAGCATGCCCTCGATGCGGATGATGGGAGCACAGAAATCGGGACAGACGCTGCGCATGACCGCGCCGTGGGTGGGCAGCCAGCCAGTCATCCGAGCCCTTGCTGTGCAGGCGGCTGAGGTAGTGGAGGATGTTCTGCTCCGCATGCCCGCCTGGGACTTTGGGCGGTGTCGGGGGGAGGTACTGGTCGTTCGGGAGTGGGTACAGGCCCATCTCCTGGGCCAGCTTCCGCTGGGCGGGAGTCAGTTTACTCTTGCTGGTTCCGGCGACGATGAGGACGTCCTTGCCCTTGTGGCGTGTGGCGATGATCGCGACGGTCTGCCCCTCCCGTTGCCGCTTGTTGGGCAGGACCTGGGAGATCTTGTGGGCCATGTCTTCCAGGCCCTGCATACAGGGCGCCAGGCCGAGGGGGTCGGCCTCTGTGGCGGGGTTGGTGACGTAGCCGGCGGGGTTGGGGGCGGGGTCCAGGCCGAGGGGGTCGGGGCTGACGTAGCGGCCGGTCTCCGGGTCGTAGTGGCGGAAGAAGTTGTAGTGCAGACCGGTTTCGGGGTCGGCGTACTGGCCCGGGAAACGCAGAGGGGTGTGGGCGGTGGCGTCCCGGTTCCAGGCGGTGGCGCCCCACTGCGTGGCCCGGCTGTGCCAGGCGGTGGCGCCTGTGTGGTCGACGAGTTCGGTCGGTGTGCCGACGAGGTCGGTGACGATTGCGAAGAAGCGGGAGTCGACGGACTCCTGGCCTTCGGCGGCGTTGTGCGTTGTACGGTGCTCGGCCTGGGCGATCGGGCGGTGATCGTCGTACTCCCAGGTCAGGGTGGTGCCGGTGGCCGAGTCGGTCCTACCTTCTAGGCGGGTTGATCGGGCCATTCGTAGGGTCGTGTCGCCTGGGGGTTCTGGGAGGGGCTACTGAGGTGTCGCCGCTCGTGGCTGAACAGACTTGGCCGCCCGGAACCCCACCGACGACCGGGCCGCT
>NZ_JBIAHP010000054.1:0-15758 GCF_042870715.1 Streptomyces sp. NPDC006463 | reverse complement strand
GAGTTGCCTGCGTGTCACGACCACAGTCCTACCGGGTTCCACCCCGCGAAGAGGACAGAACCCAGGAACTGATCACGACATCACACAGGCCCTAGAGCACCTTTCCGTGGCCCTCCGCCCGGGGACCGCCCCTGCAGTTCCCCGATCTGGGTGCGAAGGTCGTCGGCCAGAGCCCGGGCGGCGTCCTCCTGGACGTCGAGCGTGTCGAACAGGGGCCGGATGTTCACGCACTCACTGTGTGCGGGTCGCGCCCGGTGGGGAGCGTTGGCGCCGGTGAAGCGGCGGACCATGACGTGGGCCGTCGCCCAGTAGACGCGGGAGGCCGAGGAGGCCGAGTGGTGCTCGTAGTCGCGAACCAGGCGCAGTTCGGATGCTCATGCATACCTGAAGGCGTAATCTGGATTCGTCGGCCGCTGAAGACCCAGAGTGCCAGGCGAGTTGTGGCACAAGGGCCAGACTCCTCCTAGAGTTTTCCTCTCGGATGTCCGGGTCGCAGAACAGCGCGTCCTCATCATGCAGTGCACTTCTGCAATTCAGCATGAGTGAAGACCGCTGCCTATTGCGTGATTCCACAATTCCCGCACATCAAGCTCGTGAGGGCAATATGGCGAGTTACCTGCCCCGGTGCTGCACACGGCGATGTGCGCTCAAACGGTGGGTGGCGCGCCCGGCGTGCCCACACCCTGCCCATCCGTCGCTCTGTCCACCAAGTACGACGGCGGATATGGCAGCACCGCCACGCCTGACGACGGGGGATCTTTCACTTTCTCCGGACTGCCGGCTCCAGGCCATTTCGATTTGAGCCATGTCGCTTAAGAGCTCGCAGCAAAGCCTGAAGGAGGCATCGCAGCCGAGCCCCGGCACTACGTTCACAACGACACAGTGACAGCCGTGCACATATTCGGAAATGAGCACAAGATCGGCTTCAGGTTGAACCCTTGACTGTTCGTCGGACCTTGCCAATTGATACGTAAAGCAATCCGTGGTAGACGAGATTGCGCCCTTGGAGGTGATGAACATGCGACGCCTGTTCACTACTGTGGCCCTAGTGGTCCCTCTCGCCTTTTCGGGAGGCACCGCCGTCGCGGTGCCTCAGAGCGCCCCTTCTGCGACCAGTACGGCGATCGAAGCGGAGGCGCATCATGTGGCGACGACGAAAGCAGCGGACGTCTGTAACTACACCATCCGCCGTCCAACACTCAAGGTCGGCTCCTCAGGAAGCGCAGTCCGGCAAGCCCAGTGCTATCTGAACAGGGCCATGAGTGGTGCGAACCTGGCCGAAGACGGGAAGTTCGGCCCGGTCACCAACGCAGCGACGAGGCGGTTCCAAGCTTGCGCCGGCATTGTCGTGGACGGAGTCATCGGAGCCCAGACATGGTCGTCTCTTGTCTTCTGGGCCAACGGGCCGGATTTCGTCTGCTGATCGCCAGCGTCACGGAATCGGCGTCCGGCACCTGGAACATCCTGTCGCACATATGCCGTGAAGGTGCCCGATTCGAGCGCGCCGGCCAGTCCGTGTGGCTGTGAGGACGAGCCACGCCGCCGCGAGGCCAGCGGCCTCCTCACGTGTGCGGCTGTACCGGGGCGCGACCCGATAGGTCGGGACCACCTCATGCGATGCGGCACGTCCGCGTGACAGCGGCGGTCTCCGGCCGGGAGCATGGGCGGCTGTGATCAGGCGCTCCATGTCCGTGCCGCAGAGCCGGAGTCCGCGAGAGACCGGGGTTGGAAGGCGGGAGTTCCCTCACCGCCGCGGGGACCTGGGCGGCGATGTTCGCCACCGGGGTGCCCGCCCACGCCGAAGCCGCTGCCCGCGATGCGGCGAGCGCCGACGAGTACGTCGACGTACAACTGCTGAGCATCACCGACCTGCACGGTTACCTCCAGAGCGCGCCCGGCTCCAACGCCGTGATCAGAGGCAACGGCGGGCTGGGCTACACCGTCGGGGGCGTCGCGTACATGGCAGCGCATCTGGCTCGGCTGCGGGCCGGGCGGGCCAATTCTCTGTTCTTCACCCAGGGCGACGCCTTCGCCGGCTGGGAGTTCGACGCGGCCGCCTTCCCGGACGAGCCCACGATCGAAGCCCTGAACCGGATGGGCCTCGACTTCGCTACCGCGGGGAACCACGAGTTCGACAAGTCCCCCGCCATGCTCCATCGCCACATGGAACAGGGCGTGCCGTTCCCCGTGGCGGGCCGCGACACCGCCTTCACCGACTCCAGCGGCAGCCCCTTCCACGGGGCCGACTTCCGCTACTACAGCGCCAATCTGGTGCGGACCACCGACCGGCGGCCCGTGCTGCCGCCCTACCACATCGAGTGGGTGGCGGCACCCGGCGGCCGACGCCTGCCCATCGGCTTCATCCACCTCACCGCCCTGGGCGCCGAACTCCTCCCCGGCTCCTACCAGCCGGGCCTGGCCACCCTCGACGAGCTGGAGACGGCCCACGCGTGCGCCGCCGAGTTGCGGGCCCAGGGAGTGAAGGCGATCGTGCTGTCCATGCACGACGGGGCTGTCGCGGGCGCCGACTTCAACAGCGGTACGGATCCTTCCGGGCCCGCGCTCGACCTGGCGCTGCGCGTGTCACCCGCCATCGACGCCATCGTCACGGGGCACTGGCACACCCGGTTCAACATGATGCTGCCCGACCCGGAGGGCCGCCCCCGCCCCTTCGTCGAGGCGGGCTGCTACGGGCAGGTCATCAACGAGATCAGCCTGCGCCTCGACCCGGTCACCGGCGGGGTGGTGCGGGAGCTGACCGTGTCCACGAACCACCCCAACACCCGGGACGTGGCGCCCGACCCGGCGCTGAAGGAGGTCGCCGACTACTGGGCCGGGCAGGCGGCCGCGCGGGACCGCACGCGGATGGGGCGGCAGACCGCTTCCTTCACCCGGACGCGGAACGCCGCCGGGGAGAGCACCATGGGCGACCTGGCGGCCGACTGGGCCCTGTGGGCGGGCGGCCGGGCCACCGATCCCGAGAACGACGCCAACGTACATGCCAACGTGCCCGCCCAGCTGGCCGTGGTGGCGATGGCGCCCCGGTTCGGGCAGGCCGTCGTCGCGGGGGACCTGCCGCTGGACACGGCGGCGGCCGGGGCGGTGACCTTCGGCCGGGCCTGGCGGGCCGTCGGATTCGGCAATCCGGTCGTCAGCGTCTGGGTGACCGGGCAGCAGCTGCACGATGTTCTCGAACAGCAGTGGACGCTGGATCCGGACGGCTCGCTGCGGTTCGCACCGCTGGCGTTTCGCACAACGTCCGTTACAGCTTCGACGCACTGGGGCCGATGGGCTACCGGGTGTCCGTGGAGGACGTCACCGTGGACGGCGTGCCGCTCGACCCGGCCCGCAGCTACCGGCTCGCCACCCTCTCGTACACCTTCCTCGGCCATGACGGCTATCCCGCGCTGGCGGACTTCCGGGAGCCGTACCGCCACCAGCGGGACTTCGAGAGCTTCGTCGCCTTCGTACAGGAGCGGCAGACGCTCACCCCGCCGCCCGTGAACCGGGTGAGCGTACGGAATGACGGACTGGTGCCCGGATGGACGGGCACGGTCGTGGAACCTGCGGCACCGCTCGACCCTGACGGTGCCGCGCCGCGAGGCGGCGATCGTCACCTCCGGACGCCCGATCCCGCGGCGCGACGGCCTCCGGCCACCCTCCTGAAGCCCGTCCGTGCAGCGGACGGCCCAGGGGCCGGCGACCGCGGTCACCCAATGTGTTCGGATTGACACACAGGGTCATGCGACGCGTACTGGGCATAAGGGGCTATTCCTCCGGAGTCCGGTCGGTGGTGCATTCCGCATCCACCGCCTGGCGGCTCCCCCCCTCCCTTCTCCCCTGGAGCGGCAATGACCGTGCAGCAGCACGCGACGACCCAGACAGTTCTGGTGTACGAGGACGATCCCGGAGCTCCTCTGCAGGAAAACGTGCCGGTGCGACACCCGGTGCCCCAGCTCGACACACAGCCCTTTCCGACGGCCATCGCCGAGGCAGCGCCGCACCCGGACGGTGCTGGGCCGGGCACGCCGGCCTTCCGCTACTGG
The DNA here is from genome assembly GCF_042870715.1 of Streptomyces sp. NPDC006463. Classification (NCBI taxonomy): domain Bacteria; kingdom Bacillati; phylum Actinomycetota; class Actinomycetes; order Kitasatosporales; family Streptomycetaceae; genus Streptomyces; species Streptomyces sp. NPDC006463. Next base: position 11,712 of record NZ_JBIAHP010000054.1, on the reverse strand, counting down.
GTGGCGGCCCACGCGCTGAGCACGGGTTGCCAGACCTGGGGTCCGCTGGTTCCCACGGGGACTCAGTGGGTCCCGTCGGTCGGACGTGTCCTGACCGTGCATCTCGACGAGGGAGTCGACCTCAACGCCTTCTACGACCGGCGAGGCCTAAAGTTCTTCCACCAGAGAGTGGAAGGAGTGGACGTCTTCTCGGGCCAGAGCCCCGAGATCGTCCGGCACGAGTTGGGCCACGCGATCCTGGACGCCCTGCGCCCCCAACTGTTCAACGCGGCGATGCACGAGTCCGACGCCCTCCACGAGGCGTTCGGTGACATCAGCGCGCTGCTGACCGCACTCCAGCTGGAGTCGCTGCGGATCACCGTCCTGACCCAGACGCAGGGCCGCCTCGAGCAGTCCTCCCGCGTGTCGCGGCTGGCCGAGCAGCTGGGCTGGGCGGTGCGCAAGGTCGCACCGGACGCGGCCGAACCGGACTGCCTGCGCAACATGTCCAACCACTTCTTCTACCGCGACCCGGTGCAGCTGCCGCCGCTCGGACCCGGGAACATGCTCACCAGCGAGACCCACTCGTTCTCCCGGGTGTTCAGCGGCGCGTTCCTGAAGATCGTCGCGGGGATCTTCCGTCAGCAGGACAGCCAGGACCAGGCCGCTCTGGCCGAGGCGGCTCGGATCGCCGGCCAGCTGCTGGTGGACGCCGTCGTGGCCGCGCCGGTGGTGTCCGGCTACTACGCGCAGGTCGCGGGCCACATGATCGCTGCGGACCAGCGTCGCAACGGCGGCAAGTACGGTCCGTCCCTGCGCTCGGCGTTCACCCGCCACGGAATCCTCTCCCTGGGCGCCGCCACGTCCCTCACCGCGGCGGAGGTGACACGCCGAGGCGCCGCCGTGGCCGAGGCGACGCCGGGCGGCAGTGACGAGGAGGGCCTGACGACGGTCACGGTCCAGGGGATGGCGTACGGCATCAAGGGGCCGCTCACCCTCTACGCCCCCGGGGAGACCCGCCGGTTCGCCATCGCCGGCTCCGACCCCTCGGGCGGCTCGGTGCGGCCTGCAGACCCCGAGCAGGTCGCCACGTCGTACCTGGAGGACCTCCTCCGCCGCGGCCGGGTCGAGATCCCCGCCGAGCACCGCACCGACGTGGCGGTCGTGGACGACAGCCCCACCCGGCTCAAGACCCACGAGATCGCCCGGAGCGAGACCACCGGGGGCCTCGCTCTGGTCCGGCGTTGCTTCGACTGAGAAGTCAGCTGAAAAAGCGCAGACGACGGATGGTGAGCCGTCCGTCGTCCTCGCGCTTGATGACGTGGGTCGTCCGGGACGTCGGCTCCTCGCCCTCGAACACCGCCTGGCCCCGTGCCAGCAGATCGCTGACGTACTTCTCGGTCGCCGGGCGCTCGGCCTCGTCGTTCTGCTCGTGCCCGTCCTCGCCCGGGGCCGGGTTCGTGTCATGGTCCGTGCCCATATGTGGCCTCTATTCCGTAGGTGTCTACAGCCCGGCGAATGTCAGAGCGGTCGCGGTGACCGAGCCTGCGATCGTGGCGGCGAAATCGGTGTCGTGGTCCTGGTCGAGGAGCGTGTCCCCCTGGGTGTGGTACTGCCGGGTGCCGGTCCCGGGCGCGCCGTCTGGGGTGGAGAAGAGGTCCTCGGACACGGCGACGGCCGCCCATCCCCGCTCATGGAAGCTCGCGTGGTCGCTGCGTCCGACTGCCGGGTCGTCAGGGCCCGTGAGGTGCTGGACGGCCACCGCGGGATCGAAGGCGGGTACGGTGCGTGCGACGAGGTCGCCGAGCGAGTCGGAAGCCCCCACGACTGGGCCCGGTACGGAGGATCCCGCGTGGATCTCGACCTTGGGCGTGCTGCCCCGCTGCCGTCCCGCGATCATGTCCATCTGGAAGACCCCGGCGATACGGTCGACCTCCGCGGCGGCGGCCCGTGCGTAGAACTTGCTGCCGACGAGGCCCTGCTCCTCCGCGTTGAAGAGCACGAAGCGCACGTTGCGGGTCGGCTGCCTGCCGGCCGCGAGCAGGGCGGCCAGGCATTCGGCCGCGGCCATGACTCCCGCCGTCCCGCTTCCGTCGTCATCGGCTCCCGGTGCGGGGTCCACCGCCGGGTCGTAGGGGCGGGGTTCGCCGTTCGCGTCCACGAAGTCACCGCTGGACGCGGTCGAATCCAGGTGAGCAGTGATGAGGACGCTGGAGTCGGCCCCGGCGACCCGGTGCTCGGCTTCCAGGTTGAACAGCTGTCGTCCCCGCCACCGGAACGGGTGCCGTCGGACGTGCAGCCCGAGTTCCCGGAACCGGCGGGCCAGCTCCTCGACTACCCGCGCGTTGTCCTCGGCCGCCGCATCCCTGCTGCGGACCGTGAGCGACTCGCCCTCGACCAGTGGCTCCGCGCCGGAGATACGCGCCACATGGCCCAGCAGGGCCTCGGAGGTCACCGTCGCCCGCACCGCGGCGATCGTCTCGGGGGACGGGAGGCCGTTGCCGGACGCCGCGCCGGGCCGGCCCGGACGCGGGCTTTGGGCCGCTGCGCCGGTGAGCACGTGCGCGCGCGTCTCGCCGGGCCGCGAGAGGAGCGTCGGGTCCGGCAGCAGGCGTTCCGTGTGTCCGGGCCTGGCGCCCGGCCTGTGCACCTCCTCGATCGGCGCACCGGCGGGCACGGCGAGATACACACCACCCGGTGCGGGCCCGAGCAGGGCGGCCGGCGGGGCACCCCTCCCGGCCAGGGCGTCGGCGATGAAGCCGTATACGGCCGTGGCGCGCCGCGCCGCTCCGGTCGCCGACCCCGCGGCGTCGGTGGAGTCCGCAAGCGACTCGGACTCCGTGACCGGACGGTCGTCGCGGATCAGGAAGGCCGCCCTGTCCTCCACCGGTTCGCGCCGGTCCACCGTGAACCCGGCGCGTTCGAGCGCTTCGGCACCGAGGGCGCTCGCCATGACGAGCACGAGCCGGTCCGAGGCCACATGCACGGGAACGACCTCGGTCGTCTCCGCCACCGCGGCCAGCTCAGGCAGGCCCCGGCCGTCCGGCAGCCCGATCCGCGCGAAGAGCACGGGGCGGTTCTCCACCGCTGCCAGGGCGAACACCGGATGCGGCGCCGTACGCATCCCCGCCGCCCGCGCGAACGCCCTCTCCTGGGCGTCCTCGCCCACGAACACACAGTCGTCGGCCGACACACCCCCGGTGCTCGCGACCGCCAGATCGAAGAGCCCACGACTGTCCTTCACACCCCAGTGCACAAGACTCGCGTCCGTGAAACGGCCGGGGAACGCCTCCTCGAGGGCCGCCGCCGCCCGCTCAGCCGCACCGTCGCCCGGCCCGGGGTTGGAAATGATGCCCTTGCGTACGTCACGGAGGGCATCGAGGACGGCGACCACCCGGGGCCGGGGCCTGAGCGTCAGCGAGTCGTCGGGCTCCACGCGGGCATCCGCCAGAGTGGCCCCGATGTCGAAGAAGAGCACGGACATGTGAAGTGCCTCCGAAGTGTGGGTTCTCCCTCCTCCGTCCTGCCCGCGACTCGTCCGTCCACTGCGCGCGACCCTCCGCCTGTACCCGGTTGGCCTAATACTCCAGCAGGATTTTGCTGTCTGATCCTGCGGGTTTCGCTGGGCGGCTGGAGCGTAACGGGCTGCGGAGTGGTCAGGGGTGGCTTTCGGTAAGCCGCCCCTCGATCGTGCGATGGCGCCGCAGGTAGTGGCAGCGTGCGGGGCAGCTTCCCTACGTGATCACCGCACGTGTTGCCGAGCAGTGGAACCTGGAACTGGACGACCTCTTCGTGAACATCGGCCATCGCTTCGGCCGGGTGGAACTACGCCGCCGCATGCGCGACTACGTACGCGGCCTACTCGCACCAGTGGCCCGAAAGAACAGCTGGCAGCTGGCCGAGCAGGCAGGCCACGCAACGCCCGATGGCCTGCAGGACCTGCTCGCCGGAGCGAAGTGGAACCCTGACGACATCCGCGACGACCTGCAGGAACACGTCGCTGACAAGCTCGGCGAGAACGATGGCGTCCTCATCATCGACGACACCGGGTTCATCAAAAAGGGCACCGCCTCCGCCGGGGTCCAACGCCAATACTCCGGAACTGCCGGCCGCACCGAGAACTGCCAGATCGGCGTCTTCGCCGCCTATGCGACGGCCCGGGGCCGGCCCTGGTCGACCGGGAGCTCTACCTGCCCAAGACCTGGACCGAGGACCGCGAACGCTGCCGTGCGGCCAAAGTCCCCGACGAGCGGGAGTTCGCTACCAAGGGCCAACTGGCCCGGCGCATCGTTGCCGAGTTCGGCCCATGGGCCACCGTCTACGGACGACTTGGGCACGGCCGGCACGTAGCCACGCCGGACTGAGGCATCTCCCGCCACTGACCGCTGGACCGGAAACGCCAGATCACCCCTTCGAACTGCTCCCGCAGCCGTTCGGGGTACGGGCCGTACCTACCGATCGGCAGGTACGGCTCGATGAACTTCCACTGGGCATTGGTGAGTTGCCTACGCGTCACGACCAATGTCCTACCGGATTCCTCCCCGCGATCACCTGCGCCACCGTCTGAACGTCCGCGCCGAGGAACGCTGGCCCCAGCTCGCCCGCGTCCAGGTGCGCTTCCGCTCAGGATTCGCCTACGTGGCGGGGGAACTGCCGGGCGAGGAGGAACCGCTGCCGCTCTGCCGCCTGCGCTTCACCGGCATCCTGCACACCTGGGGCTTCGCCCTCTACCTCGCCAGCCGAGGCAAGGACGAGGACAACCTCCTGCCCACCGGCCTACCTATCGGCAGCCCCGAAGACTACATGGACTGTGCCTGATACCTCTACCTCGGTGACCAGCCGGCCTGACCAACACCCCTCCACGAACTAACGCGAAGGAGGACTACCGCGCATCGAAGGCAACCCATGTGTTCCCCGGCAGCTCGGGCTTCCCAGGCACCGGTCGCCGCTCCTCGGTCCAGGCCTCGCCCGCGACTTCGGAAGCGACGTGACGCCAGAAGCGTGCCGCGCCCGCGTTCTCCTCCTGAAAAGCGATCTCCCATCGGCCAGGGTGCGCGGCCAGGACGACCTGCACCGCTCGCAACCCGAGGCCCGACCGGCGTGCCCCACGCACCACGAAGAAGCTGTTCAGCACGCGCGCATCGCTGTCCAGCGCGCGTACGAACGCAAAGCCGACCGGCCGGTCACCAGACCATACGAGATAAGCCGACCAGGTGGGATCGCCGATCGCCGACTCTAGCCACTCGCGGCGGTATGTTCCGTCCGGGTTCGGCAGGACGCCCCAGAACTCCGACAGGTCGTGCAGGAAAAGCGGCCAGAGTCGTTCCAGGACGTCGCGGTCCTCGGCGCCCGCTCTGCGGACAACAAAGTCTGCCATCTGATCCTCCTCGAGAACGCGAGAAGCCTTCCGGCAGACCGGAAGGCTTCGAACTATCGAGCGGACCTTATCGTGTCTACGACCTGGACACACAGCTCGCAGATCCAGGCCGCGGACGGTGTCTGCGTCGGCACCGTCACGTTCAGCCGACGTAGCGGACGCACGGAGGTTCACCTGCACCCCGTCATCGAGGCCGGGAAGCGGGCGGCCAGGCCGGTGCAATGGCACGAGGGCTCCCGCCCTGGAACGGGCAGCAGCGGCTTCAAGCGGACGTACTCGCGATTCGTTGCCCTGCGGATCCGGGCCGCCGGCCGCGAGGTCCGCAAAGCCGTCGACGGGCCGGACCTGCCCGCGTGCTGGCTGCTGGCCGAATGGCCCGCCGATCAAGCCGAGCCGAACCAGTTCTGGTTCTCCAACCTGCCCGAGCAGACACCGCTGACCACACTCGTGTGCCTCGCGAAGCTCCGCTGGCGCATCGAGCACGACTACCGCGAGATGAAACAGGCACTCGGCCTGGCCCACTGCGAAGGCCGCACCTGGAACGGGTGGCACCACCACGTCACCCTCGCCTCCGCCGCCCACGCCTTCTGCACCCTCCAGCGACAGGCCAGAGCCCCAAGAGAAACGGCGCCGGCCTGACCCTCTACCGAATCGTCCCCGAACTGCAGACTCTCCTCGCTACCTGGGCGGGCGCCTGCCCCACCTGTCACCGCGACATACCCACCCTCACACCGACCTGACCAAGCCCTATTTGTGGTGTGACCGGCAACGATCGCCGGGTTGGGGGCCGGGCCATGGTGGCCGACTGCCCCAGCGCCTGACACGAGCGGCGTACAACGACAGGTGGTCGGTTGCCCGGGGCGGTCTACTGGGGCAGGGCACCAAACTGAGCGATCCCGGAAGACGCGGCGCCGGGCGAGGTAAGGAGCAGTGCATGGTTCTCCAAATTGTCAGAGCATCGATCAAGCCGGAGCAGCGTGAGCACTGGCTCGAGGTGATTCGCGGCAACGCGGCTCGGACCCGTGCTGAGAAGGGCTGCGAGGGCTATCAGATCGCCGAAGATCTCGAAGCGCCGAATACCTTCGTGATCATCGAGCAGTGGGTCGACCTCGACGCCGTGTACAGGCACTTCCAGAATGAATTCGAGGCGCTCATGGCTGCTTTGGGCGACGTCTTCGCAGCACCGCCTGAAGCGTGGATCCACGACCTGGCCTCGACGCTGACTCTCGATGAAGTCCTTGCGAAAGCTGGACTGACCCGGTAATCGAGCAAACCAGCGGGCAGCGCAGGCCCGTCTGGGTCCAGACCTGGTGCGTGTCTGCCCAGGTCATGGTGGCGTGGCGGTGTGAGGACGTGAGGTCAGGGCCGTCAACGTCGGGCGTCAACCGAGAGCGGTGATCTCTCAGCTCACCACGACACACCACGAGATCAATTATCAGACAGGTCCTAGCGGCAGAGTCATTCACCAAGGTCAAACAGGCTGTCCTGCACCCTCACCCGCCTGGGGTGCCGCTCTGCCGATTCACCGCTCAGTCGTCTCTGGTGAGTCGGCGTGATCGCGCCAGGGGTGGCAGCCAGCGAGCAGTGCGCGGTGGCTCAAGCTGCCGACGGGGGTATCCGAACGTCCGTAATGGGCGGGCAGGGCCTACTTGAGCCACGTCGGTTCAGCCCCGGCCGCGCCGAGTCGCCCGTACGTGCGTTCGAAATGTCGTAGCCGGCCCTGGTGCGGCGGAAGTGGATCACGACTTCTCCGCTGTCTCCCTGCGGGGCGAGAGTAAACCAGCAGGAGCGTTCCGCTCCCCCGTCGCAGTCGCACGGCCTGCAGGCGCAGTAGTCCCTCGTTACCTGCATGTCCGTCCCCCACCTCGGGTGCGTCAGATGCTCGATGACCGCATCGTGATCGACGGGGACGTCGTGCTCGTAACTCAGCTCGAATTTCCAGCCCAGGCCGTGCTGCCAGTAAGGCTTGTCCCGGAACGGCTGGTCACAGGTGAGATGATCTTGATGTGGCTGGTGTGATCACGGCGTCGGAGCCGTCTTGGACAGCCCCGTTCACGGGGCTGAGTCCGCGCTGTTTCGGGAAGCTGGTGACCGTGTTGCGGCGCGAGGGTGCGGACGGGGTCCGCAAGGGCCGGCCGTGGAGCCTTCCGCTGGAGGGCCGCGCTCTGCTGGTGGCGGCGTACTGGCGCACGAACTTGACGATGCGCCAGCTCGCTCCGCTATTCGGGGTCTCGAAGTCGGCCGCGGACCGCATCATCGACCACCTCGGGCCGATGCTCGCCCTGCAGCCCCGCAAGCGGTTCGCCAAGGACACCGTGCTCATCGTGGACGGCACCCTGGTGCCCACCCGCGACCACGCCGCGGCAGAGCAGTCCAAGAACTACCGATATTCCACGAACCACCAGATCCTCATCGACGCCGACACCCGCCCGGTCGTCGCAGTCGGCCGACCGCTTGCCGGAAACCGCAACGACTGCAAGGCCTGGGAGGAACCCGGTGCCAAAGCCGCCGTCGGCAGAACACTCACGATCGCCGACGGCGGCTACCCCGGCACCGGACTCGTCATGCCCCACCGCCGCCGCAAAGGCGAAGACCTGCCCGACTGGAAGCAGGCGCACAACAAGTCCCACATGCAGGTCCGCGCCCGCGCCGAGCACGTCTTCGCCCGCATAAGACCTGGAAGATCCTCCGCGACTGCCGACTCAAAGGCGACGGAGTCCACCACGCCATGCTCGGCATCGCCCGCCTGCACAACCTCGCCCTCGCCGGATAGGCCAGCGGTCGCACCGCGACCGACCCTGCCCAGAGCGACTCAAAGAGTATTTACGGGACAAGTCTTAGCCGAGCGACAGGTTTTCCGGTCGTAGGCGCCGGAGTGCAGCAGATCCCAACGCTGTGGGTCAGCGCCACTTATGTCCCCGACGGCCGCGGCTGCTCCGGCGGAACCGAGCTCTCGGCAGCCGCCATCCACTGGTCCAGGTCGGCCTGGGTGAACTCTGTCCACGGTGGGATTTCGGGGAGCTGGCGGAGGAGGTCGTAGGCCTCGGGGATCTGGGGGCCGCGGAGGACCGGGCAATGGCAGCCGGCGATGACCTCGGCGTTCAGGTGTTGGAAGTCGGTGACGACCGTGCCGAACTTTTGGGCGTCCAGCAGGGCGACCCAGGGGGAGACCAGGCGCCCGCCGAAGAACTGGCCGTCGCGGAATTCGTCTGGCGACATCGCTGCTGTCTCGGGCATCGGGGTCGGCACGTTCGTGGCGAAGGTATCGACGGACCACAGAACGTTGGTCTTCGGGTCGAAGAGGGCACGGGTTGTGGGGTTGTCGTACAGGGGTGGTCGCTTGGCGACCAGGGTGCGGTCGCCCGCGTCGATCGTGTCGCCGTCGGTCATGAAGCGGCACCGGTTGATGGGGGTCTCCCACTCCTCGGCCATGCGGCCGATGGAGAACCATGTCGTCAGCAGGGTCGCGTTCGGGCATTCCGCGAGGACCGCCAGGAGGTTGCCGGCGTGATCGCGGTCGTCGTGGGTGAGGAAGATCCACCGTACGTCCATGGGATCCACGACGGACCAGGCTGCATCCAGCCACTGGGCTCGCACTGCGGGCGCCCCGGTATCCACGAGGACCGGTTCAGCCCCCCGGATTACCATCGAATTCATCGGGAAGTGGCCGACCGGCGGGGCCTCAAGAGCCCACGGGATGACGAACGTCTCCTCGGCAATCTTGTACGGCTGCAGAAGGTTGAACGTATCCAAGGTTGTCATCGCTGCTCTCCTTAAGGCGGAGTCGCCGCAGCGTCCATGAATCCAGTGCAGCCCCGTGCCGGGCTGACGTCAAACGCGGAAGTCGTGACGGTCGGCTTCGGTGAGCGACGAGGGGTGCACGGTCGGCGTCGCCGACGGGTCTCGCCTTGGCCATCGGCTGAGCCCGACCGTCGGTTACTGAGGATTTCGCGTTGTCGTCGGGTAGTGACGGTTCATGATCCCTGCGGTATGCCGGTGAGGTGAGGTATCCAGAGGGCGGGGGCCTGACCGCTGAGCGTCGGGCGCTTCGTGAGGGGATCCGGCTTCAGGCCGGCGAACAGTTCGCGGCGGGTCAGAAGACCGCGGTCATCGCGAAAGAGCTGCGGGTGAGTGTGCGGTCGGTAGAACGCTGGCGCCGTGCCTGGCGCGAGCGCGGCATGGATGCCTTGCGCTCGACGGGTCCGGCGAACGCCCGACCGTCACCGATGAACAGTTCGCCGTGCTCGAGGAGGAACTCGGCAAGGGCCCGTCGGCGCACGGCTTCGAAGACGGACGCTGGACCCTGGCCCGGGTCCAGACGCTGATCCAGCGGCATCTTCGGGTGAGCCTGTCAGTGGCGACGGTCTGGCGGCTGCTGAAACGGCACGGCTGGTCCTGGCAAGCCCCTGCCCGCAGAGCCCTCGAACGCGACGAACACGCGGTGGAGCTGTGGAAGAAGGAGGTGTGGCCGGGGGTAAAAGCCTCGCGGCGGCGTCCGGTGCCTGGATCGTCTTCGAGGACGAAGCCGGCTTCTCGATGACTCCGCCCCGTGCCCGCACCTGGGGCCGGCGCGGACAGACACCCGTCATCCGCGTCCGTGGCAGGTCCCGCCGCCGGACCTCGGTCGCCGCGTTGTGCTGCTACAAACCCGGTGAACACAGCCGTCTCATCCACCGGCCCCGCACCCATCTCCTGCTCAAGGGGGCACGCAAGAGCTTCTCCTGGAAGGACTACCGCGACCTACTGGTGAGAGCACACATCCAGTTCAACAGCCCGATCGTGGTGGTCTGGGACAACCTCAACACCCACCTGGCCGCCGGGCTGAAACAGTACGAGGCCGAGCACGACTGGCTCACCACCGTCCGCCTCCCGCCATACGCACCAGACCTGAACCCGGTCGAGGCCGTCTGGTCACTCGTGCGCAGAGCCATGGCCAACACCGCCTTCGAGACCCCCGACGACCTCGACCGCACACTCCGCCGCGAGTTACGCAGAATCCAACTCCGGCCCCACCTGGTCGACGGCTGCCTCACCGCCACAAGCCTGGCTATCAACCCACCGACCCCACCCTGAAAACCTCAGTAATCGGCGGCCGAGTCGTCGTGGGGCACCGGGCGGCGAAGCGGTAGAAGCCACGAAACGGCAGCCCACTGAGAGCCACACCCAGCACCCCTGGGCGTCCCCACCTTACGAATGGGAGGACCAGCCCGGTGAAGAACGTAGAGCCCACTGAGAACCGCACGCGGGCTGGCAAACGCAAGTCAGATGCCTGCCGCTCTCAGAAGCTGCGCACATCCGGTAAGTCACATGAGTACCAGCCCGCTCAACCGACCTGCACAGTAGAGGTCAGAAGCATGCCACTGCACAGCTTCACTGGCCGCCGCCACCCGAGGAAACGGGGCACGGTGGTGGCCCGCTGACGCGGCGAGGCAGGTGTCCATGCGGACGCCTGCCCCTTGCCGTTGTCCGCGGCGGTCAGAGGCCGGAGGGGACCTTGCCGCGGGTGTCTGCCCCCGTCTCAGGGTCCTTGAAGTCCGGCTTGGTCTCCGGCTTGGTCTCCGGCTTGGTCTCCGGCTTCGTCTCCGGCTTCGTCTCCGGCTTGGTCTCCGGCTTGGTCTCCGGCTTCGTCTCCGGCTTCGTCTCCGGCTTCGTCTCCGGCTTGGTCTCCGGCTTGAACTCGCAGTAGACCTTCTTGCTGACGAACTTGCAGCCGGGCATGTTCTCGATGTCCCGGGCCCGGTTGCCCTTCCTCTTGTTGCCCTTCTTCTTGCCGTCACCGTTGTTGCCGTGGTGATTCTTGCTGTGGTCGCCGTGCGTCGAGATCACGGCACCGGTGTGCGAGTTCGCGGGGGCGGCAAACGCACTCGTGGGCAGCAGCGCGCCACCAGCGGCCAGGGCGGTCGAGACGCCGAGCATCACCAGACGCTGCTTCTGCGAGGTGCGAGTCATAAAAAGTCTCCTTAAGTGGGTCGTCGGGCCATCTGCCCTGCGTGAACCCGTGCCTCAAGTAAGCCCCGCCACGTAAGCCGCGTCATGCCACAACATCTCGGGACTTGACAAAAGCAATATTTCGGATAAAAGCGGCACATCTGCCCAGCCAGGACCCGGCGAGACGGGCAGGACACCGCGCCCGGCAAAGGGGCGGGACGCGGTGACTGGGGCGCGGCACTCTGAACCTCCCAGATCTGCCGCCCCCGCGGATACGGGCCCAGATCGACCCCAGGTCTCGGCGCGCAGCAGGACCATCTCGATGCCATCCACTGAGCTTTTTCAACGTGGCCACTGATCGGGTGACCGGGGTGGCTGCGCAACGGGCGAGGCCCTCGGGTTGTTGAGCGGGATGTCTGACGTCCGCA
>NZ_JBIAHP010000053.1:0-15971 GCF_042870715.1 Streptomyces sp. NPDC006463 | reverse complement strand
CCCGCGGAGCGGGTACCCCATCGCTGCGCGATGGGACAGCGGGACGGGTCGCTGCGCTCCCCGCGCCCGTGCGCAGCACGGGCGGCTCCCTCCGCTCCGCTCCAGGAGCCAGTGGGACCGGCCGCTGCGCGCCCGGCAGGCCGCGCGGTGCGCGGCCGGGGTGACGAGGGTGTGACGGTGCGGCTGGTGGGGCTTCCTGTCGGGGAGTTGACGGGGAGTGAGGGAGGACTGCGTCCTCCCGGGGCGGGTCCGCTGCGCTCCCCCGCCTGACGGTCCTTCCGGCTACGCCTCCAGAACCTTGGGGCCCACTGCGTGGGCCAGGCTGGCTACGGCGGGGGTGGGGTCGCTCGTTCGTGTCGGGTTCTAGTATAGCGGGTGCATCGGGTTGATGCAGCATGTACCGTTGGCGGAAACACGAGACACCCCCCAACCACCCAGACGGGGCGGTCGGTTTGACGAATGGTCACCGTTGATATTCAGCACCCCTATGCAGGCGAGGAATTACGACTTGGGACGTTGCCGACCTCAGCCACAGAACGGTACCCCGAATATGGGAAAGCCGGGATTCCGGCGTGCGGAGGTACCGGAGCCGAACGGCCCCTCGGGCCGGGCGGCGAAACCGTCCACCGGCACCGGCCACGCTTCGGGTCTTTTGATCGTCACGGCAGGTACCACCCGAGACTCAGAGCCGCTGCTGCTGTCCACGAGCCGCAGAGGAGCGTGGTGCCGCACGCGAAGCGAGCTTAGCCACAGGGGCCAGCCCCTCGATCCGGTGACTGTCGAAGGCGACACGCCCGCTGTGACCAGCGGCTTTGTGCCGCGCGGGGCGCGGCGTGGCCCCGGGGGCTGGGGTGGCGGCTGGTGTCTTATGACACCTAAGAGGGATCCACGCCGAAAACGGCTCTGACCTGCGGCGATGCGAAACCGTTTGTTCTAGATCTCCAGAACAAACGGCTCCCGAGTGTTCTGGAGATCTAGAACAAACTCACCCCGTAGCTGATTGGTCATCAGGTAACTGTGAGGCACCGTTTGTTCTGCCCCTTCAGAACAAGCCGGTTTACCTAGTGCTACCGTGCTCACCGAAACGTTGATCATCCCTGGAGGACTGTGCTGATGGAACAGCTGCCGATCGTCCGCCCCGGCGAGCGCGTGGTCGCGCGGTCGGACGGCAAGGGCGGCTTGATCCTGGGCGTGGAGAAGATCCAGGGCCGCGAGTTCGCCGCGAGCGCCGAGGTCAGCGGCTACGTCCTGGACGCCCGGCTGCTCCTGGACGTGCTCGGCAGCCTGAAGGCGCCCGGTAGCTGGTTCCAGGTGTGGTGCAAGCTCATGGCGCTCCAGAACGCGAACCGGTCCGACGACAAGGACCGCGCTGTCCCTCGCGGCTTCGTGAAGACCAACCAGCGTGATCTCCAGGCCCGGTGCAACCTGTCGGCAGCCTCCGTGAACGAGGCCAGCCAGTTCTTCACGCACATCGGATGGATGCGCACCGCCAAGCGCGGCACGCTGCAGTTGAACCCGTGGCTGACGGTGGCCGGCACCTCCGGCGAGCAGGAGAAGTGGCAGAAGCTCTGGAACGGCGCTGAGGGCCCGGCCTGCATCATCCCGCACCCCGACTACCCCACCGAGTGGCGCCAGGAGCGGGAGGCCGAGAAGAAGGCCGCCGAGGCCGCCCGTCGCAAGGAGAAGGTCGTGACGCTCCGCCAGAGGCGTCCCGTGCGCAAGGCGAGCGCGTGATCCTGCGAGGCATACCCTTGTTGTTGCAGCGTCGTCCTGATCGGAAGTGGTGAGGCTCCGTGAGCAGCTCTTACGTCCCCAGCCCTCCCACAGAGGCGCCCGTAGAGATCCCCCGCGCCGTTCTGCGCATCCTGGCCCTGGTCGACACCACTACCGCCGGCCGCCGCGTCCTGGACGAGCTGATGTACCTGAGCGACCCGGACACCGGCACCGCCGCGATCAGCCAGAACGAGATGGCCCGCGAGCTGGGCGCCAGCAAGCCCACCGTGAACCGTGGCTTCAAGGAGCTGCGCGAGTGCGGCCTCGCCTGGAGCCTCGAAGACGGCCTCTACCAGCTCCACCCGCTGCTGACCGGCGGCAAGGTGGCCTACCCCATGCCGATCCCGGAGATCAAGGCCGCCGAACCCGAGCGCTTCACTGAGCAGCGGCGGGCCCGGTACGCCGCCCAGGTCGCCAACCTGGCCGCCGCCGGCTGACCTCACGTAGCCACACCAAGGCGCTGCACCCCGCAGGTGCAGCGCCTTCTTCATGCCCGCGATCAAAGCGGTAGCACCAGCTAAACCGGTTTGTTCTGGAGGAGCAGAACAAACCAGCAGACGACCCCAAGGCCCGGCCCCGAGCACCGGAGCGCAGCCGGTAGCACCAGGTGAACCGGCTTGTTCTGCTCCTCCAGAACAAAGTCGGCCGTCGCCGGGGCCATCGGGGCAGGACGGCCCGTACGAGCGTTCCCGGAGTGGGGCGCCGCCCACCCGAGCGTGGGCCGGCGCGGTACGTCTGGGGCGTGACCCACGACTTCGGCCTCCACCTCACCCAGGAGCTGGGCAACCGCTTCGGCCTGCCCACCGCCAGCTGGCCCGCGAGCGCGGAGCAAGTGACCCCGTTCACGATCGTCGTCAAGGCGCTCGGCACGGACGCCGCGACGCGATGGTTCGAGGGCGCCCGCACGGCCCACCACAAGGTGGCGGCCGCGGAGCAGAACCGCACCCACAACTTCGGCTTCCCCATGTACCTGGACGTGGCCACCGAGGCGCACAAGGAACTCGGCCTCCCCGTCCTGGCCGCCTTCGAAGCGACGAAGGCGGCGTACGAGATCACGCGGTGGGCTGGCGACGCCGACGTCGAGGTGTACTTCGCCTGTGCGCTGCGGGCCTGCGCGCGCAGCAGCAGCCAGCCGAGCAGCACGTCGGTGGCAGCAGCCGCGGGCCGGTAGCCGGGCCCGGTGAAGAGGCCGCCCGCTGCACCGGTGAGGCCGCCTTGCTACACGAGCAGCAGCCATGTGCCGCCCGGGCCGTGCGAATGCTGCGCTGCATCCCGGAGACGGGCGTGCTGCACCGAGCCGGTCAGCAGCAGCACGAAAAGCAGCACCGCCTTGCACCCTTCGGCCGCGCGCAGCGGGGCAGCAGCGAGCAGCACGGTCGCGCTGCACCGGACTGCCGCCGAGGCCCAGGCTGGGGCGGGGTGCAGGGGCCGTCTTGCACCCCAATGTAGGTAGGTACTTGTAGTACCTATGTGCGGGTTGTAGATCTCCCCCTGAGAGCAGAGCTCGGGGGCGGGATCGGGCGAGAGGCCGACCATGAGGAGATCCCCCGGCAGTTGGCCGGTGCCCGGGTCCTCCGCGTCATCGGCGTCGTACGGGTGGGCGCGGCGCCTGTACGCCGCTGTGAGCGCCTGTGAGCCGCGTGATCGCCGCTCGGGGAGCCGGAAGGGCGCCGGGGTGCCGCAGAGAGGCGCACAGGGCCGGGAGGAATCATGGGCCGGTGCCGCTATGAGGCGCTGATACAGGTGCGAGCGGACGGCCTGGTGCCCGCGACTGCCGTGGGTCAGCCGAGGGGGCCCACCGGCGGGGTCTGCCGGGGCACGGCGCCGCCGAACCGGATCGCGTACGCGGAGCCGCGCGGCCATGGCCGGCCTTCGTCGGTGAGCAGCGCCTCGTAGGCGTCGCACTCCAGGCGGGTGGCGGCTTCGGCCGCGTCGATCAGGTCGATCGGATACGGGCCCACGACCAGGACTGGCCGTCGCATCTTCCTCCCGGCGGCGCCAGTCGAACCAGATCCGGAACTCCTCCGCCCGGACGTCGTCCGGCGTGCGGTCCTTCGGCTTGGTGCCCGGCGGGTGCTGGAGTCGGCCCACGCCCTGGGTGTACTCGTCGAAGTGCTCGATGACATCCCGGGCGTCCTTCCCGCCCGGGACCGCCGCGGTGAAGGCGGCCAGGCCCTCGTCGAGGAGGTCGCGCTCCGGATCGGTGACCAAGTGCCGGCGGGTCATCTCCACGCCGCGCAGCGTCATGCGCAGCGCCATGACGAGCTGGTAGGAGTCGAGGATCTCGGTGTACCCGTTGCCGGTCAGGACGCGCTGCAGCTGGAGCCGGACGGTGCGCGCCCAGGTCGACGCCTCGGTGTGCCCGATGTTCGCCCCGTGCTCGGTGTGGAGCCACGGCTCGTCGGTGGTGCTCACGGCATCGTCCCTGCATCCGGTGGTGAAGGCGGAAACAGCGTAGGAATCCAGGGGCGGCCGCAGCCACCGGTTTCGTGACCGCCGGGGTGCAACGTGTGGGTGCAACGCGATCGAATCGCCCTGGATCGTGCGTGTTATCGCAGGTCAGAGCCGCAACACGGGCTCTCTGTTGCACCCGAGTGTTGCAGTGCCTGTTGCAGGCGCGCCGGGGTGAAGTGCACGCGGACGATGGGTGCAAGGGTGCAAGACCGGGTGTCGAGCGAGGCACTGGGCCAAGGTCACCGGGCGGGCTCGGGACCACACCGGCCGAACCCGTGCCCGCGATCACGGTCCGTGCGTATCACCGGAGCCCGGAGGCCGTGTCACGTCCGCGCCGGTGTCACGCGCACCCTCCCTCGGGGATCGTTCCGGATGCTCATTCGTCGGCGAGGTCGGCGACGGCACCAGCGGAGCAGCACACCAGCATGCCCGCCTCCCCCAGGGTGAGGGCCGGTACGACCCCGTCGTACCGGTACGTGCGGGCTGCGGTCTCCAAACGGGAGCGGATCTCCTGGTGGCCCGTGGTCAGGACCATACGAAACTCTTCGTAAGGCATCCGGTTGGACAGGAACCCCATCAAGGCGGTCGCGGCTTGCAGCCCGGCGGGGATGCCCCCGGGGCCGAACTCGTCGACGAGCTGGCCGGACAGAGCGGTCTCGAATGACATCGAAGCGGTGGTCATGGGCCGTACTTGTACGCCTCGAAGCAGCCGCAGTGAAGGCATGGCGGGACGGAATCACCCGGCTGGGCGCGAAGGACGCGGCAACGGTCGAGAGTGGCTACTTGAGTGCGCTGCGCGACTGCCGCTGCTCGCGGATCTTGTCCTGCCGGGCCAGCAGCAGACGGTTCTCTTCGACGAGGGAGAGAGGCCGGTCCTTCTTTGCCTGCCTCTTCGCCTCCTGCTTTGCCGCGCGCAGCTGCGTGACGGCGGCCCGGTTCCTCTTCTCGCACGCCGGGTGGACCGGCTTGCCCCGGCAGGCGCCCTGCTCGCGGCTCACCCAGACCGTGCCCTCGATGGGGTCGGCGCACATCGCGCACACCGCAGGGCCTCGCCGCTGGGGGGCCGGCGCCGTCTTGCGGGCGGACTTCGCCGCCTGGGTCGCTGTCGTTCCGTCGGCCCGGGTCACCGTGACCGGCGAGGCCGGGCTGACGGAGTAGGACCGCAAGTCGTCCGGGGTCGCCCGGTGCTGCTGCCCCTTCCTGCCCCCGCGCACGGGGATCTTGTTGCTCATGCGCGGCAGCATAGGGGGCGGGGCGGCCTCAAGCCCTCAGGACTTCGATTCGCTGATCGGGCCGGGTCTGCGCGGCGATGCGCCGCCGCTCCCCTTCGGAAGCCACGAAGATCACGAGCGGCGCGAGGCGGTCCCGCAGGGCGGCCATTCGGCTGGCCACGGGGCAGACGACGCCGTACGGCGTCGGTCCGACATAGACGGGGACGCCCATGGCGTACTCCGGTGCGCCCTTGTCCGAGACGAAGGGATAGCTGCCGGTCTCGCGGTGGACGAACTGGGCGACAGGTATCTCAAGGGCGGCCTGCCGTGCGAGGAGGGTCTGGACGGCTGCCTTGTGTCCGCCCTCCGCCCGGGTCCGCTCCTGATCCCTCTGCATCTGGAGTTGCTGCTCCTGGCGCCATCGGAGCCGAAGCGCGCGCTCCTGCTCCTCGCGTTCCCGCTTTCGCCGTTCCTCCGCGTCCAGGTAGGCCGTCTCCGCCTCGCGGTATTGGGGCGCCGTCCAGAGGGTGCCCCAGGCGGGCAGAGGGCTGCGGACCGGCGCGCGCCGCCGGTGCGACACCACCCGCCCGGCGAACACCCACCGCAGGAACTCCGCGGCCGGCACTCCTTGCGGACCCGCCTCCCAATGCTTGCCGGAGAACTTCGCGAGCCCCTCCCTGATGGCCAGGGCGCCGTCGACGGTTTCCACGCGAGCCCACGGGACCGTCCCGAACCACGGCGCCCGCACTCGGTCGCTGAACCACACCGAGGACACCCCGTCCTCGAGCATCCGTTCCGTGCGGGCGGCTATGTCGTCGGGGGTGATGGGCGAGAGCTGGGCCTCCAGGGCCGTCCTCCAGGCCCCGGCCGGGTCGCTCGCCAGCACATCGGCCCGCCACGCACCGTCCGGGCCGCGGACCTCCAGCTCCGCGTGCGCCCCGGCCTCCCGGGCGGCGGCCGCGAGCTCCAGCTTGAGGAGGTGGTGGGCCGGCGACTCCTCGGCCAGCGCGCATTTCGGGGCACCCGGGGCGTGGGCGAAGAACCGCAGACCGCTGGATGAGAAGACCTTCGCGTACATCGGATGTCGGCACTCGGCACAGGTCAGCGGGGCGACTGGGCGGACTTTCCAGACCCCCGCCCACTCTCGCCCGCACCCCAGGTCGGGTAAGTGCGCGAAGACCGCGCCCCACTGTGCGTGCACGGCACGGATCGCCACGGCCTGCCCCCTCCAGCTCGCCTCGGTCGGGGCAGCAGGGTGCCGCACCTGCCGTGATCCGGGTAGGGGGCCCCGGTCCCCCCAGACGCGCGCAATCGTGGTCCGGAATCAGGGAGCGGGCCGCCGCCAGAGCGTTGTCGGCGACCCGCCGAACTGTGACCGAGCGTTCTAGTTGGCCACTCTGAGCGTCAACGCTGGCTCACGCCGGTGGAAGGCGCGATGTTCCCGGTCCGTGAGGATCAGCCGTGGGATTTCTGCCGGTGAGCTGGGATTGGCCGGTCCGGGGTGCCGGGTAACCGAACCGCTCAGGTGACGCAGGTGGCGAGTTCGGCGACGGAGAGGCAGGCGGGGCCCGCGGGTTGTGCAGTGACGGTACGGAAGACGTCTGGCGGGACGGTGAAGACGGCGACCCGGTGGGGCGGCATGAACACTCGGCCCACTTCCCGCTGCAGCACCGCTACGTTTCGGCGGACGCCCTCCCCGTCCCCCCGGCGGTAGAGGCCAATCGGAACGCGGTCGCCGGCGGTGTATCCGTAGACCGCGATCCGGGGGTTGTGCTCCCAGCCCTCCATGATGGCCGCTCCCCGGGACAGGCGCAGCGGCACCTCGCTCTCAGCGTGGACGGTTCCGGAGCGCGCCGCCACGGTGAACCGTCCGGACCGGGCGATGTCCGTCAGGGCCGGCTCGGAGGGGAGGAAGTACCACTCGCCGCTCGCGAGCAGGCCGACGCCGACGTCCTCGACCTCCATCGGACGACCGTTGAACAGGTCGTCCATCAACGGCGTGGCGCTCAGTTCGGCCACGGGTTTCACGGCGGTGGTGTAGGTCCGCCCTCCGGCCTTGACCGTGACGGTGATCGGGCCGGGCGGGAAACCGTGAAGGCACAGGAGCGACGGCTCACCCAGGCCTGCCGCCACCGCGTCGCTCGCCCCCGTCGCGTCCTCGCCCGAGGTCACCCAGACCCGAGGGGGGGCATCCAGGTCGACGCGGCAGCTGATCGGGTCGACACCTTCCGGATCCGAGCCTTCCGGATCCGGGCCTTCCGACCGCATGCCTTCCGACCGCTCGTCGCCTGCCGTCTCCAGGTCGAATTGCTGGGCCAGCAGGATGTCCCGGGCGGCCGGGCTGGGGGTTCCCGACTGTGTGGCGGCCCTGCCGGTGGGGGCTGCCGTCGGCGTCTCGCTAAGCATCGTGCAGCCGGTGCCGAGGAACAGAGTGAGCACCCACAGCACGTGCGGGCGCCACCGGGTCTGGCGTCGTGTGACCACTAGTCACCTCTCGTTGTCCGTGTCATCGGCTGGTCCCGCACCGCTCCTCGGCGCGGCGCAGCTCCGTGGCGAAGGCCTGTTCGTACTGGCGGACGAGTGTGCTGTCCGCCCTGCCCGCGCGTTCCGCCGCGGCCAGTTGGGCCAGGGCGTCCTGCTGCGCCGTACGCCCGGTCGCGAGGTCGCAGCGCTCGAGGCTCCAGGAGGCCAGCAGGCCGTGCCAGATGGCGCGTTGGACCGGATCCTGGCCGTGTGCGATGGCGTCGCGGATGCGGTCGACGGCTGCTGCCAGGTCGCCCCGGTCGGCCGCGTTGACGGCGGCGATGGACTCCGCGAAGGCACGCAGGTCCGCGGAGCCGGTGAGGTTCCGGGCGGCGCGGACGGTCGCCACGGTGCGCTCCACCGTGCCGTCGTCCTTCACCAGACCGGCCGTGATGCGGCACTGCTCGACCTGGGCGAGGTTCACGGTGGCCTTGATCCGTCCGAGTTCGGTCATGCCGGGGTCGGCGGCGAGGGCGCGTAGGGCCTTCGAGGCCTGGGCTAGGTCCGTGGCGCGCACGGTGCCCGGCTTGCAGCTGTGCGTGGGTCCGAGGGCCCGTCGGTAGGTGTTGCCCTGCAGGCTGAGGGCGGCGCGGCGGCCGGCCGGCGAGTCCGGGTCAATGGCGAGGTAGTCGCCGCGGGCCGCCGCCAGCAGCTTCTCGCGGCCGGGGCCGCTCTCGCCGGAGGCCTGGTCCTCGAGGACGTGGCCGTGGAAGAGCCGGATCAGATCGGGCGGCACGAAGCCGGCGGCGCCGTCCTGCCGCTGCGCGTCGAGCAGGCCGTCGAGGATCCGGCCGGCTTCAGTGGGGCTGCCGTTGCGCCATGTGTCCAGGGCGTCGACGAACTGCGCGAGGGCGCCGATCCGGCGGGTCAGTTCCCCGGTCAGCTGGGCGCGGGCGCGCGCCGACTCCAAGCCGCGGGCGACGAGGACCGGCGCGCCGAGGAACCATCCGGTGAGCTCGGGTGAGTCGGGGATCTGGTCGGCCCTGACGTAGACGGCGGGCCGCAGCGTGGTCTGGCCCGCCTGGTCCTCGCTGACGAGGCCGCCCACGACGATCTCGGCGTTGGTCTCGTCGGCGAACCTGGCGGTCTTTCGCTCCAGTGCGCCGCGGTGGGTGTCGGCGAGCTGGGCGAGGGGCAGCGACGCCTCGCTGGCGTAGCTGCGGACGGCGGTCGCGGTGGGGGTGCGCGCCGCCATGTCGTGGGCGAAGGTCGCGGCCACGTCGTTCAGGACCTGCCTGTCCTGCCACCCGCCCTGAGCCGCGAAGCCGGCCACGGCCACGTCGCGGGCGCCGCTCATCCGGGTGAGCGGGGGTGGCGGGGGACGGAAGACAAGGAGCACCGCGACGCTGCCGAAGAAGAGCACCCCGGCAGCCGACCACACCAGGATCCGGGACCGGCGGGGGCGCTGCCCGAACCGCTCCCCCACCACAGCGCGCACCGCCAGCACGTACCCGGCCAGCGCGGCGAGCACGGCCAGGACGAGCGGCACGGGTGACAGGGCAGAGCCGAGCTTCTCCACAACGAGCAGCGCACAAGGCACGCAGGCCGCGAACAGGCCGAGCAGGGACCACAGCCAGAGGGAGGCACGGTGGCCGCCGCCCGGGGAGTGGTCGGACGTGCCGTCCGAAGAGTAGTCCGGCATACGCCTCCTCACCCCGTCGGCTGGTCGCGGACCCGCGCAGACCAGCACGTTAGGGGCTCCGCGCCGCGCGGCCGGTCGACGCCGCCCTGGAACGCCGGGATTGCGCGCCGAATTCCCCGGATCAGAGGCAGGGCGGACCCGCCTGCCAGCGGCATGCCAGACAGGGTGCGACCCCGTGCGCACCCTGTCTGGGAGAGCAGATGCACCGCTCTCCGCACTCAACTGGTCAAGCACGCCACTTACTGGCCAACCAAAAGGCTCAGTCACACGAACGGTTTATAGCAGCCCAGGAATTCGACCGTGTCAGAACCGGAATTCTATGGACACAACGTGTGTGAAATCCGCGCGCAGGCCCTTGGCTCGGGTCCCCCAATCCGTGAAATAGGACTCGGTGATGGCCTCGGCAACGAGCGGATGCAGGTCCTAATCCGTCGCTCCGGCTGCCTGGATTTCCAGGATCTGCTTGGCGTAGGTGGGCGAGATGGCCGTGGTGATGGAGCGCTCGCGGCCGTCGTCCGAGCTGCCTTTGCCGACGAATCCGAAGAACGCTGTGACGTCCACCATCATGCCGCTGGAAGTGGCCGCCTGTTCGCGTACCTGTGCTCTGACCTGCGGTTGCCACTCGGATTCGGTCTCCTCCACCAGGGCGGCCTGGAGCCGCCTCTGCGGGGTCGTCAGGCTTCCTGCGCGGTAGCGCTCCACCGTGCGGCGCGAGACGCCCAGGCGCTCGGCCAGGGCCTTGGTCGAGCCCTTCGCCCGCGTGAGGAGGAATTTCATCTGGGCCTTTGCGGATTTCGGCGCAGGCCGGGTGAAGACCTTCCGCGCGCTCCGCCCGGATGAGGGCGTCCAGGATCTTGCCGCGCCTCGGGGCCGGCTGCTGCTGCTCGTGATCAGTCATGGCAGAAGTCCACCCTGGTCCCCCTGTGGATAAGGGACGTCGTTCGCGCAGGTCACGGTGGGTGCCGTCGGTGGTGGAGCCTAGGGTTGGAGCATGTCGATGTCTTCCGCCGCCGAGCCTGCGGTCCCCGTGCCAATCCGGGTCGTGCTGCCTGGGGGTCAGGAGGTCGTCGCAGCGCTCTGGTCCCGGCGCCAGCTGCGCGACGGGTGGAGGTACGAGGTCACCCTGCCGGTCTGGAAGAACGGACCCGGGGACGACGACGTGGAGCCGGCCGAATACCGGGTCTGGGTGCGCGCGCCGGAACACGTACGGCCCGTGGACGGCGTCTCCTACGACGACGTGCCCAACGAGTACCTGGAGCCGCCCTCGTTCCTGGAGCGCGAGCTGGGGCCCCGGCGTCCGTCGGGCTGGGTGCTGGCCAAGGCCGGCGGCCGCGGGCCGAGCCGGGGCGTCGTTCACGCCGTGGACTGCACGGAGGCTCCGCCCGGGGCGCCGGTGCTGAGCCTGGACCAGGCTCTGGATGCGGCGCAGCACCCAGGCACCCGGCTGTGCTCCTTGTGCGGCGCGGCCCTGGAGCTGGACCCGGTCCTCAAGGGCTTCGACGCCGGGTTCGACAGCTGAGCAACGTAATCAGATGAACGGCTTCACCTGCAACGATCCGGCAAAAGGGCCCAGCCCGAGCGGAGTTGTCAGTGGCGGCTGCCACCATCCCGTCATGCCGATCAGCCGGGAATACGCACGCTCCCTCTTCGCGGACCTGACGCAGAACGCCATGGTGCCGCTGGACCCTGACGAGCTCCTCCACATGCCGGGACTGGCGCAGCACGGCCACGTCTTCTTCGGCGACATAGCGGTGCGCTGCTACAAGTACAAGGCGCGCTGGACGTACGACGAGCGGGACATCCGCCGTACCGGGCAGGCGTTCGCGGAGCTGCGGCTGGACCTGGACGACCTCGTCGACGTCCAGTTGCCTGCGTACCGCGACTTCGAAGGTAGCGATCCGGAGGAGTGGCAGCGGGTCGACTGGCGGCGTCGGCTGGTGTCGTGGATGTTCGGGCTCGCCCGCCACAAGGCCCAGGACGGGATCCCGTTCGACGAGTGGGACGACTCCTGGAAGCAGGTCGGGGCGAACGGACTGCCCGGGGACCTGACGTGGGAGGAGTGCGTCGCGGACAGTAGTCGGCACCGGCACTCGCAGAACATGGGCGGCACCCGCCCGCTGGAGCTGCTGACCTGGTCCGGCGAGAAGTGGCTGTTGCCCCGGGCCTACATCGAGCTCCTCGACCGCTGGGCGCAGCGAGAAGAGGAACTGGTCGACCGGGCCCGGGTCTGCTCTTCCTGCGGCGTGCAGGGGCCGTACTGGGGCGGCTGGCGGACATCGACCAGCAAGGGCTACGTCACCAGGTGTCCGCCGTGTTCCGGGGCCGCGTTCCGCACCTACACCGGCCACCTGCGTGGGATGCAGTACGGATCGCTCCGCCGGCTCGGCACGCGGGCCGACGATTACCTGTGCCGTCTGTGCAAGAAGAGTCAGGCATCGGCGTGGGATCACTGCCATGAGCACGGCCATGTTCGAGGGCCGGTCTGCGGCAGCTGCAACACCCTTGAGGGCAAGGGCATCCCGTACTACTTTCTCCAGCTCGAAGGTGGCGCGCTGCACCTTCTGGAGTGCCGCGGATGCCTCCAGCAGCGGACCCTGCCGCCCCGGTACCACCTCGACGTGGTCCGCGCGCACCTGGAGCAGACTGAGCGGCACGGGCGCTGCCGCAGGCAGCCGTATGCCCGCGAGCTGGAGCACGCGCACACCTACGGCGTTCACCGGTTCCAGCTGGAGTGCAGCGGCTGGCACACGGCCAGCGACTGGACGAAGGACGTCACGGCGTTTGAGGTAGCCGCGCTCGTGCGAGCCTTCGTCGACATGGCCCTCGCCGCGCAGCAGGGCCGGCCTTCTTCAGGCCCTGTCACGGATGCGGGGTGACCGGCACGTGGCGGCAACGTTGAGCACGACACCGCGTGCATGCGCACTCGCTCCCCTGCAGATACGTGGGCGAGTCCGGACCGGATGGTAAGGACTTCAATCGGCGAGTTGAGCTGAGCCGCCCTGGCTAGCGACGCTGGTTGCCAGCCCGCACGGCTGCCCCAGCTTCTCATAGAGGTTCTTCACGGATTAGGTGCCAGTATGCCCGGCCGGCATCACTTCCACCACTTTCGAACCCGCCCTGACGAGATGATCAGGAAGTGTCGTGTGTTCGTCGATATGGGCGTGACTGAGCTGGCGAGCTGTAACCCCTATTGCGCCTTTTAGGTCAGCTCCACTGAGGTCTGCCTCCTTGAAATTGGCCCCCGTTAATGTCGCGCCCCTGAGGGAAGCTCCCGTCAGGTGCGCGTGGCAGAGTTGGGCGCCAGCGAGGTCCGCCTGGTCCAGCCGTGTTTCATGCAGTACTGCGTGTTGGAGTCGCGCTCCCGTCAGCGAGGCATGCTGAAGCCTTGCGTCGCTGAGATCTGCCCAGGCAAGTCGTGTTTCGTTGAGCTTCGCGTAGCGCAACTTGGCCTCAACGAGGATGGCGTATTCAAGCCGCCCTTCGCCTAGGTAGGCTCGGTGCAGTAATGTCCCAGAAAGATTGGCTCGTTCGAGGTGAGACGCTTCCAACACAGCATCCCTGAGGTCAAGACTTCGCAAGTCGAGGACACTGTGACCTGGCCGACGCCGTCTGCCCAAGAGGTCAAGGGCCGCTTGAACGTCGGAGGCAATCCTCGGTCTCGGCTGGTCAGACAATAGCGTCGAAAGGGGCAGGGCAGCCCTTCGCGTGACAGTTTTCTTAGCGACGAAGGCGGAGAGAACCTCCGTGACGTTTTCGCGGTGAACAGGCGAGTCGGACGAGACATGTCCCAGAGCATGAATGGCGCCGATCCGAAGATAGGTTTCCTTCGACTCAAGCCGTTCAAGAGCCTTCGTGTACCGCTCAGTGAACTGCCCTCTGCGCGACAGTCGGTAAGTCAAGGCTGTGAGCCCGAGAGCAATCGTTGCTCCTGCAGCCGCCGCCGCTTGCACGCTCATCAGTCTCCACTGGCTAACAGCCGTTGCCTTGTCTTTCGCGTCCATCTGCTTCCAGACGGATTCCTGAACGGGCGTTTGGGTGAATATTGAGTATGCGTACTTTCCGGCGTACACCAAGGCGATGATGCCCAGCGTGAGAGCTATCAGCGAAAGTGCCAACCGTCGCGTTCGAGATCTTGACAGTTGCTCGCGGGCGCTGGCCATACTGATATGAGATCATGTGGCTGGAGAATGCGCTAACTCCGAAACCTCCGCCTGCGGAGCGGTGATTCTGTAGCGATCCGTCTCCCGTCACTCTCTGCATCCGTGGACGTGGCAGATCCGCACCATGCTCGCTGCGTAGCCGGGTGATCGTTACAGCAACGCGAGCAAGCGATGGGGTTCCTGATGATGATTGAACCTTCGCTGAGCGATCTGATGGCCCGAGCGCGGGTAAATCATTGGTCTTGGACGGGTGATCGTCGCATAAGCATGAGATGCTCATGCCCTGGAAACCACGTAAGCCGTGCTTATTCGTCCTGGTCACGAGACCAAGCGCGAGCTCATGAGCGGTTCCTGAGCAAGACGTACCCTTGCTGGGACTAGGAGGAGGACAGTGCCCCGCTTCAGTCGATTCGTGCGCGTGTCGCTCCCGCGACCCGACTCCGTCACTGAGGGTCAATATCAGGATTACGTTCAGCGACTAATGGATGCCTTGGAAGCGATGGGATTCACCAACGTTCATGTGGGGGCATCCCTCCGCGATAGGACCGTCGAGCTGGCCATGGACGGCATTGAGGCGCGGACAGTTGATGAGGCGCAAGTTGTCTTTTCGCACATCGTGCAGCGTGCAGTTTCGCAGGCCCGAGTTGCCTTCATGGAGCCCGATAGTCAGGGGCTAAGAGCTGTCCCGTAGTTTTGGCGAGCACGGCGCTGGGCGTTCCTGGGCAGCTGCGCCGCACGGGAACTGAAACTCGATGCCTCTCGATGTAGAGCTGGCCAACGACGGTCAGCTCTTGGGCGTCATAGATGTCCTGCTGGAGGAGCGGGCTGTCGTCCTCCCAAGGCTCAGTCACATCCGGGCTCGCTGTTGGTTCGGGCCACGTCACGTCACAGGTCGAACTCGATGTGGTCGACGTCGGTGAACTCCACCAGGAGGCCGCCGGCCCGGCGACCGCGGTCCTTGAAGTACACCTCCTGGAGGCCCTCGGCGGCGATGTCACGCAGCTGCTGCTCGTTCGCCCCGGCGTCCTGGGCGTCGAAGAGGCGGGCGGCGAACTCGGGCGGCAGCGCCACGGTGAGGTGGCGCAGCCGGCCGTCGTCCGTGGTGCCGGGTGCGGCGGTGTACCCGAAGCGGGCTCGGGTGTCGACGAGGATGCCGCCGGTGGTGGCCGCCGTCTTCTTGGCCTTCGCGCGGATCTGGGGCTGCCACTTCTTCTTGACCTCGCGCTCTATGCGGGCGGCCAGCTCGGGGCGCGGCTTCTTGATCTGGTCCTTGACGTAACGCTCGACGGTGCGCTGGGAGATCCCGAGCGTGGCCGCGGCGGCCTTGGTGGACTTGAGCTGCTTGACCAGGTAGCGCATCTGGGCGCCCGCCGACTTCGGGATCGGGCGGGTGAACGCCTTCTGGACCGCCTTGTTGAGGCCGTCCCCGAGCTGTGCCATCGCGGTCTACTCCCCGTCGTCGGTGTGGGTGATGTTGCCGTCCTTGATGTACCGGGCGAGGTTGAGGTCGTCGCCCTGTTCCTCGCGTACGCCCTCGCCCCACAGCACGGTCTGGGTGCCCTCCCACTTGACCAGCCCGGGGTTTACGCCGAGCTTCCAGCCGCCGGGCAGCGCCTTGCCGTCACGGTAGGGCAGGAAGTCCAGCGGGGACGGGCCGTCGGCGGCGTAGACGGCGCAGTCGGAGAGGATCGCGACCGGGTACTGGCCGGTGAAGGCGGCGTGCTTGACGAGCTTGCGGTGCATGTTGATCCGGGCCCGGGAGATGACGGCGGCGCGGATGTCGGGGCGCCAGGTGGGCCGGGACAGGGCGCGCCACGGCTCGCCGGGGCGCCAGCCCTCGCCGCGGGGCCGCTCGCGGAGCTTGCCGATGCCGCCCTTGACGGTGGCCTTGATCGCGGACACGACGATCGCCAGCTGCGGGTCGCGTTGGCGGTAGCCGTCCATCGCCGCGAGGAACTCCTGCGGGGACAGGTCGGCGGCGACGCCTAGGTGGGCCATCGTTGCCAGGTAGGCGTCGCGCAGCCGGCCGTACCAGTTGTCGAGGTAGCGGCCGTTCTCGTTCCGCACCCATGCCTCGATGGGCGCCACGTCGTAGCCGAGTTCCTGGGCGTACGCCACGGTCGGCGTCGCGTACCAGGCCGGCCCCGTCGGGGTGTCGCCCTTCGGCGTGAACGGGCTGGGCAGCAGGCTGGCGTTGAGGTGCGCCCA
>NZ_JBIAHP010000052.1:0-16275 GCF_042870715.1 Streptomyces sp. NPDC006463 | reverse complement strand
CTCCGTCGTACCCATGGCCAATTAGGAGAAGTCGGGATGAGGAATTACATGACGCTCAAACCACCCGAGATGGGGAAAAACGTGAACGCTCACACCAGGGCCTGCACCAGCTCCTCGTGCGTCAGGTTGCCCTCGACTTCGGGGACCAGAACACCCGGGGCGCCCGAGTCGCGGAGGATCACGGTGTTGATCTCCCGCGTCTCCCTCAGGCTGTTGCAGGGCAGCAAGGCAGTCTCCGGGAAGGCCGGTCGGGGTGTTCACAGGGATCTCACCTCGCTGGTGGCAAGGACCTGGAAATCAGGGTGCGGCAGGCAAGCTGTCAGAGCGGCCCGGCCGGATGAGAACAGGCACCCCCTCCCTGGCTGCCGGTGACTGCCGGCCCGACGAGGAAAGCACGGGCGACCACGAAGCCGCTGCGCCTGGGCGGATACGGGTCGGCGGATCTGCGGGGGATGACCCTGGGGCCAACCGCTGCTGGCGGGGTGGTGCGTGGTGTGGGCACCACCCCGCTCGTGGTGGATCAGTTGGTGCCGTAGTAGCCGAAGTAGTCGATGATCAGGTCGACGTTCTCCCAGCCCTGGTTCCAGAAGGCGACCATGCCGTTGTCGGCCGGGCTCGCCTGGACGAGGTTCGCGGCTGTCTTGCCCGCCGTCCAGTTCAGGTTGGAAGCGACCGGACGCGTCGGCCGGGTCGCGGTGCCGTTCTCGTACTGCTCGCGCGAGTTCGGGTCCGGGGCCACCGACAGGAATCCGGCGCCGGTCGTGTTGGTGACCGTGGCGTTCAGGACGTGCGCCTCGATGTTGGGGGCGTCCAGCAGGTGCATGTAGTCACGGGCTGCGAGCGGGCTGCCGGTCTGTCGGGTGTCGACCATCCGGGCGGGGCCCCACCAGCTCGGCACGTAGGCAGCCTGGCTGGCGGGCGTGTAGTAGCCGTTGACGTCGATGACCACGTCGGTGGGCTGCCAGGCACCGTTGCGGACCATGATCCGGCCGTCGGGGCCCACCGGCACGATGACGGAGTTGGCGACGGTCTGGCCGGCGGTGAAGTTCAGGTTGGACGCGGTCGGGGCTGCTTGCCCGCTGGGGTAGACGGTCAGGTGGCCGGCCTCGCGCGGGTTGGTGACCGTCACGTTGAGCGAGACGGCGGTGGCGCCCTTCGGAACGCCTCCCACCCCGGCGATCTGCACGCCGAAAGCAGTCTGCCCGGCGACTTGGCCCTTGGCGGTGCCGCGGCCTTCGCGGGTGTCGACGAACCGGGTCGGCGGGAGCGAGGCGTAGCCGCTGGACGCGGCGGCGGTGAAGTAGCCGGTCACGTCTGCGATGAGGTCGACGGACTCCCAACCGACATTGTGCAGGTTCACGCGGCCGTCCGATCCGACCGGCATGATGACCAGGTTCGGCACGGTCTCGCCTGGGCCGTAGTTGATGCTGGAGGTCTCGGGCGTTGGACGACCACTGCCCGCGGCGATGATGTGGCCACTGCCGGTGGTGTTGGTGACGGTGAGGTTGAGGACCACGGCGGTAACCGCGTCGGGAATGGTGCCGTTGCCCGTGATCTTGACGCTGGTCGAGCCGTACGCGGGGACCTTGCCCATTGCCTGGCCTGTGCCGTTGCGGGTGTCCAGAAGACGCAAGGGGGCGTGCGGGGTGAAGTCGGAGCCCAGCGTCTTCACGGTGACCTTGTTGACGGCCTGTGTGTTCGTCGTGGGGTCGGTCACGGTGACCGTGATCGTGTACTGGCCGACCTCGGTGTACGGGTGCTTGCTCACCAGGGGTTCGGCAGCGTCGGCGGTGACCGTGTCGGTGGTGCCGTCGCCCCAGGCGATGGCGACGCTGAGCGGGCCTTCAGCGCCGCTGAAGGTGGAATAGACAAGCATTCCGTGGGCGGAGGTGCCCCAGCTGTCCAGCGCGACCGCAAGCGGGGTCTGGGTGTCGGCGGCGGACGTCGCCTGGCTGTGGGCGGTCGGCCCCGTTCCGCGGACGGTACGGTCCGCGGAGCTGCTGAAGACTTCGGCGCCGGATGCCTCGGCTGTGCTCGGGTCCACGTCGGGGGCGGCTGCCCTGTGGGGATCGGGCGTTACCGGCTGGGCCTGGGCCATGCCGGGTATGAGTCCAACACCGGCTGCGAGGGCAGCTGCGGCTATTGCGAGTCGGCGCTTGGGCACGGGTTCCCTATGTCTCTGGTTGTGGGTTGAACGGGTTTGACAGTCTGCCCGGACCGCTCGGCCTCTGCCATGGCCGGGTAGTCCGTGACTTGGGCGGTGTTGGCCTGCAGGCGTTGGGTTTGTAGCCGGGCGCTTGGTCTGTGAGTGGTAGCAGAGGGTGGGGCCCGCCAGCCCGTGTGAGGGGCTGGCGGGCCCGTGCTCTGTTGGCGGAGTGGTTAGGCGGTGGGAATGTCAGGCACCGGAACCGGAAGCGGCAGTGGAGCCGTGCCGAGGCTGGGGATGGTCCAGGTCTGGGCCGGGGAACCGTTGCAGTCGAAGAGCCAGAGCTGGTGGCCGGGGGTGGTGTCGTAGTTGCCGAGGTCGATGCAGCGGCCGGAAACGGGGTTGAAGATGGCGCCGTTGGCGCGGGGGAGGAACTGCTGGCTCTTGGCGCTCGCGTCACACGTGCGCAGTTCGATCAGCGTGGTGTTCGCGGTGCCGGCCGCGGCGGCGTTGAGGCACTTGCCGTGGGTTTGGATGGTGCCGTCGTTGCGGATCTGGAACTGCTGGGCGTTCGTCCCGTTGCAGCCGGCGATCTGGATCTTGTTGCCGTCGGTGTCGCGGTCGTAGTCGTTGTCTACGCAATTGGTCGCGGCGCCGGCCAGGTGGATGGGGCTGGACGCGTTAGGGGCGGTGATGGGGGCGGCGTAGGGGTAGACGGCGAGGTTGCTGATGCCGCCGAAGAAGCCGTTGTCGGGCCGGTTGGTGGTCAGGTAGGCCGGCTGGCCGTCCTTCTTGTAGCGGCCCATGACCAGCGGGCCGGTGGGGGTCTGGCTGGTGGCGGCGGTGTGGTGGCCGGTGCTGGCGAGGGTTCCGTTGACGTAGAGACGCATCAGACCGGTGTTGGCGTCATAGACGGCGGAGACGCGGGTCCACTCGCCGGGCGTGAAGCGGGCCGCGCTGTTGACGGCGAGGTCGGTCCAGTCGTACATCAGGCCGTCTACGTCACCCCGGGCGATACCGAAGCGCCACGCCTGGCCGTTGGGGTCGGCATAGAGGAAGAAGGCGCTGCTGCGGGTGCCGTCCTGGCTGGCGATGACGCCGCCGTTGGTCGTATCGGCCTTGGCCCAGGTGCTGATGGTGAAGCTGGCGCGCGTGTCGACAGCCTTGGTGGTGCTGGTGATGCCCGAGGCCTTGCCCTGGAACGCCGCGTGGGTGGTGTCGCGACCGCCGATGAGCTCCTTGGCGAACGTGATGCCGGCGGGAGTGGCGGGGTTGTTGCCGGCGGGCGCCGTGACGGCGTCGAATCCGACCTCGTCACGGGCCTTGGTGCCGCTCAGACCCGTGAGACCCCACTGGGCGGAGGCCCGGTTCAGGCCGGCCAGGGTGACGGGGGAGACGTCGACGCCAGTGACGGTGGGGTGGGGGAGTTCGGTGCTGGGTGCGGTACCTGTGCCGTAGAAGGAGACGAGCTGTTGGTTGGTGTCGACTGCCCACAGGTCCGGGATGAAGTCACCGGTGATGTCACCGTTGGAGCCGATCCGGGGATAGGTCTTGGGATCGACCTTGCCCGCGATCAGTCCTGCGGCCGGTTCGGTGAACCCGGTCAGGTCGGTGGCGCCCTTGACGGTGAAGGCGTGCAGGGTGCCGCCGTCGGTCTTGGAGCGGGCCCACAGGGTGGGGAAGGCCGTGCCCTGGGCGCGGCCGGGTGCGATCAGCTCGTAGCCGTCCCACTTGGTGTCGTTCCCGGAGAGCAGGATCGCCTGGGGTGCGAGCTGGTTGTTGGTGCCGGCGGTGGCGAGCCACAGACGCCCGTTCTCGACGAACAGCAGGGAGGTCTGGGGCAGGGAGTCGCCGGCCTCGCCCGTGACAGAGCCGAATGCCGCGATCTGCGTCACCTTGGCCCAGTCGGCGCCGTAGCCGTAGGTGGTGCAGGTGATGGCCTCCTTGGCGGAGTTGAGGCAGCTGGTGGGCTTGGTGATGGCAGTGGATGCCTGACCGTCGAACCAGCCGCCGTTGCCGTCATTGGAGTAGACGTACAGGTTTGCACTGCCGGACTGGTGGGCGAAGAGGTCGTCGACGGTCTTGCGGCTGAGGCTGCCGCGGTGGCTGATCTGGATTCCGTTCCAGTTCCCGGTGTTGCCGACCGCTGTGACCATCTTTGCGCGGGGTGCGCCGTAGGGGTCTTCGCCTCCGCCGATCTTGCGGAGATCGCCGGCGGTGTCGGGCAGCAGGATGTCGGGCTTGTGATCTCCGGTGATGTCACCGAAGACGGCCTTGCCGGCGTCGGGGTTGGAGGGCGCGTAGTAGCTGTAGACGAAGGGCTGGGACATGTTGCCCGCGTTGTCCTGGGTCTGCAGGTACACATAGTTGGTGCCCCAGCGCGGCGGCTGGATGGTGATGGTTGCCTTGCCGCCGGTCAGCTTGGTGATGCCGGGCGCGGTGTCGGTGCACTTCCAGCCAGTGGCAGCGGCCTTGACGGGGTCGGTGGTCCAGCGGGCGCAGGCCAGACCGGAGCTACGGCCGCCGCTCACGGGACCGGGGTCGGTTCCGGTGAGGGTGAAGGTGCCATCCTGTCCGGCGTACTTGGGGTGGGCGCCGATGGTGCCGGAGGCGGGGAAGTCGGTGGAGGTGACGGTGGCAGTCGGCGGGGTGCGGTCGACGCGGAAGAAGCACATCTCGGTGGGGCTGCTGGTGAGAGTGCCGTCCGTTGCGCGGGCTTGCCAGCCGTACTGGTGGCCGTCGGTCAGGGCGCCGATGTCGACGGTGACGGCGCCGTAGCTGCTGTTCCAGCCGGCGTCGGCGTACTGGGTCGTGCCGCCGTTGTCGTCGTCCCAGTACTGGAAGCCCGTGTAGAGCTGCTGTCCGGTGGCCGAGTAGGTGGAGGTGGTCAGGGTGACGTTGTTGTTGGCGCCGACCCAGCCCGGGTTGTCCCACGGGTTGGCGGTGCCGGGGGTGCGGCAGTCGGCGTACGAAGAGGTGTCGGCGAAGCCGGGGGTCGGGCTGGTTCGGGGCCACCAGACGGTGGGGGTGATGTCGTACTCGACGACGATATGCGGGGTGTTGCTGAACCGCTGCCGGTAGTACTTGTTGTACTCGTCATCAGGAGCGAGGCCGAGGGTGACAGTCGGCCACTTGCCGCTGACCGCGCTCTTCACCAGGTTTTTGACGTCGAACTGGATGTCGCCCGAGCCGGACATGTTGGTGGTGCCGATCTTGCTGCAGCCGCCCATGCGTGAGTTCTTGTCGCAGGGCTGCTGGTTCCAGCTGGTCGGGTTGCTGATGTAGCCGGTGGAGTACAGGCCCATCGGGGTGACGGTGCTCGGGCTGGCGGAGGAGACGACGGTCGCGTAGAACGTCGCGTTGATGACCTCGCTGTTGTGGAGCCGGGAGTCCATGCCGATCTGGAAGTAGGCGCGGGAGCGGCCTTCCCTGTCACACGGGGGGTTCCCGACGATGTAGCCGCAGTAGCCGGCGGCGGGCTTGTCCTGCCCGTACTGGGTTCCGTTGTACTCGTTGGTGTCGGGGTACGCCTCCTGGACCTGGGCCCAGGCCTGGTTGGCGTTGTCGAGGGTCGGGTTCCAGCCCGGGTCGATGTACCAGGGACCGGTGCCCTGCCCGAGCAGGGTGGCGTCGGGGACGAGCTGAATGCCCTGGGCGTCGACACTCGTGCCGATCTTCTGCACTCCGGCGCCGGTGCCGGGGCCGTCGCTGCTCGACGGCGTGGAGGTGTCCTCCGCATCCGCTGAAGCGGACTGCAGCGCCATGGTGCCCGCCGACTTGGAGACCGTGGACGGAGCAGCGGGAGCAGTGCCGGCCGAGTCCCACATCAGCGGGGTGGGAGCGGAGAAGCGCGGCTTGCCCTGGCCGTCAGTGGCTTTCAGATTGCCGGCGCCGTCCGCGCTCACGGTGAGCCCGTCGGCCTCGACTGCGAGCTGGAGTTTCTTGACGGCGGGGTTGGCGGCGGCCTCGGCGGTGCGGACGATCAGTACCTGTCGCCAGCCGCCGAGCGTGTTGGCGCTGAGCTCGAGGTCCACGCCGGGCAGGACGGACGAGTACAGGGCGCTGTCGCCGTTGAGTACAGGCTTGGGCAGCGGGAAGGGAGCTTTGAGCGCCAGCTTCTTGCCGTCGGCGGTGGTCATGGTGGCCATCGGGCCGGTGCCGCCGCCGGAGAGGCTGAGCCTGGACGGCACGGCTGCCGGAGTCACGGTGCCGTCTGAGTTGGCCCGCAGCGTGGCATCGACCGGCTGCCAGGTTCCGGCGGCTGTCTTGACCCGCTGCGGTACAGGCGCGGTGTCCGTGGTGAGTGTGCCCGTCGGAGTGGCGAAGGTCTGCGAACTCGCCGTCGTCAGGTGCTCGATGACGACTGGTTTGCCGCTGGTCTTGGCCTGGGCCTTCGCGGCGTCGATCGCAGCCGCCTCCGCGGAGGGAGGACGGGGCGTCGGGGCGGGCCATGCACTGTTGGCCGGGCCATGGCCACGGGCATCCTCGGCGAACGCCGGCGGCCCGGCGAGCAGACCGGTGCCCAGAGCGAGAACGACGGCACCTGCGACGGGAAGCGTGAGCACGCCGGGGGTCCTCCGTCTGCGGAGGACCCCCGGGCTGGAAAGGCGTGAACGGATTGCTGGCCTCATGGCGGAGGTCCTCGCTGTGAGCTGTGAGTGAAGAGAAGTCAGGCGCACGATCCCTTGCTATCTGCAAATATGTCAACAAACCGTAAGATCAAGATGTCCTCTTCATGGCATGAAATGCCAGCTTGTCCAGACAGTGACAATGGCCACGTGAGAAAACTCTAAAAATCTCTTACGCGTGGGAACTCTCGCTACGTAGAGTGCGTCTGATCCGGGCTCAGCAGGTTCGGTCCTTTTCGTGTTCCGGTTTCCTGTGGGGGGATCCAGTTGTCTCGTCGGAGTGGCTTCGCCGTGCGCTCAAAGCGCGGCCGAGCTCGGGTCGCGGCAGTCGCCGCACTCGCTCTTCTCATCTCTGGCCTGGGTCTACCCGTGGCCCAAGCGGCTGACAAACCGCCGAAGGTCTGGGTCCCGCCGAAGACCGCGCTGCCCAACGCGCAGGCCGTGAAGGGGGTCAACGCCAAGCCCGAGGCGCAGGAGTTGCCTGCGGCCAAGGCGTGGGAGCCTGCCAAGAAAACAAAAACTCCCACCGGTTCCACGACAGTTGAGGTCGGCACCCGGCCCGCGCCGCAACCCGCCAACGGCTCCGGACCCGTCCGGGCCGGCAGCTTGCCGATTTGGATTGCGCCAGCAAAGGATGCAAAATCATCGGCTGCTCTGTCTGAACTCGCCACCACACCTTCCGCTACCGGCACGGGCAGCCTCAAGGTCGAGGTGAAGGACCCGGCGAAGACCCGCGCAGCCGGCGTGAACGGCGCCCTGATCGCTCTCACCGAACCCGCGGGCGTCACCGCCTCCGGCAAGGTCGAGGTCAGCCTCGACGTCTACGCCTGGGCGAAGAACACCAGCGCCAACTGGGCAAGCCGCGCCCGACTGGTCCAGCTCCCCGCGTGCGCGCTCACCACACCCGGTGCCGCAGGCTGCACCACCCGCACACCAATGGCCTCACACACCGACGCCTCCGGGCACCTGGTCGCCGAGGTCCAGATACGCAAGACCCCCAGCCCTTCCGTTTCACTGCTCAAGCCGCAGCCCGACGCCAAGTCCGCTCCCGCCGCTGCCCCACAGATACTGGCCGCAGATGGCATCGCCCTGGGCGTCGAACCGGGCCCGTCCAGCAGTCTCGGTGACTACTCCGCGACCCCGCTTCTGCCGTCGGCTTCCTGGCAGGCCGGGGCGAACGCCGCGAACTTCACCTACGGCTACACCGCCGAAGTCCCCTCAGCGATCGCCGGGGCGGCGCCGAGTGTCGTGCTCGGCTACGACTCCGCCTCCATCGACGGCCGTACCGCCTCGACGAACGCCCAGTCCGGTCTGATCGGCGAGGGCTGGGACTGGCACCCGGGCTCGATCTCGCGGTCGTACAAGGGCTGCAAGGACGCGGGCATAGCCGAGTCAGGTGACGAGTGCTGGGCCGGCGACATCCTCTCCCTGTCCTTGTCCGGCCACGCGGGACAGATCGTCCGCGACGACACCACGTGCGTGTACCGCCTCCAGGGCGATGACGGTACGAAGATCGAGCGCCTGACCGGCCAGCGCAATCCGGCCTGGAAGGGCGAGGGCTTCAAGGTCACCACGACCGACGGCACCCAGTACTACTTCGGCGCCAACCGCCTGCCCGGCGGAGACGGCACAGACCCCGAAGCCAAGTCCGTCTCCACCGTGCCGGTCTACTTCAACAGCGGCCAGGACAAGTGCCTCGGCGCGGACACCCCCGCCAACGGCACCTGGCAGCAGCTCGGCTGGCAGTGGAACCTCGACTACGTCGTGGACCCCCACCAGAACCTGATCTCCTACCGCTACGAGCAGGAGAACAACTACTACGGGCGAGGCGGCGGCCAGAACAACGGCACCGGCACCTCCACCCTCTACCAGCGCGCCTCCTACCCGACCTGGATCGGCTACGGCCAGCGCCTCCCCGACCAGATCACCGCGAAGGGCGCGGCCAACACCGCCGCCCAGATCTGGCTGCGCACCGCCGACCGCTGCTTCGAGACCGGCACCGCCTGCGACCCCGCCCAGCGCAAGTCCAACCCCACGGCCTGGGGCGACACTCCTGTCGACCAGGAGTGCGCCGCCACCGGCCAGTGCCTGAACCTGTCGCCCACCTACTTCTCCACCAAGCGCCTCACGAAGATCGACACCGAGGTCCTCGGCACAGGCGGATACCGCAACATCGACTCATATGCGCTCACCCAGCGCTTCGCGGACCCCGGCGATGGCACCTCACCGACCCTGTGGCTCGACTCCATCAAGCGCACCGCCACGAACGCCAGGACCCCGCTGTCCGTGCCGGCCGTGACCTTCGGAGAGCCGAAGCAGATACCCAACCGCGTCGACGGCGTGGTCAAGCGACCCGACGGTACCGATGCCACCGCCTCCCGCTTCAACCGGCCGCGCATCCAGACGATCACCACCGAGACCGGTGGCCAGATCAACGTCGTCTACAAGGCCCCGGAGTGCTCCCGCGTCGCAGGCACGATGCCGACGGCCGCGGACAGCAACACGATGGCCTGCATGCCGGTCAAGTGGTACCTGCCAGGCCAGTCCTACCCGGACCCGGTCGACGACTGGTTCCACAAGGTCGTCGTCCAGTCCGTCACCCAGCAGGACAAGGTCGGCGGCCAGGTCAGCCAAGTCACGGACTACGCGTACGGCGGCGGCGTCGCCTGGCACCGCAACGACTCCGAGTTCACCGACCCCAAGACCCGCACCTGGGACCAGTTCCGCGGCTACGCCACCGTCACCACCCGTACCGGCAGCGGCAACAGCGCCGAAGCACCGCGCACCAAGTCCGTCGCGACTTTCCTGCGCGGCATGGACGGAGACGTCCTCGCCAACGGCACCAAGCGCAGCGTGAACGTCCTGGACGCCCAGGGCGGCACCATCAAGGACGAAGAGGTCCTCTCGGGCTACGTCCGCCAGACCCAGACCTACGACCGCGACGACGGCACCGTCATCGCCGACGAGGTCTCCACCCCCCTGGTCAAGCCGAACGCGACCGCGACCCGTACCCAGTCCGGCGGCATGCCTCCCATCACCGCCCGCGTGATGAACACCGGTACGGTCACCAGCCGTGCCAAGCTCGCCGACGGCACCTGGCGCACCAGCCAGCGCACTTCCACCTACGACGACACCCTCTTCTCCCGCCCCCTCCAGGTCGACGACAAGAGCGACCTGTCCCGCCCCGACCAGCGTCTGTGCACGACCTTCGAGTACGCCACCGGACCCGCAAGCGCGCTCACCCAGCTCGCCTCCCGCACCCTTGTCCTCAAGGGCACCGGCGGCTGCGCACAGACCCCGAACGCGGCGAACACGGTCGGCGACACCCGTGCCTACTTCGACAGCAAGCCTCTCGGCCAGGCCGGCACGACCGCCGACCAGACCGGCACCGAGGTCCTGGAGAAGTACGACACCGCGGGCAACCCCCTCTACCGCCTCAACGTCACCTCCACCTACGACGTCTACGGCCGCATCAGCACCACCACCAACAAGGTCCGCAAAGACGCCGCCCACCCTGACGGCGCGGTCACCAAGACCGAGTACCGGGCCCTGGCCAACGCCCTGCCCTACGAGGTCACCCACACCAACCCGCTCGGCTGGAAGACGGTCACCACGCTCGACACCGGCCGCGCGATGCCGATGAAGACCACCGACGAGAACGGGCACGTCGCCGAACGCGGCTACGACGCCCTCGGCCGGGTCACCACCATCTGGCAGCCCGGCCAGGACCGGACCGTCGACCCGCCGGTCCGCAAGTTCTCGTACAGCATGAACGGCACCAACGCGCCGACCACCGTTCTGAGCCAGACGCTCATGAACGACAACTCGTACATCTCCAGCTACACCATCTACGACGGCCTCGGCCGAATCCGCCAGACCCAGGCACACACCCCCTCCGGCGCCTACGGCCGGATGATCACCGACGCGCTCTTCGACTCGCACGGCTGGCAGGTCAAGACCAGCGCGCCGTACTACAACGACCAGGCAGCCCCCGGCGGCGCCCTGTTCCTGCCCAACGGCGGCGTCACCCCCGACAATCACATCCCGGCGCAGACCGTCTCGGTCTTCGACGGACTCGGCCGCACCACCGCGTCCGTCTTTCAGTCCTTCGGCATCGAGCAGTGGCGCTCCAAGACCGAATACCCGGGAGCCGACGAGGTCCGCACCATCCCGCCGGCCGGCGGCTATGCCACGGCCAGCATCACCAACGGCACTACCTCGATCCTGCGCCAGTACAAGAGCAACACCCCCACCGGCGCCTACGACGAGACCACCTACGAGACCAACACCCAGGGCCAGGAGCTGCGCCGCAAGGACTCCGCGGGCAACGAGTGGACCTTCGCCTACGACCTCCTCGGCCGCACGGTGAAGACCACCGACCCCGACTCTGGCATCGCCACCACGCTCTACGACGACAGCAAGAACCTCGTCACCGTCACCGACGCCCGCAACAAGAGCGCCACCACCATCAGCGACCTCCTCGGCCGTACCACCGCCACCTACGAGGGAACGGCCGTCGACCCCGCCAAGCAGGTCGGCGCCTTCACCTACGACACCAAGGCCGGGGCCCTCGGCAAGCCGGCCACCACCACCCGCTTCACCAGCGGCGCCTCCGGTAGCGCCTACGTCTCCGAGATCACCGGCTACGACAGCGGCTACCGCCCTCTCGGAACCAAGGTCACCATCCCGGCCACCGAGAAGCAGCTCGCCGGCACCTACGAAACCAAGAACACCTACGACAAGTACGGGCAGCTGAAGACGACCGAGCTGCCGGCCATCACAGCGGCCGGGCTCGCCGCGGAGACGCTCACCTACGGCAGCAACATCGCCGGCAGCTTCACCTCCCTCGACAGCACCATCGGCTCGCAGATCACCCCGTACGTCGTGGACATGCGCTACGACCCGTACGGCAGGGCCATCCGCACCACCATCGGCGACACCGGCAAGCAGATCGTCTCCACGGTCGACTACGACCTGGCCACCGGCCGGCCCGTCCGCTCCACCCTGGACAAGCAGACCGCGACCAGGGCCAGCGTCGACGTCGTCGACTACACCTACAACCGCGTCGGCCAGCTGACCTCCATCAGCAACACGCAAGACGGCGCCGCCCGCGACCTGCAGTGCTTCACCACCGACTACCTCGGCCGCATGACCCAGGCCTGGACCGACACCGGCACCACCACGACAGCGCCGCAGCCGAGCGTCCGCGGTATCGGCGGCTGCGCCAACAGCACCGGTCCCGCAGTCGACGGCACGGGCAAGCCGAGCGTGGGCGGGCCGGCTCCGTACTGGCAGCAGTACGAGTACGACCAGATTGGTAACCGGACCAAGCTGGTCAAGAAGGATGTCACCGGCAGCGCGGCCAAGGACACGACGGTCACCCAGACTTTCGGCACCGGCCCGAACACGGGCACCGGAACGGGCGGCCCGCACGCCCTGATGAAGTCCACCGAAAGCAGCAGCACCGGCACCAAGGTGACCTCGTACACCTATGACGCCACCGGCAACACCGC
The DNA here is from genome assembly GCF_042870715.1 of Streptomyces sp. NPDC006463. NCBI lineage: Bacteria > Bacillati > Actinomycetota > Actinomycetes > Kitasatosporales > Streptomycetaceae > Streptomyces > Streptomyces sp. NPDC006463. The sequence goes on along the minus strand of NZ_JBIAHP010000052.1, from coordinate 3,988 downwards.
CTCCATCACCAGCACCCCGGGCACCAAGACCCTGACCTGGAACGATCAGGGCAAGCTTGACAAGATCACCGGCACCGGCGAGAGCGCCGGCACCAGCTACCTGTACGACACCGGCGGCAACCAGCTCATCCGCCGCGACCCGGACAAGACCACGCTGAACCTCGGCACCGACCAGATCACCCTGGACACCGCCACCAGCAAGGTCTCCAACGTCCGTACGTACGGCGCCCCTGGTGGCCTGTCCATCACCCGGACCACCACCGCCGGCACTTCCAACCTCACCTACCAGTCCTCGGACCACCACGGCACCAACGGCGTCCAGTTCAACGCTACCGACCTCGCCCAGACCCGCCGCCCAGCCGACCCCTTCGGCAACGAGCGCGGCACCCAGCCAGCCCCCGGCGCCTGGGCCGGGGACAAGGGCTTCGTCGGCGGCACCAAGGAGAAGGCCACCGGCTTCACCCTCCTCGGCGCCCGCGAGTACGACCCCACCACCGGCCGCTTCATCAGCCCCGACCCCATCATCGACGCGGGCGACCCCCAGCAGTGGAACGCCTACGGCTACTCCAACAACGACCCGTTCAACAAGTCGGACCCCAGTGGACTCGCGTGGAAGTGCGAGCGCGGCGAGCAATGCTCGTCGGGTACCGTCGACGGTTCACCGGCCGACCGTGGAGGCGACAGCAGCAGCGGCAACGGCAACGGTCAGAACCAAACCACGAAAGAGCTGAACGCTGCCAACGATGAGGTCACCAAGCACAAGAAGCGGCGCGAGGAACTGAAGCACGCAGTTGTCGACTTGATCGGTGACCTGATCGGCTACAACGACGCCCGAGATTGCTTCACCAAGGGCGACGTCATGGCCTGCATCAACACGGCCCTCAACGCTGTGCCCTGGGGCAAGGTCCTAAAAGCAGTCAAGGTCGGCGTTAAGGCCTGGGAGATCTACAAGGAGCTCAACAAGACCTACGACGCGGTCAACGCCGCCGAGCGCAGAGCCTCCAAGGCGATGGAAGCCATTACGAAGGCTAAGAAGGCTGAGGATGAGGCTGCAGCAGCCTCTGCTGCAGCAGCCAAGGCAGCGGAAGGGAAAGCGGCCAAGGAGACCGCGAGTGACGCAGCTGGCACGGAATCAGCAGCTGGTCGGGGGGCAGCTGACGCTGAGTCGCCTGCAGCGTCATGCTTGAAGCGGAACAGCTTCCCCTCTGGCACGAGAGTCCTCATGGGGGACGGCACTGCCAAGGCCATTGAGGATGTCCGTGTTGGTGACACGGTGATGGCCACTGACCCGCAGACTGGTACCTCGTACCCCAGGGCGGTTACGGCCACGATCACGACTCCTGACGATAAGGAGTTCACTGATCTGTCCCTGACTGACGATGCGACCCCCCGAGGTCCGCCTGGGGAGGTCACATCGACATCCCACCACCCCTACTGGAGCGAAACCCGCCGACAGTGGGTGGATGCTGGTGGACTCGTGGTCGGGGAGCACCTTCGTCGCCCCGATGGTGGCAGCCTCACAGTCCAGGGTGTTCGAAACTACCCGTACGCCGTCACGACCCACAATCTGACGGTTGATCAAGTTCACACCTACTATGTTGTGACCCAGGCTGCGCCTGTCCTGGTGCACAACTGTGAAGCCCAGCAAGCCTATGATCGAGCTCTTGAGCTGCATGAGGGACTCAAGAAGTCGGACAAGGAGGGTGGGGGCTACGCATACAAGAATGACACGACCGCTGTCGTGATCGCTCGTGATGGCGACGGGAAGATTCGCACTGTCGTTGCATCGAATCGACCCTACGTTCCTCGTGCGATTAAGGAACAGCTCCGGGGTAACGAGGTACATGCAAACGGAAAGGGACACGCCGAGTTGACGGCCCTTGCCTATGTCGACAACCAGGGATGGGAACTTCTCGGCGGTGCGACGAATCGCAATACATGCCCCTATTGTGAAAATTCCCTTCGGTCGGGTGGTCGAACTCTAGTTGGCCCTACCCATATGGGGAGATTGAAAACAGCGGCTGGATTCTTCACGTACTGGGGTGAAAGGATGTTCAAATAGTGGCTGGCGTTTCGCAAGTGGTGGCTCAGATCTCGCAGCTCGATGCTGCGGGGCGGAGGAAGGCAGCCTCTCTTCTCGTTATTCGATACTGCAGCTTCCACGGGGATCCTAAGTTTCTGCGTTGGTTTGGCAATGCAAGGATCGCCCTCTCAGGGGCGGTTGATGCTGCCATCTCAATCGCCCAGGAGGGCTCCCTACCAGAGGGGTTCGAAACCATCCGGGACACCATCGTCTCCGCGTTGGAGGGATGTGATCCCGATGGGCCCCCGTTCGAAGCCGAGATCGCCGATCACCTGAATTTTGCCTCGGAAGTCTTTGATTACCTGGCGGATCCTGAAGATTCTGGGATGTTGGCAGGAGTCTACGAGCGGGCTGATGAGCTTGCTGAGGCACACCAGGAGATGGGTGAGGAGGCGGAGCGGAGTGTCGTGGATCTTTACTCCCTTGAGGGAGAGACGCGCGGCACTGATGCTCTGGCTGGTGATCTCCCGGACGAAGCCGTGGCCAGGAGTCAGGCCTTCGCCCATTCCTACGCAGAAGTGATTGAGCACTACTATTCGGATGAGGATGCTGGAATCAGGTAGTGGTATTGCTCTCCTATCGGTGTGGTCCGCAGGGCAGCGAAAGGCGTCGGCGACTTCCTGGTCGAGACGCTGGGAGAAGCCGTCGCCCGGTTCCACGACATACGGGAGCGGCTACGTGCGGCCTGAGTCGATCAGCCGCAGGTCGTCGTTCCAGGTCGGCACCTGCCGGGCCAGGGCCTCAATCACACGGCTGATCAGCGGCCCGGCGGCGTTCAGCCGCTTGTTGTAGGCGGACTGCTGGGGAAGGTAGCGGAACAGGTGGCCCAGCCGGGCATGGGCGAAGCGGATCCAGTGCCGGGCCGAGGGAAACCCGAGAAGGACCTGGGCGACCGCCAGGCACAGCAGTTCGGCGTCCGTCAGTTTCGGGGGTCGCCCGATCCGGCGACGAGGCAAGGGCGTCCAGGTTTGTCTTCACACACTGACCAACGGGCGCCCTTCGCCATGGTCGCGACCAGTACGGACCTCCCACGGCAGAGCTTCTTCTTCCACGTTCGGCTTGCGGTGTGGGATGAGCATCACCGCCCGTCCGCCCACCTGCCCCGGCATCGGCCGGGCTGAGGAACGCTCTTCGGCGAGCTGCCCGGTCATCCGTTCAAGGACGCGTTCGGCGACGGCGAGTTCATCCCGTTCGGCCCGCACTTCCACAAGCTGGTTGGCCAGCTGTTCTTCGAGTTCGTCCAGTTCTGCGCGCCGCGCGGTGATCCGTTCCAGCAGCTCGGGATCCAGCATGCACAGGATCGTAGAGGGTCATCCGGCCCCAGCAGGTGGGAATCGGTTGTACGGGGATGTCAGGTGTCTGGATCAGCGGGCCGGGAGGGAAGCCAGAGAGAGATCCCACTGGTCAGCCGCGTGAAGCAGCGCTGCGGCGTCCAACCTGACCTCCACGACGTGGTAGATGTCAGCCCCGTCCTCACCCTGCTGCCATGGAGGTGCCGCCTCGAGGGACAGATGAATGCGAACCACTGCGGTCCCACCTTCGATTCGATCGGCGAGACTGAAAGCCACAACCGGCTCGATGAACCACGTGTCTGGCGACAGCTCACCTTCGGCATCAGGTTTGGTGACGTCCACCGTCCCCGCGGCCACCGCGCGCAGCCACGCGGACACCTGGCGGGCCTCATCGGTCAGCAGACACGGATCGGCGAAGGACCAGCTTCCCTCAGGAGTCATCACCGTGCCGTCAATGACCAGCCAGTTGTCGTCGTACGAGTCGCCCCGAACGGTGGCGAACTGATATCGCACTGGGCGGAGGTCGACACTGCTGGAGAGATCGTTCAGGAGCATTGGGGCAGGATGTCATGTGCCGGCCAGCGGGACGGGCTGCGCGTCCCAACTTCGGTAC
>NZ_JBIAHP010000051.1:0-16340 GCF_042870715.1 Streptomyces sp. NPDC006463 | reverse complement strand
CGCGCCCAGGCGCATAGGGATGACAACGGAAGCACCCAGCTTCGATAGCCGGGCATCCTGGGATGAGACAGGCACGAGCAACTCCTCGCCTCATCCGTCACCCCTCAGGTCCCATCGGTCGCGGCCACACCTGCCGACTCTCCCGCACCACGATCCGACCAACCATGAATCAGTCGATAACGGGCCGAGGTAGACGAAAACGACCTCTTGAGAATGTGTTCCAGAACCTCTAGCCGATCCCACTCTTCATCCGAAAGATCTCCCCGCCCCATGTCCCACAGAACGAGTTCCCAGCAGGAGCGTCACACGCCCCATCGGACAGCCCCTAGCCGGCGAGCCCCCTCGCGCGTGTCCGGCGCCCGAGATGCGAGGGCGCCGGACGCGGCGCACGATGAACAGGGCACGTGTCCTTCTCCGACCGTGCACAGCTGGGGGGATCACCCGTTCACGTGCGAAGAAGCGGGGAGACCCATGAAGAAAACCCTGATGGCCGCACTTGCCACTTCCGTGATGGCCGTCATGCCAGCCGTTCCGGCGACGCCCGCCGCCGCTGCTTCGGCGTTCTGCAACCAGACGACCCCGAGCACCTCGCTCCTCGGCTACAACAAGGACACCGGAGCCGTGGGCACCGGCACCCTGTCGGCCGGGCACTGGCGCTACGGCTCGAACATCGAGGTTCCCGACGGGTACACGCACGGCATCGCGAGCCGCGACTCGATGCTGTTCTACAACGCCGACACCGGAGCTGGGGAGAGCGGCACCTTCAAGGGAGGGAAGTACACCCGCGTCCAGACCTACGACAACTTCTCGACGGGCTGGACCAACGTCGTGGCGTCGGGCGACTCGGCCCTCTTCTACAACGCCGACAACGGCCAAGGGGGCACGGGCACACTGAAGAACGGCCGGTACCAGCACGTCCGCTCGTACGACAACTTCAGCACGGGCTGGGAGTCCATCGCCGCCTCGTGTGACACGGCGGTCTTCACGAAGCCCGGCGAAGTCGGGTACGGGACCCTCAAGGGCGGCGTCTACACGCATGTGAACGGCAGGGGCACCGAGGACCTGGGTACCCTGGTCGCGACCAAGGACACGGTCCTGGCCCTGGCGGACAACGGTTCGGGGCTCCGGTACCGCATCGCCACGGCGACCGACGGCAGGCTCGGCGGGTTCCGCGACATCGGCACGTCGGGCATGTGGGAGGAGGAGGGCCGGACCTCGGACAGCCTGATCTTCTACAAGACGGACGGCACCGCGTGGACCTCCAAGCTCAGCAGGAACACCTACGCCAACGTCGGACCACTCGCCGGGGTCTCCTCGGGCTGGACGTTCTTCGCGGGCGGTGTGTGAGCCCGCGAGCAGAGCACCCGCAGGCGGCGTTCACTCGGTCTCCGAGGTGAACGCCGCCCTCAGTTCCTCCCACAGCGACCGCTGGAAAGCCGTCACCAGGGCCTGCACCACCATCGGCTGTATGTGCGCCGACAGGGTCTTCATCGACCCCGACCGTGGTTACGCGGCAGATGCCGCTCCAGCCGCATCCGCTCGTCATCTGAAAGATCCCCTCGCTCCACACCGACCGCAACGATCCAGCGCGAGGCGAGTCACAGGACCCATCGGACACGGCCTAGGGCAGTTGGCAGGACGAGTGTGGCTGGAAGTTTCGCTTGGACTACGTACGGCGTTCAGGACGCTACTTTCAGCGATGGGTCTCCGGTGTCCCGGGGCCTCTTGGCCAAGGCAGGGAGATGTGATGTCTGCGAGTGCGGCACCAGCGGCGGGGGAGTTTTAGTGGAAGGCTGTCGGCCCCTACCAGTCGGCTGCGACAGTCGAGTGCATTTCAGGGCCCGGGGATACTTCCACGGTGCTGGTTTCCTCTCCTTCCACGGGGGGCGGCTTCTGGAGTCAGGACGGCGGGAACACCTGGCAGGCCATCAAGCCGCCCACCCGCTACCCGGTGGCGAGCTGCCTCGTCGCCAGCCATTCGAATCGGGCGCGGTGGCGGCTGTCCACCACCGCCCTGCCCGGAGCACACGAGAGCAGCATTTTCCGCACCGACGACAAGGGCGCGTCCTGGCAGCGGCTGGCAACCGGGGTGTCGGCGGGTGAGTCCGTCCGGTCGTTGTCCGCACATCACAACGGGGAGTTCCTCGTCGCGGTCCTGAGCGCTGGGGCTCCGCTGGTGAGCCGGGATGGTGGCAACAGCTGGAGCTCCGAGGACCTCGCCGCGGGCCGTGAGTAGCTGTATCTCAACCGATCATGGAACGTGGAGGTCGAACAGGGTTCCTGGGGTGGTCTTCCGGCTGTTGGTGCATCAGGGCAGGGACTCTCGGTAGCTCGGGGCCCCTCACGAACAAGCGGAAGCAGCCAGCCTGGATACCTTCATACTCTGGGCATGAGTAGATACGCCGAGGTCATCGTGTTGGCGCGGAGAGCGGAGGAGGTGATGGAGCCGCTGACGCGTCCCGACGAGGACCGCGAGTGGTACCAGTGCTTCACCCGGGTCGACGACTACGTGTTCGCCGGATTGGGCGGGCGGTCCGAGGAGTGCTACGCCTGGGTGATCCAGTTCATCCGCCACAACTGGACCGGGCTGCTGGCCCACCTGGAATCGCTGCCCTGGCCCTACCCGTGGTCGGTACAGGTCATGATCCGCGACGAGGACGACGACTGCTTCGGGCTGTGGATGCTCTACGACGGCAAGCTGGTCGAGGTGCCGCTGCCCCATACTCGGCGGGATCCCTTCCCGGCCAGTCTCAGTGGCGTGCTCAGCCGCACGGACGGGCCCCGAGACTGAGAAGCCGCATCTCGACCGATCTTGGAACGTGCGGGTCGAACAGGTTTCCCGCGTGAGTGATCTCCGGACGGCCGGTGCATGAAGGCAGGGCCTCCTGGTAGCTCGGGGATGCGAATCCTTAACCGAGTACCCGGAGGCCCTGTTGCCGCAGTTGTACGCGCCTGCGCCCGCCCATTTCAACTCGTCCGACGTGTCGTGCGATTGCCTCGCGCACGTGTACGGCAACGCGGCCGATCATCCCGCCCGGAAGCCGCACTACCCCTCGGACATGTCGGACGAGGAGTGGGCGGCGGTCCGTCCTCTCCTACCGGTCCCGGCCTGGCTGGGGGGCCGGGGCGGGCAGCCCGAGGGCTACTGCCACCGTCAGACGCTGGACGCGATCCGCTACCTCGTCACGGGCGGGATCTCCTGGCGGTCGATGCCGGTGGACTTCCCCGCCTGGGCCCGGGTCTATGCCTTCTTCCGCCGCTGGCGCGAGAACGAGCTGATCGCCGAGTTCCACGACCGGCTGCGGGAGAACGTTCGAAAGCGGGAAGGTCGCGAGGCGGAACCCAGCGCGGGGATCATCGACGCGCAGTCGGTGAAGGCGGCCGCCTCGGTGCCCGCCGCCTCACGCGGCTGCGACGGAGGCAAGCAGGTCAACGGGCGGAAGCGCCACGTGATCAGATTGTCTCGATCTGATCCTGGTCGTCGCGGTGACGGCCGCGAACATGGGCGACCGCGAGGCAGCCCTCCCCTGCTGGCCCGGCTGCGGAGCCTGCACCGGGACATCACCCTGGTCTGGGCCGACGGCGGCTACACCGGCGGCCTGATCGACTGGTGCCGGGAGAAGCTCGCGCTCACCCTCGAGATCGTCAAACGTACCGACGACATGGAGGGGTTCGTGGTGCTACCGCGACGGTGGGTGGTAGAGAGGACGCTGAGCTGGTTGATACATTCGAGGCGTCTGGCCAGGGACTACGAGACCTGCCCGCGACCAGCGAGGCGATGATCCTGTTCTCGATGATCACGCGGATGGGGCGCCGACTGGCCCGGCCACGAGCCGCCGTCCGGCACTGAACATCCCCGATGCCTCCAGGAGCAACCAGCCACGCTCGCCCAGGCGTTTCGCCTTTGAGCGCACTCCTTCAACCTTCGCCGGCACTGTCGTATCGATCCCCAGCGCCTCCGCGATGTCCCTGGCACGCACCGGCTCCGGGCTCGGCCGGTCCTGGAGCACATTCAAGATCCGCTGATTGTCCGGCGAGAGGACCGACACCGACAGCCCCTCCCGCCACGCAGGCACCACAGCCCCCGGCACCGACGCGGCCACGGGCTCAGGGCCGGGCTCGGGCGGCGCGACCTTCTCCTCTCCGTCCTCCGTGACGACGGCGGTCTCGGCTGCGGACACGGCCAGGGCATCAACGAGTTCCTCACGCGCGATCACCCGCCGCTCCAACTCGACCTCAGCGGCCTCCAGCGCTGCAGCCGCCAACGCCGCGGCCTCCCGAAGCTCTTCGGCCCGCACACGAGCAGCCGCCTCGCGCTCCTCCAGCAAACCCAGAATCGACGCCACCGCGCGCACCACGACGATCAGACGGAAACAGGACGCAGGATCTCTCCCTCGTCCCACCGAAACCATTCCTGACCAGCGAAGACTCAAAGATCACGTTCGGTTGGGATACGGCTCCTAAAGCCGAGCGATCGGCTTGAACTGGCCCCTGACCGTGCGCACTGAAGATTGGCGAGACGCGCTCTGGAGTACCACCCGATGCCGCCGTCCCCGACCCGAAGCAGGCCGCAGACGAGCCGCGCAGCGCACGGCGCAGCCTGCTGCACGGGCTTGGTGTGGCGCGCTGCTCGATCCGGGCGAGGTCAGGCCATGACCAGGCCGCCGCCTACCCCAGGATCCTGCCCACATTGATGTCCATGCCCCGGAGCTGCACAAACTGTGAGCCACCCGGCAAGCCCAGTGAGATCGGACCGACACTCAGACCTGTGTCGGCACTGGCCGGCACAGCGAGAACGCCAAAAAGCGCGAGAGTTGCGAGAACGACAGCAGCGAGACGACGCATGACGGCCTTTCCGGTAGTGCAGTCAACTCCCCCGCAGGCCTTCCCGGCTTCCCCCCGCAACACTCGTCTTGTCACCCATCTGCACCCACGCCACCGCAACGGGGAGCGGCGGCCCGCACGGGCGGCGTACACCGCCCGCCAGCCGACCAGGGGGCGGACGACGGGGAGCAGGGCGACGTCCTCGACGGAGTACAGCGGCACCGTGGTGACGCCGCCGTGGTGCTTGTAGTCGATCTCCACCGAGCCGACCGGCGCGACCCGACCGAGGCGCACCACGCGAGGGCAAAAATCACCCCTGCTGGGGGGCTACGCCCCCGGGTTCCCGGGCCGCACAAGCGGCCCGGGAATACTCAGGCGCGGCTAGCGGCGCGGCCGCCCGCCCCCGGCCGTGCCGTAAACCTCACGGTGGCGGAATCCTGGTTCCGGATCGCCGCCGTCGGCTTCGCGCTCATGGCCGCCGTATACACCGTGAAGGGTGTCCGCCGGCTCCGCGCCCGCCGCCACCCCACGCCCTGACCCGCAAGACAGGTCGTAGGGGCCGGGAACGCGGCAGGTGGCCAGGGCCGCGACCTGGTCGGGCTGGACGTCGGGGAAGCCGACTTCGCCACCGGGGCAGTGGACCGGGTGGCCGACCGCCGCCGTCACCCGCGGCCGACACTGCGGCAACCTGCACCACAGCGTCTGTGTCAGCCGGTCTGCGGCCACCCACACCGGTCGGCCCCCCCACCTCAGCCCGTACGGCCTCGAGGCCAACGGCCTCCACCACCGGTAGCCCGCAGGAACGGCTCGCCACTGCGCCGCGCCACTCGTTCGCGGCGGAACCACCCATTCCTACTAAGCGAACTCGTGGGCGAAATGTGAGGGTTCGGCCTCGACGGTCCGGCGCCGCATCAGCAGGGACTCCACCACCAGGAGACAGCGGGCCAGGGCAGCACGGTGTGGCAGTCGTGGTCGGGATGGCCGGACACAGGGGACAGGGTGATCGGGGGGATGCGGTCGGGCCGCTCGCGGTAGCGCCGAGTGACCTCGTACCAGTCCAGGTGGCCGCGGGTGATCTGCGCGACCTGGCCGGCATAGCGCCCCAGCGGTTCCTTGGCGTTCGCGTTGAGGTCGGCCACGAGGTGTTCGAGCCTGCAGGTGAGCAGGTTGCGCAGGGCGACGGCTTCGTGGACGGCCTGGGGGCGGGGGATGTCCGCCTCGGCGGCGAGGATGTCGAGCAGGTGCGGGCTGTGGGGTTCGGGGGTTGGTGAGGACAGGTCGTTGTCGATGCCGGTGATCAGGCCCATGGCGTGGCGGACCGCGATGACACGGGGATCGTTCCACTGCTCGCTGCTGAGGGTGTAGTTGCCGGTGGCCAGCGGCATGGGGGTGTAGACGGGGCTGGCGTCGTCGAGGTGGCGCCAGGACAGGTAGGCATTCACGGTGGTGACGGGACGGCCCGGGATGATGGAGGTGATCCACGATCGCCATCCGGTGGCGAGGAAGGACCAGGTCGACTCGGGCATGCTGGCGCGCCAGCGTTCGGCCAGGTCTCGTTGGGCGGCGATGTAGCGGCACGGTTCGGGCACCGGGGCTCCGAGGGTATCGAAAACACGGTCGGAGGCAGCCAGGCAGGCGCGTACGTGGGCGGCGCTGGTGTTGCGGGCGGTGATGTGGTCGTCGTAGAAGAAGGCCCATACCGAGTACTGGGTGATCAGCCGCAGAGCGGTGGCGTCCACGGCGTCGGGGAAGGCCCGGCACATGCCGTACCCGCTGGTGGTGTTGGAGTACAGCTCGGGTGGCTCCGGGAGGTCTTGGGAGCCGTACCAGGCGACGGCGGAAGCTTCGATGTGCTTCCAGTCGGTGGCGGCGTAGAGCCCGCCGGGCCACGGGCAGTACACCGGCATTTCGCGGGGGTAAGGGTCGGCAGACGACACGGTTCAGTCCCTCTCAAGCAGATGGACAGGGCGAATCAGTGAGGACCAGCGCTCTCTGCGCCGTCCGCGGGTGTCCGTTCCAGGCCGCGGTGACGGCAGCGGCAGCGTTCAGGATTGGAGGGGGTCGGTCTCGTGGCGGGCCGGGGCGGAGTGCGACGGCTGGCCCCTGGCGTCTTGCGAGGGATAGAACTGTGCCGCCCAGCGCCGGTATGCCCCGATGGGCCCGTCGCCCTTGGCCAGCCTAGGGTTCTCGATGTAGATCTTGTTCTCCCAGATGGTGAAGTCCGCCGCGCCCTCACAGCCCAGCACTGAGGCGGCGACACCGCTCATCAGGCGCGACAGCGGGCCGCGCAGTCGGCCCAGACCGTGTGGGGCGAGCAGACTCATCGTCCAGCGGTACTGGATACGGGTCGGGTCGATGGCGGTGGGGAGCTGGAGACTCCGCCCGCGTATGCGCAGCCGAGGCGCGTCGAACTCCAGTGAGAAGTAGCCGAGCCCGTGGACGTCTGCCCTGATGTCGAATCCGATGGGACCGCCGAGAGGGAGAAATGTCTTCTCCACGGCCAGGTCGTATCGCATCCGGTGGCCGTCGAAGCCGACCGGGCTTACTTCGCTGGCGTGTGAGAAGCCATGGAGATAGGTCAGGTGGCCGATATCCATGAGGTTCTCGACGATCTCCTGGGGGTGATCGGTGAGGGTCACGGTGCGTTCCACCGGCGCGGGGAGGTCGTCGGGGAGCGAGGGGATCTCCCACTGCGGGGTCTGGCCATCGGGATGGTGCCACACGAGGATGACGCCGTTGACCTCACTGACGTGCCGTACCGTCAGCCGCGCCTTGGGAGGTGGCGTGCCGTATCCGGTACGGACACACCGGCCGTCTGTGTCGTAGGCGAAGCCGTGGAACGGGCACACGATGGTCTCGCCGTCCACGCGGCCGCCGTAGCCGAGGTGCGCGCCCAGGTGCGGGCAGTAGGGGTCCACGGCTCGCGCCACGCCGCTCTGGGTGCGGTAGAGGACCACGTCGTCGCCCATGAACCGGACACGGTGAACGTGTCCGCGTCGCACCTCGCGGCTGAAGGCCAGGCGAACCATCCGTGCGGATAAGGGCGCCTCGGCTGCAACGCACCGCGCGGCGGGTTCGGCACCTGCTTCATGTTCGGCTCCTTTGGTCGCAGAACAGGTGGTGCTCAGGCCCATGCCTGCCAAGGCGGATACCGGTTCGAGAGTGCCAAGGGCGCGGCAGAGTCCGGCAGTACGGGGCCGTCACGGGTCACGATCGGTGATCAGGCGAGCCAGGGTCCTCAGGCCGGCGGCGGCGCTGGGTGCCGGCTTCGCGGCCTGCAGATGGCGCAGAGCCGTCTCGATGTGACGATGTGCCTGTGACCGCGCCCAGTCGCGGCTGCCGGCTTCCTCCATGAGGACCGCGGCCCGCTGCAACTGGAACTGAGACAGAGGCCCGGACATGGCATAGAGGCCGGTCAGAGCCTGACCGGAAGCGCTGTCGGAAGCGAGACAGTGAGCGACCGGCACCGGTCTTGGCCTGAGCCATCGCCTGAGCCTCGCCTACCGGCACCACCGGGCGGTCCTGGAAGGCGACGTCCGCGTACTCACCATCGATCAGATCCTGCACCGCCCTGTTCAACCGAGGGAGCCCTTCGGCGGCCAAAGCACCGCCCGCCTCAAGAAGAACCTGGTTGGCCAGGAAGAACAGCGCATCCCCTGCCAGGATCGCCGCCGGCACGCCGAACACCGTCCACAAGGCCGGTATGCCCCGGCGTAACCGGTCCCCGTCTATCACGTCGTCATGCAGCAGGGAGGCGTTGTGCACCAGCTCAACCGCCACCGCCGCGGGTACCGCCTGCTCCGCTTCACCATCCACGGCCTGGCAGGACAGCAGAGTCAAAGCGACACGGATCCCCTTACTCTCCATCGGAGTCAGCGCGTCACCGCGTCGGTCCCACCACCCGAAGTGGCATCCCACGAGATGCCGCATAGCGCCCGGCAACGACTCCACGGACGTCCGCAAGGACCGAGCGACCAGCAGGCGGGCCGCCGGGCCAATCACCTCAGAGCCAGGCCGAGACACAGCTGGTGGGACAACAGGCTCATCCATAGATCCGGCTCCCCCTCAGTTCCCGGTTCACTGCTGCCCGCACCGCACCCCGACCCCCTTTCCCATACTCCGGCCCGGTGCTCACCTCCAACACACCCTCCACAGCCGCCAAGAGCAACCAGGACGAGCCAGCGCACGGACACCGGCAGATGCGTCACAGGAGACAGACAGACCATCCGCGCACCGGAGCACGTCGGCGCGAAGACAAGACCCATGCCCGCCCCCCTGGCTTCCGGACAGCTCCCCACCACCCAAAGGGACGGCCCCTGGACCTGCTGTGCCCCCTTCAGCCCGCCGCAGCCCGGCAGAGGCGGCGTGGGCACCGAGGCCGACCGCGGGCGGCGGCCACTTGCGGCCGGCGCATCGGGACCGGATCCGCGTGTATCGCGAGCAGCAGGACCCCGAACCGCTGATTCTCTGATGAAGACAACCGCGAGGGCTGTGCGTGAAGGGTTCGCAGCCGAGGTGAGCGGCCCCTCGGCCAGGACGGGGCAGCCGAACGCCGGATCCGCTCAGGGCATCTCGTCGGGGTTGCAGCCGGCCCGGCGCAGGGCCCGCATCAGGGCCTTCATAGTGAGGCCCTTCGCGTTCGGCCGCCGAATGGCATCCGCTGCCGCCGCCGGTCCCACCGTCCCGGGCCGACCGCCTCGTGCCCACTCACTCCGACGCTCGTTGAGCGTTCTGACCGGGCGACACCAACCGGTCAAGGCACTCCCCCGCGGACGAAGGGCAGTGACGTGATGACCGGCTGGCTTCAGATCCACCGGCGGCCCTCGCCGCTGCCAGAGGCGGCCACGGGTGCGTCCGCAGGACGGCGGGGTCATCGCGGTGACGATCCGGGCCGCGTCCTGTCTGGGCAGGCGGGGCGGGAAACCGGTGATCCCGCCGCGCGGCTGGGGTCCGCCGTCGTGGGCAGGCGATCGGTCCGTCAAGGAGCGCTTCTCGGCCATCCGCGCTCACGGCAGGGGCGATGCCGGCTGGGCCAAGCTCCCGGGTGTGCCGTTTCGTGCCGGTGGAAATCAATCGGTTCGTGAGTGATGTTCATCTGCGGACGCCCGTCGCGGCCGATGGCCGGCTGGGTGCGGCCGTGGAGCACCCCGGGCTCAGCGATCCCCGCTACCTGCGGCGGCGCGGGGCCATCGCCGCTCGGGCCCGCAGTCACCGGGTCGGTGATCCGTCACCGCCGGTGAACTACATGGAGGCCGAGGAGCGGACCTGGCGCATCGTCCATCAGGCGCTGTGGACGGCCCAGCGCGAGCACGCGTGCCGTGCCGTCCTCGACGCCAGGAGCCAGGCCCCTATCCCCGCGGACCACATCCCGCAGCATGGCGAAGTCGGTTCACATCTGCGGCGGTTGACGGGCTTCGACTTCACCCTCGCGGGAGGCGTGGTCGAGAACAAGCGCTTCCTGGGGTCGATGGCAGACGGCTACTTCCACGCCGTGCAGTTCGTCCGCCACCCTGCCGTGCCGCTGTTCACGCCCGAGCCCGACGTCATCCATGACGTCTTCGGTCACGGGATCCACCTGGCCTCGCCTGCTTTCGCCGACATCTACCGCCTCATCGGGCAGGCGGCGATGCGGGTCGAGGACGAAGACGTCCTCCAGATGATCAGCGACGTGTACTGGTTCACCCTGGAATACGGGATCCTCGACGAAGGCGGACAACCCAAGGCGTACGGCGCGGCCCTGCTCTCGTCCTACGGGGAGATCCGCCGGCTGCGGCACTCCCGGATCCGTCCGCTGAACATCCCCGCCATACTCGCCACCGAGTACGACATCTGCGGCTACCAACCAGTGCTCTTCAGCGCCCGCTGCCTGGACGAGGTCACCGACACCCTAGGCCGCTTCCTCGAACAGCTCGACGACGACAGCGCACCGCGCTTCGGACGCACCCCGGCCACCCGAGCACAGCACGGCGGCTGATGCCAGGGTACCGACCGGCGCACAAGCCCCCGACGCCAGGCCACTGGGAGACGACAAAGCCAACTGGCGGGCTGGCAGCATGCCACGCCCGCGGGCATGAGCGCACCGTAGGACCGCGTGTGCGGTGCCGGACCTGCCGACACACCAGCTCGCGGGCAGGGCCTGGCACTCGACGGGCGGGCGTCAGGTCAGGTGTGGAGGCGGCTGTTGGCGCCGTCGTGGTCAGTGCTCTCGTCGTTGAACCAGTAGTCGCCCGCCGCCAGGTAGCGGAAGGACTGGGTCGTCGCGGCGGGCAGTGCGACCGTGACTGCCCGCTTGCCGTCCTTGCGCGGCTGGAGTGTGTGGACGCCGGGCTGCCAGTCGTTGAAGTCCCCCACCACGCTCACCGGCCCCGGCGGATCCTCCCGCGGCAGAACGAAGGTGACCTCGGTACCGTCCTTGCGCGGCCTGCGCTCCAGCATGAGTGGCTCCATTCGACGAGGGGCACAACAGGAACCCCATCCTCAGGTGGTCCGATGCCAGCCGCGCCCTGCTGCAGCCGCAGGCGTGAGCGTGTCACCCGCCCGGCACACGCCTCCCCGTGCCCGGCGCGCAGCGCGGGCCCCGGCATGTCAGGGTGGCAGGGCCACGAGAGGGTCCACACGTGCGGGACCCGGCCGGTCGAAGCCACCCCGGCCGGGTCCCGCCACGGATCAGACCGCGGGCTCGTAGACGACGGTGGTCGTGGGGCAGTCCTCCGCAAGGCCGAGGAGGGTCTGGCGCTCGGCCTCGTCCACGGCCAGGTCCCAGCGCAGCTTCGTACCGACCCAGGTCGCGGCGTAGGTGCAGTGGTAGGAGGCGTCCGTCGGCAGCCACTGGGCCGGGTCCTTGTCCGCTTTGGACCGGTTGGAGGCGGCGGAGACCGCGATCAGGGTGTCGGGACTGTTCTGGTCGTTTGCGTACGCCTCACGCCGCGCCGCACTCCACTCCGTCCGCTCGGAGTCGAAGACTTCGGCAAGCGGTACGAAGTGTTATTTGTACCTTGACGAAGCTGCCGCTGGCATCGCCGACAGGCGAGGGTTGGGCCGTTTCCTTGCTGTGAGCGGTGCGTTATCCCGTGCAGCGGCTCACGCCGCCGACAGCGACGGCCGTGGCTGCTTGGTCTGGTCGACGCGCTCAACAGCCGCACGGCCCTCACTGGGCCGAACAAGGGCAGCAGGCTCGCGAGGAACAGCCGTCGTGGCCCGCTGGTGACCATGGAGCAGTTTTACCGCTGGATGCACGACAACCGGGCTGAGGCGGTCAGGGTGTTCGGTGAGCCGCGCTGGTCCCAGCTGGGTCTGCACCACACGGTGCTGTTCCCGCTGGACGACAAGCCAAGGCTGACCAACCAACTCTCGGACGCCATCAGCGAGGCAGCGTGACGAGCCCCATCTCATAGGCGGTGATCACGAGCTGGACCCGGTCCCGGGCGCCCAGTTTGGTGAGCAGCCGTGACACGTGCGACTTGGCGGTGGCCACCGTGATGTAGAGGTCCTGCGCGATTTCGGTGTTAGACCGGCCGCGTCCGACCAGGGTCAGTACTTCCCGTTCCCGCTCGGTGATGCCCTCGACCGGCCGGGGGGAGGGCTCCGGCGCAGCTACGGGGCGCCCGACGAAGTCAGCGATCAGACGACGCGTCACACCCGGTGCGATCAGTGCGTCGCCGGCGGCGACCACGCGGATCGCCGCGAGGATGTCGTCCAGAGCCATGTCCTTGACCACGAAGCCGCTCGCGCCGGCCCGGAGCGCGCCGTAGACGTGGTCGTCCTCGTCGAAGGTGGTCAGGACGAGGACGCGCGTCGTTGCCGGACCGACTGTGATCAGGCGGGTGGCCTCGATCCCGTCCATGCCGGGCATCCTGATATCCATCACCACGACGTCGGGGCCGAGGTCGCTGACGAGCCGGACCGCTTCGGAGCCGGTGGCGGCCTCACCGACGACTTCCAGGTCGGGGTGGTCTGCCATGAGCACGCGCAACCCGGACCGCACCAGCGGCTGGTCGTCGGCGAGCACGATCCGGACGGTCATCGGGCCTCCACCCCAACTCCGACAGGCGCGGGCAGCGGCAGCCGGGCTGCTATCCGGAAGCCGCCCTCGGGACGCGGTCCGGCGCTGAGGTGGCCGCCCAGCAGGCCGACCCGCTCCCGCATGCCGATGATGCCGAAGCCGTGGGTCGATCTGTACTCTCCGGTGGCGCCGCGCCCGTCGTCGACGACCTCCAAGGACAGCTCCTCGTCCCCGAAGTCGATGGCCACGCGACAATGCCCGGTGCCCGCGTGGCGGACCACGTTGGTCAGGGCCTCCTGCACGATGCGGTAGGCGGACAGGTCGATGTCGGCTGGCAAAGGGCGCTGTTCCCCGCTGAGGCGCACGTCGACGCGTACCCCCGCGTCCGCGGTCGCCGCTGTCAGCCGTTCGACGTCCGCCAGACCTGGTGAGGGTGCGAGCGGTGACTGCGCGGAGACGGTCGCGCCCAGGTCTGCCTGACGGAGCGACACCAACGTGCGCCGAAGGCCCGAGAGGGTCTCTCTGCTGGTGGCCTCGATGGCGCGCAGGGCCTCGTACGCCTCCGCTGGCTGGGTCTGGATGACCCGGCTGCCCACACCGGCCTGGATGGCGATGATGCCGATGCTGTGCGCGACCATGTCGTGCAGCTCCCGTGCGATTCGCAGCCGTTCGGCGGTCACGGCTTCGCCCACCTCCTGCGCACGTAGCGCCACCGCGTGCTCGCGGCGCTCGCGACTCAGGAGACCGGCCATGCAGGATGCGGCCATCGCCAGGAGTCCGATCACCCCGTTGACGGTCAAGTTGTCGCCGTGTGCGAAGCCGCCGATCACCAGGAGTTGCACGGCGAAGGATACGGCTACGGCGACGATCGAAGCCCGGCGTGGGCAGGTGGCGACGATGAAGCCCAGGACGAGGTCCACCGCCAGATACGACAAGAACTGGCCCTGATACGACGCCGCCAGACCCTCATGGACGGAGCCCGGAGTGCCCACGACCACAGCAGTTGATCCGAAGAGTGCCAATCCCAGAGCCAGCAGCGGCGTCCGTCGCATCACCCCGGCGAGCAGGCTCACGGCCAGCAGCGACCCGACAGCGTGGACCGTGCCCGAGGCCCGTGTCGCGCCCCCCACCAGCAGACCCACCATGAGGAGGTAGGAGGCACCCCCCGCCCAGGCCACGACCTTCGTTCTCGTCATCAGCGATGTGCCCTTTTCGGGACAAGGCCGTGGTGCGCAACGCGCGCAGGCAACGGGGTGATCGTTATGAGGTCCACGCCGCGAGACTAACCGCCCGCCGCCCGCGCGGCATCGGCCCGGGGACGTACGCCCACGGGCTAACCCGGTCGCGCGATTGCCGCCCACGGCCCCATGTCCGGACTGGGGTCCTCTCGGCAGTGTGGGTGCCGTGATCGAAGTCAACGAACTCACCAAGCGTTACGGCAGCAAGACGGCCGTCGACCATCTGTCCTTCACCGTGCGGCCGGGCCAGGTCACCGGGTTCCTCGGCCCCAACGGAGCCGGCAAGTCCACCACCCTGCGGATGATCCTCGGCCTGGACGCTCCCACCACCGGCGCCGCAACCGTCAGCGGTGTCCCCTTCCACCACCACCGGCGCGGGCTGCGGCACGTCGGCGCCCTCCTCGACGCCGGACAGGTCCACGGAGGGCGCAGCGCTGCCGCCCACCTGTCCGCTCTGGCCCGCAGCAACGGCATCCCGCTGCGCCGGGTGGGCGAGGTTCTTCAGGAGGTGGGGCTGGCCGAGGTGGCGAACCGCCGCATCGGGGGATTCTCCCTCGGCATGAAGCAGCGGCTGGGCATCGCCACCGCCCTGCTCGGCGACCCGCCCGTGCTGATGTTCGACGAGCCGATCAACGGCATGGACCCGGAGGGCGTGCTCTGGGTGCGCCGGCTCTTCCGGCGCCTGGCCGCCGAGGGGCGCACGGTCTTCCTCTCCAGTCACCTGATGTCGGAGATGGAGAACACCGCCGACCAGCTGGTCGTCATCGGCCGGGGCCGCCTCATCGCCGCCGAGTCGGTACGGGACTTCGCGGCCCGCGGCACCCGTCGCAGCGTCGTGGTGGGAACACCGCAGGCCGCCGAGCTGGCAGCCGTGCTGATCGCGGCGGGCGCCTCGGTCGAGCCGGAGGGCTCGGCGGGCGCCGAGAAGCTCGCCGTGACCGGGCTCCCGGCGGACCGGATCGGAGCGCTCGCCTTCGAAAACCGTATCCGGCTGGACGAGCTGACCACCCACACCGCCTCACTGGAGGCGGCCTTCATGGAACTCACCGCCGACAGCGTCGAATACCAGGCAGGACAGCCCCGATGACCACACTCGCCTCCGTCCCCCCGATCACCGCCGTCACCGGGCCACCCGCCCGCTTCCGCGACCTGCTCGCCTCCGAGTGGATCAAGATGCGGTCCTTGCGCTCCACCCCGTGGACCACCGCACTCACCGTCCTGTTCGTCATCGGGTCCTCCGCCGTAGCCACGCTCGCGGACAACGCCGCCCGCTCCGGCCCCGCTGATTTCCTGCCCTACGACGCCTATCCGCCGACCGGCTACTGGACGCTGATACTCGTCGTCAGCAGCATCGGTGCCCTCACCGTGGTGAGCGAGTACAGCAGCGGTCTGATCCGCACCACCACCGTGGCCGTCCCCGCCCGCGGCTCGGTGGTGCTGGCCAAGGCGGCCGTCACCGCCGCGCTGTGGACCGCGGTCGGCACGGTCATCTCCGCCGGTTCCTTCCTGGTCTCCCAGGCCATCCTCAGCGGGCGCCACGCCGGGGTCCCGCTCACCCACCCCGGGGTGCTCCGGGCGCTGGTGGCATCCGCGTTGCTGGCCCCGGTCTGCGCACTGATCGGACTGGGCCTCGGCGTCCTGATTCGGCACAGCGCCGCGACCATGGTCACCAGCGTCTTCTCCCTGCTCATGCTGCCCCCGATGTTCTCGGAGAGTGATCGCTGGTCGGCGGACATCAACCACACGATGGTGTCGGCCGCATGGAAGCGCCTGATTCAGAACTGGGAGCCGGATCCCGGATCCCTGGGCTACACCGCCACGGTCTCCGGCTCGTGGATCGTGTACGCGCTCTGGCCGGTGATCGCGATCGCACTCGCCGTGCTCGCCGTGAGGCGCCGCGACGTGTGAGCGTGCCTTCAGGGCGCGCACATCGCGCCCGGGAGGCACGCTCCGGGGGCGAGGCCCGGTAGCTCGTCGCAGCGCTGATGACGGTCTCTCATAAATGAACATCTGTGAGAGTTCTGCGAGAGGCCCGGAAGTGATCACGTTTCCGCAGGTCGCCATTCTCAGAGGTCGTTTTCGTCTACCTCGGCCCGTTATCGGCTGATTCATGGTTGGTCGGATCGTGGTGCGGGAGAGTCGGCAGGTATGGCCGCGACCGATGGGACCTGAGGGGTGAAGGATGAGGCGAGGAGTTGCTCATGCCTGTCTCATCCCAGGATGCCCGGCTATCGAAGCTGGGTGCTTCCGTTGTCATCCCTATGCGCCTGGGCGCA
>NZ_JBIAHP010000050.1:0-16441 GCF_042870715.1 Streptomyces sp. NPDC006463 | reverse complement strand
TCTTCTCAATGGGCTCCCGTCCACGAGCAGCGTGAGCACCGCGAAAGCTGGTCACACCAGCCCTTTGACCTGCGACTTCAGGTTGGCGGAAGCTCCGTGGACCACACCGTGCCCGAACGCGGCGAACTGGCGGCAGCCCTGCGATGGTGCCGGGCCGAGGCTGGCCTGAGCTACGACGCGCTCGCGGAGAAGACCGGTCTGTCGGCAGCCACGCTCAAGCGCGCGGCGTCGGGCAAGACCGTCCCGGCCGAGGACACGGTACGGACCATCGCCAGCGCGTGTGGAGGTCATCCGGAAGCACTGCGTTGGCTCTGGCTGAGGGCCCGGATCGCCGACAGGGGCAGACTCGCGAAGCTGCGAAAGCCGGGGTTGCCGCAGTTCATCGACGGCCGGCGGGAGCTGAGCGCGGCACTGGAGTACTTCTATGAAGCGGCCGGCGCGCCGTCTCTGCGCCGCCTCGCAGAACTCGCGGGTGGTAAGCACATGCTGCCAGTCAGCTCCGCCAGCCGGATCGTCAACCGGGAGGCGCTGCCAGTTAGCCGTCAGCAGATGATCGCCTTCCTCACTGCCTGCGGCATGGCCGGGCGCGAACTGGACCTGTGGGCAGACGCCTTCGAGGAGATCACCCAGACCTTTGACACCGGGCGCCTGCACTCCAAGCTCGAAGGCTTCTTCGAACAGGTTGCCCAGAGCATGGAGTCGCCCGTACGACTTCACCTTTCCCGGCCCGGGCGAGAGGGGGGGGCGGTCGGTCGTGGAAACTCGCGCTTCGTCCCCCCTGGGTCATTGCCGCGTGATGCATGGGCAGCCCTGCATGTGGCGGAAATAGCGGTGGCCTGAGGGGCGTAGGCGGGAATGCAGTGGCGTTTCGGCGGTGAATCCGGCGCCCCGGGCGGGTGAACTGCCCGTCCGGGGCCTGTCGCAGCCGTGTTGGCGGCCGGTACAACCACCGCCGTGATGATCACGATGATGCGGGCCGCGACTGCGGCTGCCGCTGCCCTCGCCCTGTCCCTCCCCGCCGCCACCGCAACCGCGGACACCGCTGTGCGCCACTCCGTGCCGAGGTCCTGCCGATGGGGGCTGCGGTCTCCGCGCTCCCGCTCGCCATCGAGGACCGCACCGGCTACCAGCGGACCAGCTTCAAGCACTGGAACGCCGGCGAGATCCCGGCGGATGGCTGTAACGCGAGGGCGGAGGTTTTGCTGTCGGAGGCGGTGGAGTACCCGGAGATCGGTCCGGGCTGCGCGCTGACGGGTGGGGTGTGGTGGTCGTACTACGACGACACCACCGTCACCGAGGCCTCCAAGCTGGACATTGACCACATGGTTCCGCTCGCGGAAGCGTGGGACAGCAAGTAGGCGGAGTCGTCTCGGCTGCATCATTCCGCCTGGCTCGGTGAATCGCTTCTGACCTGGTCGGGGAGGTTTGGCTGCCGCTTGTCCAGGTGATGACGGGGCCTTCTGCCTTGGGAGCTCCCGGTTCAACGCCACGATGTTGCATCTGACGCAACCGTGGGAGCTGGTGTGGTTTCTGTCGATGCGCCGGGCGGGATCGGTCTGGTGGCGCCGGTCAACGTCCGGGCGCTGGAACCGACCCCCGCCCTCTGCGAGGCGTTGGTTGTAGGGACCCCGGAGGAAGCGCAAGTTTTGAGCATGTTCAAATAAGAGCGCGTGCGGCCGCGGGGCCGGACATCCAACCTCTGGGGAGAGGTCTGTGAACATGCGCGGATGGCGTGCGATCGTTCTCGCGATAACTGGTGTAGTTCTCACAGCGTCTTGCGGGTACGGCGCAGCCATCCATGCGGCGGTGATTCCGCAGGAGCAGCTGGTAGGGACGTGGACCAGCCCAGCAGGGACGTCCCTGACCTTCTCGAAGGAACACACCTTCACCGGAACGGGATTCGACAAGGTCAAAGCGATGGCTGACTGCGCCCATCCCGAGAATCTGTCCAATGGCCGCTGGGCCTTCTACGCCAGCCCCAAAGGCGGCGGCATCATGGTCCCCGACGAGACCGCCACACGTGGCAGTGACCTTCGGCTGTTCTTCACTGAGGATCCATCGTGCACGGTGTGGGTCTACCTCTACGGGGACTTCGGAGATACAGAGGATCCCAGCATGTGCCCTACAGAGGACCCGGACGCGGGATGTCCTCCTGGCGGTTACATGAAGCGGAGCGAGGCCGGCACACGCTCCTGACGCCCATCGAAACCGGGGCACTCGCCCTCCTGCCGGGCCACAACCGCATCAACGGGCAGGCCGGCCCGAAACCCTCAACCACCTGGACCAGACAGGAATACCGCACGTCTCGAATGACGCTCCCTGCCAGCTGGGGCCTCCGGCTGGACGGCGGCGCGTCGGGAGGCGTACGCGAACGACCTCGGTCAGGACGCTTCGCTGGTGGCGGTGTCGGCGTGGTCGAACAGGTCGAAGGCTGATCAGGATCCGGCCCAGTGGCTGCCGCCGTCGTCGGAGGCGCTGTGCCGGTACGGCGCGGAGTGGACGGCGACGAAGCTGCGCTGGGGCCTGGCGGTGGATGAGGCGGAGCGGGAGCGGCTGTGGGACATCGCGGCGGGCTGTGGCGGCACGGAGGTGGAGTTCACTCCCGCTCCGTGACCGCGGCCGGCGACGCGGCGAAGGGGCCGCCACCCACAACGGGGTGGCGGCCCCTTCGCCGTGCGCCCCTCGGCCGGTATGTCCGGTCGTTGAGCTTGTCGCGCGCCTGGAGATGAAGCGGCGGCAGCTGCGACATCGCTACTTGGGCAGAACCAGGGTCAGCAGTGTGATGTACGTGGTAAGGGCGAAGGCGAAGGTGCCGCTGGCCCAGCCGATGGAGCCGGTGACCGGGGTTCGCAGAGCGCGGGCGATCCCGAACACGACGATGCCGAGCACGGCGGCGGCGAGGAGGCCGAGGGTCACGGCCATGAGGAACATGGGCAGCTGCTGCGGGCTCACGCGGCCGTCTCCTTTCCGCGGCGCGCCGGCTTCGGGGCCAGCCAGGCGCGGGGAACCTCGATCTCGCCGTTCCGCGCGGCCGCGCGCATGGCCTTGCGCAGGCGGTAGCGAGCGTTACGGACCGCACCGAGCGAGGAGTTGAGCCGCTCGACGATCTGGCTGTCGGTGTCGCCCATCGCGGTGAGGACGGCGATGGTCTGCTCGGTCTTGGAGCGCGTCTTGAGCACCCGCATGATGTCGCTGCTGTGCACGATGGCGTCGGGCTCGGGCATGGTGTTGACGAGGACGCGGTAGAGCATCTCCTCGTCCAGCGCGATGATGTCGTAGACCAGGCGGTTCCACTCGCGCCGCCGCTCGCGGTAGACGTCGGCGAACTTCCAGATGCACTGCCTGATGAAGTAGGAGGTCAGGGACAGGGCGTCCTTGTGCTCGGGGTCCCAGCCGCCGCCGCGCAGGCCGTTCTCGCGGAAGGGCTTCAGCGCCCCCATCAGGACGTCCAGGCAGATCTCTTCGCGCACGGCGCTGTTGCCGTGCAGGATCGCCTGGTGCTCGGCCTCGACATAGAACTCGCGGCCCATGGCGGCGAACTGGCTGGTGCAGGCCGAGGCGAGCTTGCCGCTCCGCGCCATGCCGAGCAGCTGCGGCCAGGTATGGGCCATCAGCTTGCGCTGGAAGTCCCCGTACAGGTGCCCGCTGAAGTTGACCTCCCTCAGCTGTTCGACCAGCGCGGCGTCCCGGCTGATCGCGTGCTCGCGGTCGCGGTTCGGGGCGTTGTGGAAGCTCTTGGTACTGATCATGAAAAACCTCCCCCGTTTCCTTCTTACCCATTAAGAAGGTTTTCGGACTAGAAGGACACCGTGTTATATCCCTGAACAGCTCTATGCAGTGAACGCGGAAAACATCACGCGCCATCAATGACTTTTTTGCGATTCGCGTTGATCACAAAATTCTTCGCGGCCTCGCGCGGTGGATTGGTTCCGCGCGCCGTAGCTGTGCAAGCGGTTCCGCCGGGAGCCGGGGCGTCGCCTGCGGGCGGCGCCCCCCGGGTGGCCGGGCGGGGGTGCCGCGGTTCACCCGTCCAGGTGATGTGAGGGCCTCGCGTACGCGTACGCGGCTTGTGCGGTGCACCGCCAACTCGGCCTGAAACCAGGGCTATTGACACTATTCTGGATGGTTTGGCATGTTTCCGGCGCGGCCCGGTTGGCGGGCCGCCCGTTGTGCGATTGGGGTGTGGTTCGTGATGGCTGTGCGGCGTGAGAGCTATGACGAGTACGGGGCTGCGGGCCGGTTGCGGGTGCCGGTGGCGGCCTGGCGGTGGGCGGCCGGGACGGGCCTGGTCCCGCCGGCGGACGCCGGGTCGGGGTTGTGGTCGCGGGTGGTGGTGGAGGCCGCCGACGCGGAGGCGGTCCGTGCGGCGCTGCGGGGCCTGGTGGGCGCGGGGTGGGCGGCGGACCGGCTGACGGAGGCGTTGGGCGTCCCGCTGCCGCGCTGCCGGCCGCGGGTGACCGCGTCGGCGGTGGGCCGTCTCGTGAAGGCGGGACTGCTGGTCTACCTGGGCGGGGATGTGGAGTTCCCCGACGTCCACCCCGATCAGGTCGCGGCCCTCGGCCGGCGCCGGGACCTGCCCGTGCTGCTGGACCGGTATGTGCCGTTGGGCCCTGACCAGGCGGCGTGAGGCGGGTCGATTTCGACGTGTTGGTGAAGCTCGGGTTCATCGCGCCGGCCGGGTCGGTGGACATCGAGTACAAGCACCACGGCGGCGTCACGACCGTGCCCCTCTACAACGCGGAGGAGGTGGCTCTGTTGCCGGTGGTGTGGCCGGGGGTGGACTGGCGGGCGGCGCGCACGGTGGCGGGCGGGCGCCGGTCCCCGCTCGCTGGCCTTGCCCCGGTCGTCCCGGGCGAATACCGGCTGCTGTTGGCGGGGGTGGCGCAGATCGCCCGGGTGGGGCGGGCCGCGGTGGTGCAGTGGCGCCGCCGCCACGACGACTTCCCCGCCCCTGTCGGTGGCACCGACGTCCACCCGCAGTTCGACCGAGCCGCTGTGCTGGCGTGGCTCCTGGCCCACGACAAGATCGAGGTTCCCACCCGGACGCCGACGGCATCACTCCTGATGGCGTGCCACGGCGGTGGTACGAGGACGTTCCGGCTCGACGACCCGTTCTGAGGGGGAGGACCGGTCGTCGGGCTGGTCCACCGACGAGGACGCCGACGCCCTCGCCACGCTGGCGGCCGGGGAGTCCGGCGCGACGCTGCGCCGACTGACGGTGCCGGGTGCGGAGGCGGTGGCGGTGCCGGGCGAGGCGCGGCTAGTCGGCCGGTTCCGGGCGGGGCGCGGGGGTCTGCGGGTCACTCTGGCGTGGCCGGCCCGGCTGCGGGGCGCGGCCTCGCCGAGGTCGGTGGGCGGGGTGTTGCGTCACGCGGTGGCGCACACGGCCCCGGGCGAGGCCTGCGTCTGCCGGCGCCAGGAGTGCGGCGGGGTCGTTCCGGTGGGGTGGTGTGAGGAACACGGCGACGCGGTGGCTCCGGTGATGGAGTGGCACCCCGGCGGGGGACTGCGCTGCGCGGAGCTGGCGGGAGGGCTGCGCCGGGCGGAGGCGGAGGAACAGCGCGCGGGCCGGTGAGAGTATGGGCGGCCGGTAGCCGCGCGGTTCACCCGTCCGGAGACCCACACAGGCTCCCACCCCCGGCCGCCGGCCCGGGGTGGAAGGCTGGGCGGGTGGATGCGGCGTGGTGGAACCGGTGGGTGTTCGGGTCGGAGCCGGACGAGCCGGAGCGCGGGCCGCGGCCGGGCCACGACTATGTGGAACTGGTGGGCGGCCCCCTGGACGGGATGCTGCTCGACGTCACCGGCTGGCCGCCACAGGAGGTGGTGGACGGGGCGCTGCTGATGTCGGAGCACGGGTGGTTCGGCCCCGGAGGCCGCTCCGAGTACGCGCCGGCCGAACCGGTCTCCGGCTCCGGCGACGTCGGCCGGTTCGTGTGGCGCGGCGACGTTCCCTAAGCTTGCCGTTTAAGGTTCGGAGCCGAACGAGGCTCGAACTTGTTCGGCGTTTCCGCTGTTCACCAGACGTGTGAGAGGCCGGGGTCCGATGCTGTGACCAGGTTCGCTGCGGCACGGAGGCTGGGATCGTGGGACTGGTCGAGCACAGTGTTCAACGAGACGCGCTGGGGGTCGTGTCGGGGTTCCGGTCGGAGCTGTACGCGTGCCTGGTCTCACGGAGCGATGCGTTGTTCGAGCTGTGCGATGCACTGCTGTGCACCGACGGACCTGTCCGTACCCTCGTGGACCTGGCACTCGCGCCGGAACACCGCCGTGGTCACGGGGCCTTGTACTCCGGGTTGAACCGGGGCCGGATCGACGTTGCCCGGCTGCGGAGGGCCTTGGCGGGTGTGCCGTTGCCCCGGACGGGAAGCGGCCGCCTGGTGTTGGCCGTGGACGTCTCGCCGTGGCTGCGGCCGGACGCCGATACCTGCTCGGACCGCTCGTTCTGCCATACCTTCGGCCGGGGCGAGGGCAAGCACCAGATGGTGCCCGGCTGGCCGTACTCGATCGTCGCCGCGCTGGAGACGGGCCGGACCTCGTGGACCGCCCTGCTGGACGCGATCAGGCTTGAGCCCGGCGCCGACCTTGCCGCGGTTACCGCCGGACAGATTCGCGACGTCGTCGACCGCCTCGTGGACGTCGGCCAGTGGCGGGAGGGCGACCCGAGTGTCTTGGTCGTCCTCGACGCCGGCTACGACGCACCCCGCATCGCCTACCTCCTCGCCGATCTCCCCGTCGAGGTGCTGGGCCGGCTCCGTTCGGACCGGGTGATGCGCAAAGCCGTCCCGGTGCCGTGGATCTGCCCGCCGCAAGGCGGACGCCCGCCCAAGCACGGCGGTGAGTTCGTCTTCGGCCGGCCTGAGACCTGGGGTGAGGCCACCGCGGTCACTGTCACCAACACCGACCGCTACGGGACCGCAACCGCACAGGCCTGGGATCGGCTCCATCCCAGACTGACCCGCCGGGCGGCATGGTGCGACCACGAGGGACCGTTGCCCATCATCGAAGGCATCGTGATTCGGTTGACGGTCGAGAAGCTGCCCAGCGGCGGGGTGAACAAGCCCGTCTGGCTGTGGTGGTCGGGCACCAACGCCGCCACGGAGGACGTTGACCGGTGCTGGCATTCGTTCCTGCGGAGGTTCGACGTGGAGCACACGTTTCGGCTGCTCAAGCAGACTCTCGGCTGGACCCGGCCCAAGCTGCGGGACTCGGAAGCGGCCGACCGCTGGACCTGGCTCGTCCTGGCTGCACACGCCCAGCTCCGCCTCGCCCGCCCGCTCGCGTGCGATCTCCGCCGGCCGTGGGAGCGGCCGGCGGAACCGAACAGACTCACCCCAGCCCGGGTCCGCCGGGGGTTCAGGAACCTGCGGGCGAAGACCGGCACGCCAGCGGGTGCACCGAAACCCACCCGACCCGGCCCCGGCCGACCGCTCGGCTCGAAGAACCGACAGCCTGCCACCCGCTACGACATCGGACGTGTCCTCGCCACCGGCGAGTCTTACACCCGACCCGCACACCACAAGGTCGGCACCAAACCCCGCAGAACAGGCTGACAAGCGGCATTGAGGATCAGCACACTGAGCGCATGCTACCGCCATGAACGCCCGCCCCGCCGGGCCTTGGATCATGGGGTCACGTTTACACAGCTGGTTCGCGCGAACAGCGTGAGGGTCGGGGCGGTCGGTTCGGCTTCGTTAATTACCTCCACGATCCATCCCTGGCCGTCCTCGGTCGCGGTGTTGCGTACGAGCTTGTACTCGGCAATGCTCGAGACCTGGAACCCGCCGCCGACGACCCTCTTTCCGGTCGGGCACGTGAGCTGCACGAAGCAGAATTGAAAGCGCTCGCACTGATCAGAGCCGTTTAGCACCTCGTATCCGGTCACGGGGCCGCCAGCGTTCGGAGTCGTGCTCGTGGTCGAGCTCGACGCGCCCTGGTTGCACTGGGTCGTCTGGGGCGCGGTGAACTGGTTGCCCACACCGGACTGGACGGGAGTACACAGCTGCTGTGTGAGGATCCCGCCTCCGAGGAGCCCGTCGCCCAGGAGCCCGTCAGCCTGGGCGTTGTTGGCTTGTGTCACGTTGATGACGAGCGCGCTCGCCGCCATTGCCAGCGCTGCGATCAACCGTCCTGCACGGTGCACGAAGACTCCTTGGTTCTGCTCGCGGAGGGCCATGACAAGCAGGGCCGAACCTAGCCTCCTGCGGCCATGACCCCGTATGCGACCCTCCGCCCTGTCACCCACTGGGCGGGTGATCGCCGATCGGTTCACTCAGATGGGCGCTGACCAGTGTCCCGTTTCCCCGAGCCGGCGATGGTCGGCTGGTGCTGGCGGTCGACGTCTCCCCGTGGCTGCGGCCGGACGCGGACTCTTCCTCAGACCGCTCCTTCTGCCATACCTTCGGCCGGGGCGAGGGCAAGCACCAGATGGTGCCCGGCTGGCCATACTCGATCGTCGCCGCGCTGGAGACCGGCCGGACTTCGTGGACCGCGCTGCTGGATGGGAACTCTCTGGAGTGGGCCAGCGACCTGTTCACTCCCCTGACAGAGTTCTTCCGGAGCGCCGCATCCAGCAGTCACGCGGTGCTCATCTGGCTCGACTGATCCACCTGGACCGGCCCAGACGTTAAACGGCAAGCTAAGTACCTGTTCCTGAGCCGTTCATGACAGGGGCGTTCCTGTGGATGTTGGGGATATGGATTGCCGGGGCTGCGGCCCGTTCCTCTGACGGACGACACCAGAACGTCAGTGGCTAACGGCACGAGCTGTCAGTGGTCAGCCACATGAGGCGTGTCAGTAGGCGCTGGCCGAGAGCCCAGCCCCGCCGATCGTGCAGGTGCCGGAGTCACCTCGGCCGTGTTGTCTACTACAAGGCCTTGTCCACATTTAGCTGCCAGGAGATCCGAAAAATGAGCGAGCTGTACCCACCGGTCGAGCCGTACGAGAAGGGGATGCTCGACGTCGGCGACGGCAACCTCGTGTACTGGGAGGTCTGCGGCAACCCGGACGGCAAGCCCGCACTCGTCGTCCACGGCGGTCCAGGATCAGGATGCGGGACCGGGGCGCGCCAGTACTTCGACCCGGACCGCTACCGGGTCGTCCTGTTCGACCAGCGCGGCTGTGGCCGCAGCACCCCCAACGCGAGCGAACCCACGACCGACATGCGGCACAACACCACCCAGCACCTGATCGCCGACATGGAGCGGCTGCGGGAGCACCTGGGTATCGACCGCTGGCTGCTGTACGGCGGCTCGTGGGGCTCCACCCTGATCCTGGCCTACGCCGAGACGTACCCGGAGCGGGTGTCGCAGATCGTCATCCCCGCCGTCACCACCACCCGGCGCTCCGAGATCGACTGGCTCTACCGCGGGGCGGGCCGGTTTTTCCCCGAGCAGTGGGAACGCTTCCTAGCGGGAGCTGGCGGCACACCGCGTGACGGTGACATCGTCGCGGCCTACGCACGCCTGATGGAACATCCCGACCCCGCAGTACGAGAGAAGGCCACAGCCGACTGGTGCGCCTGGGAGGACGCAGTCCTGTCCGGGGAAACGAACGGCACCTCCAACCCCTACGGCGACCGCCCGCCGACCGCGCAACTGGCCCTGGTCCGCATCTGCTCCCACTATTTCTCCCACGGCGCCTGGCTGGAAGAAGGCACACTCCTGCGCGACGCACACCGGCTGGCCGGCATCCCGGGTGTGCTGGTCCACGGCAGACTCGACCTGGCCGGCCCGCTCGACACCGCATGGGAACTCGCCCGCGCCTGGCCCGATGCCGAGCTGACCATCGTCGGCAACGCAGGCCATCTGGGCAGCGACACAACCCGCGCCCATGTACTCAAGGCACTCGACCGATTCGCTCGCCAGGAATGAGACCAGACCGCGCAGCGAGTCACTGACACCTCACGTGTCGCCGACCGCTGACACTTCCGTGTCGCCCGACATCTTCATCCGTTTCGGTGGTGTGCGGATGAGATGCTGACGGGCCGTGCAGCTCCGTGCGAGGGTGCGTGAGTCGGAAGGCGCGGTTGGCGTTCGCGGCGGTGACCGTGGTCAGTCCCGCTGGGCCTCGCGTGAGGCGGGCTGGCCGGTCCGGCGGGATGTGCGGCGGGTGATTCGCCTGGTCATCAGTGTGATCGCGGCCCAGGTGATGAGTGACTCGGAGTGCTGGATGAGCCGTTCGTAGTCGCGGGCGTGTCGTCGGGCGTGCATGACCCAGGCGATCGACCTCTCGACGACCCAGCGGCGGGGCAGGACGACGAACCCCTTCGCGTCCTTGGGCCGGCTCACCGTTTTGACCGTGAGGTTCAGGTACTTCTTCGCCCAGGTCACGAGCTGTCCGGCGTAGGCGGAGTCGGCCCAGACGATCGTGATCTCGGGGTGCATCAGCCGCAGCCGGAACAGCACTTCCTTGGCCGCGTCGCGGTCGGTGATGTCGGCCGGGGTGACCATCACGAACAGCGGCAGGCCCTTGGTGTCCACGACCAGGTGGCGCTTGCGGCCGTTGATTTTCTTCGCCGCGTCGTAGCCGCGCGAGTCCTTGCCCACGGTCTCGGCGGCCTTCACGGACTGCGAGTCGATGATGGTGGCGACGGCCCCGGGCGATCGGCCCATGTCCCGGCGGACGCGCTTGCGGAGCTGGTCACGGATCTGCCCGATCACCCCGGCTGCCGCCCAGCGGGCCATGAAGTTGTAAGCCGTCCGCCAGGGCGGGAAGTCCTTCGGCAGGGCCCGCCACTTGCAGCCGGTGTCGACGACGTACCGAATTGCGTCCACGATCTCGCGCCGCGGGTGCTTCTCCGGCCGTCCGCCTTGCACGGTCTCGCAGGCCGGGACCGGCAGGAGCGGTTCGATGAGGGCCCACTCATCGTCGTAGGTGTCCGAGGGGTAGCAGCGGCGCCTGGGCTTCGACCCGCTGCTGCTCCTAGCCATGAGCATCGTCGTTGTCAGCTTGGTCCTCCTCGCGATCGGCTACCCGCCGATGGGGTGATCTGCCCCAGGTCCGGGCTGTCGTCGACCGCCTGGCTGCAGGACGTGGTGTCACGGGCCGTGGCACCTGCGGCGTCGAACCACCTCGTTACTGCCACGGAGCGTGGTAGTACGACGGGGTCGGAATGCCGAGAGTGCCACGGAGCATGTCTGGTTGCCGCGGCAGTCAGCCAGCATGCTGAAGGGCATGAGATCTATGCCACGCCCTCCGGGCCGGGCAGCGTCCCGGCGCCATGCCCTCCTGCCCGCCGTAAGTACGCGGCGACGCCGTCAAGAAGGCCACGGCGGCGTGGGCGTGGCCAGGTACTCGGAGTCGTCTTTCCCGTGGTGCAGCTGATGGTTCCAGGCCTGGTGGAGCGGCACTTTTCGGATCTGGCCGAACGGCGTGCAAAAACAGATTCGGTGCACGTACAGGTGGGGGCCGGCCGTGCACCTGGAGTCCATTCGGCTGGCTGCCGTTGGAACGGCGTGGATTGGGGCGGTGTTCAGGGCGGAAGGGTCTGGAGCCGGGCCCGCATGAGGCTGGCCGGCGGTCTTGTCCCTGCTTGGCGGTCTGGGCGTCGAGGGCTCGCCTGTCTCCGGGGCGGGGCGGTCGGGCCGCCGCTGGTGGGTGCGAACAGGGGTTCAGGGCCGGACCGAGGGGAGGTGACAGGGAAGCGCAGTGTGGATGGTCAGCAGGTGCTTTGGGCGCCGGCTCTGGCGGCTGCAGGCCCTGTGCGGCAGGCGGCTATGACCGGCGGGGTCTTGCACGGCTGGCGGTGCCTGGTGCACGGTGACGGTCTTCGAGGGGTCCTGCCCGGGACCTGCTGGGGTGCCTGTCCGATGCCGCCCTTGAGGGGCGTCCAGCCGCCGCGGAACGACGTGCACGTATAGGTGGCGACCCCGACGCTTCCGTCCCGAGCGCTTGGCATCGGGTTGCTCGCGCCTGCTGCAGGCCCTGGTCTGCGAGTCCGCAGGCCCGCTTGAGGCCCGGTACCGGGGCTCGCCGGCGCGTCTGGGGCCGGGCATGCCGCGGCAGGGCCCAACCGGGCGTGTGGCGGGGCTGGGTGCAGGCCTGATGACACCGGCCTGCGGGCGCAGTGGTGCTCTGGCTGCGGCGGCCATCTGATGGCCGCATCCCGGGGAATGGCCGTACAAGTGCCGTCCGGACGGTGGATTACCGTCTTGCGCATGGCCCTGTCAGAGGCGCGGGAGAGTCTTCAGCAGGATGGGCGTCCGGCGGCTACGGCCGGGGAGGGCGCTGGCGCGGCCCGCTGCCGGGGTGTAGCTGGGCGGCCCACTTGCGGCGTTGCCTGCCGGGTCCTGCCCAGCTGGAAGCCGGTGACGGCCGTCGCGTGGCATGGGACCTGGAGAGCACGGACACGCAAGCGCGAGGCTGCGCGGCGAAGGTGGCACAGGCCAGGGAGACGAGCGTGAACAGAAGCACCGGTGGCTCCAGCTGCGTCATCGCAATCCCTTTCGTTGTGCCGTCCGCGGCCTCGGCGTCTGTGCCGGCCGGATCACTGCTGGTTGAGCGGTCGTTCGTTCACGTCGGGGCGGCACGCAACATCGCTGCGCACCGCGACCGTGGCCAGGGCATTTGGCCAGGTTGGGCGGCGCCTGTCCGGGTCAAGTAAGGCGCCTGAAAGGACGGACGTCTGGGTGCCCCCGTCGGTCCGAGGCCACCACCTTCCCCGATAGAACTGTCATCCAGCAAGCGCACGCGTCTCATCCGTCGAGTGCCGAACATCCTGCAAAAAAGCGGTCGATAAAACCCTGCCACCTGCAATTTTCGAGTTCTTCCCGGTCGGTTTTTGCTTGGAAAAACCGGCGTGCCGGACACGCGTGAGTCGCAACTGAATTTGCCGGATGTTCCGCCTTCCCTGCGCGGCTTACAGAGAAGGTGGCAGGCTGCAGGAGAAAAGGCGAGAGACTCTCAAGTTAAGTGCGCCCTCTTTTACGTGAGCCTTATCCTTCGCCTTTCGATTGAGTCGAACGCTACTTTACCGAGGGTGAATGTTCGGCACCACACTCGGGAGCCGAGGGTCCGTATAGGGGCTTCTACCTAGTCATACGGGGCAAAGCATCCACCTCGTGACCCTGCGGCCCACCTTTTGAACGAATGTCAAGAAAAAAGGAAAGCGTTGGCCATTGCTATCCCGAGCCGCAGCCTTTTCTAGATCAACTTCCCCTTTATTGCGTACCCGGTGGATCAGGAACTTGTCGACCTGTATGCGCTCGTGCGATTCTCGGTTTGTGAGGAGAGGGCATCTCCGAACACGCAAGGAAAACGGGCGGTAAGCGTCCGGGTCGATAGCAAGTAAGAGCGCCTGAAAGGAGCTCCAGTTGAAGATCAACTGGAACGGAAACCTCCCGGTTTCCGCAGCCGGCGCCGGGTGCGTCATCGACGCGCCCGGCCGCGGGGGCTTCGGCTTCCGCCGCCTGCGCAAGGCGGGCAAGGGCATCGTCATCAAGGTCGGCGTCACCCTGGGCGCCGTCGGCCTCGCCGGCGTCGCCACGCTCGGCCTGGTCGAGCTGGGATACGAGGCGCGTACGGCGGCCGCCGTCACGGTGGCCGCCGGGAAGGTCGGCGCCGCCACGGCCACAGCGCTGTTCGTGGCCGATCGCCGCAAGAAGCGGAAGGCGAAGGCCGTCGAGTCCGCCTCGGCCGAGGCGACCGTGGCCGAGCCAGCCTCGGCCGAGCCCGAGCGCCACGTCCCCCTGTCCATCACGGCTCCGGCCGACGAGCAGCCCGGCCGGGCGAACTGAGAGGTGTCTGCAAGGGGAGGCGCACCACGGTGCGCCTCCCCTTCAGGCACTCCCGGTTCGAAGGGGAGGACGACCATGGGGCGAGGACGACCCCGTCGCAAGATCAGCACCGAGGCCGGCAAGACCGCTCGACTCGCCCGGCAGCTCGACGAGCTCCGGCCCGAGAATTACACCCTCGACGACCTGGAGAAGCGCACCGGCCTCTCCAAGGCGACTCTCTCCCGCGCCACGAAGGCCACAGCCTGCCCGTCGTGGGACACGATGGTCGCGTACTTGACCGCCTTCGGGGAGGACCCCAACGAGTGGCGCCCGCAATGGGAGATGTGCGCCACTGAGCGCCAGCGCCGCAAGGCCGGCGTCCCCGCCGAGGCCGCCCAGCGCGCCGCCTACCAGCGCATGAAGCCCACCTCCGTCCTCAGCCTGGACGACTGCGCGGTCGGTCTGCGTGAACTGCGCATGTGGAAGGACAACCCGACCTACGCCGCGATGTCTCACCTCGCCGGCAAGCGGGGCCAGCCCGTCGCGACCACCACAATCTCCGACGTCCTGACCGCCAAGGTCATGCCGACCGTCAGCGCGATGAAGGGCATCCTCGCCGGTCTCGGCATGAGCCCCGAGGACCCCGAGTACGACGAGTGGCTGCAGGCACGCCGAGTCTTGGAGGCCATCGAGATGCGCCAGAAGCTGGCCGGACAGGCGCTCCAGCGCGCCACCAACCGGCGCGTCCGCCGGACCCGCCCGATGATCTCCTTCGTACGACGAGAGGACTGACACCACCCGTAGGCACTTTGAGGGCCCCCGCCGTCTCGAACGGCGGGGGCCCTCGCCGTCTCCGGGGACCCTGCGGCCGTTGACCACCCCGCGGACCAGGGCCTCGTCCCCGAACCGGACAACGCCCTCGACTACGCCCTGGTCGAGACGAGCGTCATCATGGAGAGCAGCGGAGTCGAGGCCGCAGACGGTGACCATTGGGACCGCGCGGACCGCCTCCGCCTGCGACGTCAGCGTACGCATCAGCTTCCCCACGTCACCGCCGACGAAGCCTTCCATCAACTCGTCTGCCGCCCGCTGGAGACACAGCAGCGGCCGCACCTTCGCCGAACTCGTCCTCGACGGCACCGACCGCGGCCGCTCGCCAGCCCGGGCGCATCGCCTTCTTCTGCGCTTCGCCTTCACCTCCCGCGACGACACCCCCATCACTGCCCCATCGGCAGCCTCCCGGACACCGTGGTCATCGACCTCATCGACGATGTCCCGACGCTCGCATGACCGACATGGCCCGCGTACCGGAGAGCGAGGCCGGGTTGTGGTCATCCCTGAAGGCCGAGCTGTTGGACAACACGGCCTGGGAGCTGGGCCCGGCCTTCAGGCCGGGCCGATCGTTCCCGGGCTGGCGGTTGTCGCCGGTCAGTGAATCTGAGCAGTCGTCACGTTTGTGACCTGGGGTTGTGCAGGTTGGCTGAGTGGGTTGGCGGCTGTGCTGGCTCACTGAATCTGCGCAGAGTACGGCGCACGCCAGTCGTCTGACCTGCGGAGTTCCCAGCTTCGGGTCCGATTGCGCAGGTTGGTTGGACGGTGCGCAGTTTCACTGATCGCCGACAACACGTGTCGCGGTCAGTGGATCTGGTACGAGGCGATCTTTCCAGAGTCTAGCCCTGATTTAGATTGAAGCATTCTGCTTGGAATGCTACTTCTGCTGGGTCTGCTCAGCGCTTCGGCGCGGAGCGCGGGGAGTACCGGAGCCTGCGGAGCAGGCTCGCTCTGGTGGAGCGCAGCGCCCAGGTAGCCGCTTCGAAGGGGGCGGTCTCGACCAGGCTGATGGAGCTTGGCCCCCTCACTGCTGCCAGCTGGCCAGCGGAGCGTATGCACTCGACGCGCCAGGTGCGCCCCCTGAGTGGTCTGTGCGGGGTTGTGTTTAGGGTCTTGGGGTGATCCAGCCTCTTACGGGGCCTCCTACGTGGAGGCATCCTCTTGCCGCGTTCGTAATGATCTTTGTGATATCTGCCTGTTGGTATGGGCTGCAGCCGGTCCCTCAGGGGTGCGTTTTGTTGCATGGAGGGGGGACGAGTTGGAAGGAGGCGTATCGGCAGGCCCTGGAGTCGGGTGTGTGTGAGGAGCCGGCGCGTTGGAGGACTTGGATCGAGTGACCCGATTCGAAGCCGCGTAGAACCTTTGGCGAGACGGGCTCGCCCGTCTCGACTCAGGCCTGCAGCTCTGTCTCTTCCCTCGCTCCTGGAACATTTCGCTGACGGGGTTCGTCAAGCCGGTGAAGTGCGCAGCCACTCAGCACTCCAGCGCCGTACCCGGCCGGTAGCAGCGGTGCTCGGGGTATCTCACCTCCGGGTCCTCGACGTGCGCGGTGAAAGCGACCCACGCCGCCACCAGGCAGGCGAACAGTAGAACCATCACGCACCCACTGCCCTTTTCCTCCACGGCTCCCCCTTGTTCTGATTCTGACAAGAATCTACGGAATCCCCGCCAAGGGAACCCCTGTTCGTCCCGGCGGCGGCAAACGAGCGGCAGCTGACTGGGCAACAGGGGCCGAGGTATCGGCCCCAGCACGCTCCGGGCCCGCTCACACGACTTGCTACGAGACACATGTGCCCCTGAAATGCTAAGGGTTGTCCCGTAAAACGATCTACGTCTCGGGGTAGTCGGGGTGATCCCCGTAAGGTGACGCGAGGTCGAGCAGGTCGTCGCATGGCCAG
>NZ_JBIAHP010000049.1:0-18672 GCF_042870715.1 Streptomyces sp. NPDC006463 | reverse complement strand
GGCGCATCCTCCGCAAAGCCCGCTGCAGCCCCACCGGACTCACGTCAATCGCCAGAGCCATCCTCACCCTGGAGACTCATCGCTGAAAACGCTCACTGTCGTACGGGTGCCCCCGATCATCCGGGCCTCGTGCGACTCCATCGCCATGTACGCCGAGGCCCGGCCCCTCGCCGCGACCGCCTTGGCCAGGCTGTCCCCCAAGGCGGCCTCCAGCCCGGCGACCGCCGCCATCACCACCACTTCGGGTACCGGCCGAGCCCGGGCGAACTCAGTGAACGCTGTGGAGGCCTCGCTTCAGGAAGCAGCCGGTGTGCCGCCCTCCCGCAACGGCAAGCTCCGCATCTGCTCCACCCTGACGTCACCGTCCCCGACCCGCCCCCTCGCCGGGCGCGGCGGCCTGCCGGTGCGCGGGAACCGCGGCCTCAGCCGGCGCCTGCCGGCCCGGGGCCTGGGGGAACCCCTTGCCCATAGGGAAGGGGTTCCCCCAGATCCGGAGGCCATCACCTGCTGCCTGCGGCCCCGGTGGAGCGGGCTCCGCAGGTTGCGGCGCAAGGGGTTACCGGCGACCACCGTACGTAGAGACCGACGACCGCCAGGTAGAGCGTGGCCGCGGCGATCCCGACCGCGAGGGGGTTCGCCCAGTGCGGAGCGACCCGCACGAAGGCCGTCGAACCGGCCGCGATGATGACCCCGAACACGGTCAGCGGCACGGCACGGTCCCGGCGCAGCCGGGCGATCTCCTGCTGGTACCGGTCGGACACGGGTCCGGCAGGTTCCTGCCCAGGCAGAGTAGAGCTCATTTTCGGAATTCCTTCGATCCGTACACCGTCGGGCGTCGCGGCCCCTTCACAGATAAGTACGGAGAAGCCGTCCATTTGTTACACCCGCACCCAGGATGATTTCCCCGGAGGGCACCGTAACCACCACCGTTGCCCTCCGCTCCGCAGGTAGGCGGGGCGGGCAACGGCGAAATGACCGTGCGTCGCAGGCACGGCAACACTTCCAGGGCAGAACAAATCAACCTCTGATATCCCCAAGTGCATATTGTGCGCACTTTAAATCTCATGGAGACCTGCTGAAATCTACTCTCTGCAAGCATTCTTGAATGCTTGCATGAAAGAAACTCTGGATTCGGCTGATGTTCTGCGCTGCCCACAGATCCTGAGGCAGAGCAACCATCAGCGCTGCGACCTCGCTGGTACCGCGGCCTGGCCGTGGCAGTGAGGCACGCTCATGCAGGACTACTGCCGCAGCAAGCTCCGGCAAGTCCCCGTCCCAGCCGACCTGCCAGCGTGAACGAAGCTCTGTCCTGTCAGAACTCCACCTGTTCGCCCAGCGTCTGGCGCAACCAGCACCAGAGGGAGGAGGTAAGCAGCGCCGAACTGTTCCTAGCCGCTGCCGGTGCCCACGCCAGGAAGAGACCTCGGTGGAGGCAGCAGTGGCCTCGGCTGTCGCTCGTGGCATGCCGCATCCGGAAGCCGGGAACCGCCTCCCCCCGTGGATCAGCCCAAGCCACCAGCATGGAACTCAGAAGGCTCCAGTCATGCAGGCCTACAGCGCGCCGAGCCCATCGCTTGGCCCCCACCAGAGCCAGCTCGCCGCCATCCACCGCCACCAAATCCTGCCTTTGGCCCGACGCCCAGCGGCAAGAAGCCCGGCGCTGCCCATGCCTCTGCCAGCAGCACCAGGCAGGAACCAGCGCCCTACAACTGTCTGCGACCCGGCACGCAAGGTGTCCAGGCCAGACTCCGGCTTCACACCGGAATCACCGGAGCTGCTCTCCGCAGCAGTATCCGGTCCACCATCGGCGCCGGGATCATCAGAGCTGTCCACCATGGAAAGCATCCGCCGGAACTGCTCATCAAGCTCTTCCGGTGTGTATTCAGGAACCTCCGGAGTAGCAAGAAACCTTCGGTATTCGTCGATGAATTCATCCGCCAGGGGCTCATCGACTCCCCCGCATTCCTCCACCCCCTCCTCCCAAAAACCCCGTTCACTGTCTTCCGAATCAATTCCCCCATCGACGCCGACTGCCATAGCCCATTCCACTGCAACAGGAATGAATTCCTCGTCGTACTTCATGGGGGCCTTTCCTGCTCCGGTGTTCTCCGGAGCCATCTCGGTGTGCTTCTCTCTGGACTCCTCGCTCGGTGTCATCGCGCGTCGCCCGCGTCGCTCTTGCGGATCTTGCTGATCTGGGCCCGTGCCCGGGAGAGCGCCGTCCGCATTGCGCCCGGGGCCACGCCCAGGTACTACGGCGCAGCCCGCCACTTGTTACACCCCCGACCAAAAAGTCTTCAATGCATGCAGGGCACCCGCCAGCGAGACCCAGACGAGTGCCCCGCAGGAACTACCGAGCGCGCCCTGCCCCCGGCGCGGCGGCACGGCGGTGAACGGGTACTGCGGGCTCGGCCGGGGCCGGCTGTCCGAGGGCGGCCCCCGCGGGGGTGGTCGTGGGTCGGGAGCGGGCCGCTGCCGGGGAGACCCGGACACCGGAGGCGGCGGGCGCCAACGGCGGCACCGCCAGGGAGTACAGAGTCGCATCGACAAGGCGGCCCACCAGGGCGGAGCCCGAGGCCTCCTTCCAGGACGTGTCGGTGGCCAGGCGGGCCAGCTGGCCAGCCACGGCCTTGGCGCCGTCGTTCTCGCCCATGTTCTACATGCGGGCGGCCAGAAGCGGCCGCTGGCGGGAGCCGATGACGAGGCACGCTTCATGCTCGGGCAGGACGTCCCTGACCATCGACACCATCTGGGAGTGCGCGCCGGATGCACCTTCAGCTGTTTCAGGGCGCGGGTCCGGTCGCCGAGGTCGAGGTCGCGGGGGACGTTCAGGCCTTCGGTCAACGGCCCCCAGGAGCGCTTCGCATCCGTGCTCGCGGGCGGCGCCCACGGATCGACGTCTTCCCGCACCGGCGTGGCAGGCGCAGCGGCGGGGCCGGCAGCAGGAGCGGGTGCGGTGCCGGGAGCAGGAGCAGGCGCGGGGACCCGGGCGTCGGCCAGCCCCGGAGCGGGGGCGGACCCCGGAGCGGCAGTCGCGGCCGGGACGGGAGCGGGCGCCGTCGACTGGGCGGCGGCCGCGGTGACGGCCTGGTCCACGCCGACCCCGGCCGCGTGCGCGTCGGTCAGAATCCGGGCAACGTCGATACCGCGGGCGTCGAGGTGGCCCACCGCGGCCGCGATGCCCAGCCACGCCGGGGAGGCCAGGATCGCGTCACGCATCAGGCCGCCTGGCATCGTCGCCTTCAGGAGGTCGGCCCACCGGTGGGTACCCTCCGCCTTCGTCCGCGCGATGTTCGCCGCGACGGCCGTCCGGAGCACTCCGCCCAGACGCTTTGCCCGGACCGTCGTCCAGGCGCACCGCCGCCATACCCCCTCCGCCATCGTGCCGCGACGCATCCGGTAGACCTCCTCCCGGCGCACCGCGCGCACACCCATGCCGGTCACCCGCCCCCACGTCGCGCACAGACCGCACGACCCCGCCACCGGCGTGCTCGCGGCTAGTTCGTGGGGAGGGCGCGCCGGGCCGCCTCGGCGCCGCTCTGTCGGGGCACCGGCCGGGCCCGCTGCCTGCCCGCGGATTCTCACCAGCCGCCCGACGCATTTCCCTCACCTGTGTTGGGCGGTCAGAGGCCGAGGGGCGTGCCGCGGAACTGCTGGTAGGGGCGGGCGTCGGAACAGTCCCGGATGACGAGGCGCAGCATGATGAACATGTTGTCCACGTCCACGCACTTGCCGGAGTGGACGCCGCGCAGCTTTCCGCCGGGGAGCAGCTCGAACTGCTGGTTGCCGGCGCCATGGCAGGAGTTCAGGCCGATCGGTGAACCGTTCTCGGTCTTGGCGTACTGGACGTCCAGGCAGTGGCCCATGGAGCGGACGGTCTTGTCGGCCTCCAGGGTCCACAGCTGGTTGATGCCGCCGTTGCACTTGTAGAGCTGGACCGGGGCGCCGTCCTTCGTGCTGCCGTCCTTGACGTCCACGCACTTGCCGTTGGCCACGCTGATGACTGGGCCGGAGCCGGCCGGCGGCGGCGGGGTGCAGTGGATCTTCACGAAGGCGGTGTACCAGCCAGGGAAGCTTTCGATGGGGAGCGGGACCTCGGTGACCTTGCAGAGGTTGAGCGGGTAGCCTTCGGCCGAAGCCTGACTGTAGGCCGACTGGTAGGCCGCCTCCGTGGCGATGTTGAGGGGGCCGTAGCCCGTGCCGAAGAAGTCCTTCGGCACGGTGGGCACCGAGGTGGCGACAGTCTCGGCGACTGCGGACTGCGGCAGGGCGGCAGCTGCGGTACCGGATGTCATCACGAACAACGCTGCGAGAGTGGCCATGATGGCAGCCACGAGCGTGCGGGCCGATTTCATTGTGGGTTCCTTCCTTAGGTTAACAAGGCGCGTGCTGAACAGGGGTCGAGAGGGCAGTGCAGGCTGCCGAGCACCGTGCACGTACTGCCGGAGGAGGGGTCCCATCCGCTCTCCGACGGGCACGACGCTACCGAGGGAACAGGCCGCTGGAGTCTCAAGAGGGTCTCAACCCATCTGACCGATATCGGCTCTGAATGATCGTCAGAAGTTTGGAGGGCCGGGCTGGGCACTGTCCTGGCGCCGGCTGCGGCCTCGACTGCGTGGTGGGTGTTTCCGCCACCCTCTCGGCCCGGCTCCGGCGAACCCGCGTCAGGGGCCGAACCGCACTCCGGCCCCGGCGCGGTAGCCCGATCCGCCGCGGCCGATGGAACAGCTGGTCGACACGGCGGGGCCGGAAGGCAGCCAAGCCGGTGCAGCGGCGTGACGGCTCCCGGCCTGCCGGACTGCAGCGGATGCCTCGCGGTCGGCACACCGGCAGCGTCGGCCCCTCGGCTGTCCTACGGGACCTCGCGTCAGCCGGCCGCATCTGCAAGATCACCGGCCCCATGCTTGCGTCGCGGCGGTTCAGGTGCCGCCAGATCTTCCGGGCGCGGTAGACGCGGTAGTTGGCCCGTACGCCTGGATGATCAGGACTTTGAGCTCGGCATCGCGAAGGGTGCGATCTTGCTGTCGTGCGCCGTCAGCACGCGGCAGATCGGCTCGACGCCGCCGAAGGGGTGCTTGTGCACCGATCGTCAGCCCCTACGGCAAACCGACTTCAAAGTCAGCAACAGACCTGAATTGACTCGCCTGTTGACCGACGATCGCCAACGGTGCAGGATCACCAGGCACTGTCCGGTGCAGTGGCCGCGGAGTTGTCCGCCGTCCCGATCCACGATGGAGGAGAACCACCGTGCACTGCGCATCCCTTCCCGATGTGACCGGCGCAGACAGGCGTCGGTAGGGCAGGCCATCCGTGATCAAGAGGGCCGAGGGCCGTACGGCCGCGATGAAGGCGGTACTCGACACGGTGACGAGACCCGTGGTGATCAACCTCGTGGGTCCCGTCGGCTGCGGGAAGTCGGCGATCCTGGCCGAACTCGCCACTGCGGTGCCCGTGGTGGACGACGTTCACAGCGAGGACGATGTGGCGCGGCTCGCGCTCCCAGCCGACGGTCCGGTCGTGGTGGCCAGTCGCCGGCCTCTGCCGTCGTACCGCGCGTGGCGTCCGGGAGCCCAGGTGATCACTGTCGAGGCCGGGCCGTGGCCGGACGAAGAGATCAGCCTGCTGGTGGACGGGTTCGCGTTCCCCCAACCGCATCTGCGCGAGGGCGTGCTGCAGCTCGCGGGAGGCAACGCACTGCTCGCCTCGGCTCTTTGCCGGGCCTTGCACGCCGCACCGGACGGCGGTCCGGGCGTGCTCGATGCCGCGGCCGACGCCGCGGCGCGCGAGGTGTGCGAGCGCCTGGGTGGCGAGGCGGCCGGGATCGAGCGGGCGCTGCTGCTCGTCGCGGCCGCGGGGCAGTGCGATGTCGAGCTGCTCAGCCAACTCGGAGAGAACGGGACGGTGTTCGACCGCCTGCGTGCCTGCAGCGTGGTGGTCCCGGGCGCGCTCGGGCTGGCCGTGGCCGAACCGTTTCGCACCGTCTTCGACCAGGCTCTGCGCTGGCGCACGCCTGTGGCCTACCGCTCGGCGCGGACGCTGGCCGCCGCGCACCACACGCGGCTGCTGCCCGCCGAGCACAGCGGAGCGACCCGCAGCAACCGGATGGCCGGGGCGCTGTACGCCTCGTTGGACGGCCCGGTGCGGCGGTTGTTCAGCCCGGTGACGGCGCCCGTGCACGTCCGTCCGGCCCGTGCCGACGATGCGTCCGACGTCGGCAGGCTCGTGCGCCTGTGGGCGGAGCGTGGCGGCATGGACGTCCGGCGCTCCGAGCGGCTGCTCGGCTCGTTGCTGCACGGCGTACCCGATGGCCTGCACGTCGTGTGCGACCGCGAGGACCGACCGGTCGGACTCAGCGCCACCGCGCCGATTTGCGACGCGACCATGCCGGTCCTCGAACCTCTGCTCCAACAGCACGCGGACGCCGTGTCCGGCGGCGGGCTCTTCATCGGGCTGGCGATGTACGAGGACCGGCAGGAAGCGGCCCGGTCGGCGCTCTTCCGGCACCTGCTGTCCACTGCAGTCGACCGCGGCCGGCTGGTCACCTCGACGCCGTCCGTCGAGTACCAGGCGCTCTACGAGCACGTGGGGGTCCGCGCGCACGGGCAGCTCCGCCACGACGTGTATGGCGGAGGCTCGGTCTGCCGTGTGTACTCGCAGGACTTCGCCGCCGCGGGCGGCGTGCCGCCCTGGCTGGAACGGCTGAGGACCCGGGCCCCGGCCCCGGTGCTGCCCGACGACGCGGCCTGGTTCAACCGCCATGTCCGTCAGGCGCTGGAGGGCCTGCACCGCCCGCAGCAGCTCGCCCGCAGCCCGCTGCTGCCCGTGGTCGGCGACCCGGCCGCACTGCGCGAACTCCTCGAATCCGGCGTGCGGCACCTGGTGGAGAGCGCCGTCGCCACGGAGGCGGAGGCCGGGCGCATCCTGTCGCAGTACTACGTGGAGCGGGGTGGCGGCCATGACTTCATCGCGATCCGGCTGCACATGAGCCGGGCCACGTACTTCCGCAGACTCAACCAGGGCCTTGCCCTGCTCGCCACCGCCGTCCTCGCCAGGTGCAGGCAGACGGGTTGCTGAGATCAACGGGCTACCGACCGAGCCCGGCTCCCCGGCGTAGCGCTGCTCCAGGAACGCGAAGTAGTGGTCGATCAACGTGATCTTCTTGCGGTTCGGCGAGTGCGCCCGCTTGCCTCGGCCCCGCGACGTACTGGTCCAACGCCCCCGGCGTCAGCTGCCACGGCACGACCCCCGTAGAAGGAGCAGACCTCGATGACGGGCTGGACCAGCCGCTCCAGCGTCGTCGCGGCAAGACCGGCGACGTCCCGAGCCCAGCAGTACTCCGCCAGCGTGTCCTGAAACAGGGCCGGCTCATCCTCCGGCGACGCCCCCGGCCGCCGTACGACGCTGCATCGTCAGGACGTCGGCCAGAGACTCCTCACGGCCGGCCATCTCCGACCGTGCGCTGCTCCCACCGATCAAGGTAGAGCGACGAGTCCCGGTATCTGCGACAAGCA
Organism: Streptomyces sp. NPDC006463; assembly: GCF_042870715.1. Lineage (NCBI taxonomy): Bacteria > Bacillati > Actinomycetota > Actinomycetes > Kitasatosporales > Streptomycetaceae > Streptomyces > Streptomyces sp. NPDC006463. The sequence goes on along the minus strand of NZ_JBIAHP010000049.1, from coordinate 11,161 downwards.
CGCAAATTACGAGTGGAACTCCATGAATCCAGGAGAAACAGGCAAATCTTCACACGATCGCGTGCAACACCGAAGTCCACCCTTGACCTGCGCCAACAAGCCGAGCGCGTCCTTACGAGCCCTGCAGGAACCCGACGGAACTCCACCAGGATGCTGGCCACGATGGCGGCCGCCGTGACCGAGCCCGGTGCCACCACCGTCCTCGAAGCTGGCCAGGTCCAGCGCTGGTTGCGGCCGCGCCCCGTCGCAGCCCTCCACCAGGTCGGACCCGCCGCCGCGGCCAAGCTCAGTACCTACGGGCTGCACACCATCGGCGACCTCGCCGACGCACCCCTGTCCGTCCTCACCCGTATTTTCGGCGCCGCCACCGGCCGCGCCCTCCACGCCCACGCCCAGGACCTGCGCACCGTGCAGACGCAGCCGATCGCAAGGCCTGTGGGCGCGGAGCGGAGCTACGACCAGGACGTCCTCGATCCCGCCGAGCACCGACGGAGCCTTCTGGAGCTCGCCGAGGAGCTCGGCGCCCGGCTCCGCGACGAACAGCAAACGGCCGGCAACCGCACCCTGTCCGTCCGGTATGCCGACCGCTCCACCAGCAGCCGTATCCGTACGCTGCCCGAACTCACCGCCCGCACCCGGCCGCTCGGCACCGCGGCGTACGAGCTGTAGCGTGTGACGGGAGTGGTGCTGTCGAGGGCGTCGGTCTGGCGGTTGCTGACCGGCCGGCTCGGATGGAGTCTGCAGCGTCCCGAGCGGCGGGCGGTGGAGAGGGGCGAGTCGGAGATCGCCCGTTGGATCGCGCACGAGTGGCCGCGGATCAAAAAGGGGCCATGAACACACGTGCCCGGATCGTGTTCCTCGACGAATCAGGCGTCTCCCTGCTGCCTCAGATCCGCCGCACCTACGCACCCCGAGGTCGGATCCCGCTGTTGCGGCACCGGCTGAACTGGAAGCGGGCGTCGATGGCCGGGGCCCTGGGATACCACTCCACCGACCCCGGTCGGCGGGCCCGCCTGTGCCTCCATCTCAAGCCTGGCAGCTACGACACTGCCGCCCTCATCGAGGTCCTGGAGCAGATGAAGGTGTGCTACCGCGGCGAGCGGGTGGTCCTGGTCTGGGACGGCCTGTCCGCCCATTGGAGCCGCGCTATGCGGGCGTGGGTCGCCGACCAGGACTGGCTCACCCTGGAGCGATTACCCGCCTATGCTCCCGAGCTCAACCCGGTGGAGCTGCTGTGGTCCTCACTCAAGAAGCGTGAACTCGCCAACCTCGCCGGCGACCACCTCGCCGATGTCGCCGACGCCACCGAGCAGGCATCCACCGCATCAACCACAACCCACAACTGCCATGGTCGTTCCTCGCCCACACCGGCCTGACCATCCACCCACCACACCCACCGAACTTACGAAAAGATCAGTAGTAGCCGTTGTTCTATCGAGCATGGTGTGCGTGTGGTTGCCCGGCCGGGTGGTCTTCCGGTGCTCTGGGCATGAGGCAGGGCCTCCCGAACAGCTCATGGGTGTCGAATCCAACCGAGCGTCAGGAGACCCTGGTGCTGCAGCCTTTCGTGCTGTCCACCATGTCGTCCAACCCGTCTTCCCGGAGGTGTGACTGCCTCGCCGACGTGTACGGGAACGCAAGCGATCGTCCAGGCCGGGAGCCCCGGTATCCCTCGGACATGACGGACGCGGAATGGGCTGAGGTCCGTGCCGCTCGCCCCGTTCCGGGCTGGCTCGAGGGACGGGGCGGACAGCCGGAAGGCTACTGCCACCGCCAGATGGTCGACGCGGTCCGTTACCTGGTCGCGGGCGGTATCACGTGGCGGTCGATGCCAGCGGACTTCCCCGCGTGGGACCGCGTCTACGCCTTCTTCCGACGCTGGCGCGACAAAGGCCTGACAGCCGAGTTCCACGACCGGCCTGAGAGACCGGATCCGTGAAGCGGCCGGCCGCGACCGGGAGCCGACAGCGGGCATCATCGACGCTCAGTCGGTGAAGGGCGCCTCCTCTGTGCCGACCGCGACCAGGGGCTTCGACGGCGGCAAAAAGGTCAACGGCCGCAAGCGTCACATCGTGGTGGACACCGTCGGTCTGATCTTGACCGTCGTGGTCACGGCGGCCTCCGTCACCGATCGGGAGGCCGGGCAGAGACTGCTGACCCGGCTGCACGAACGGCATTGGCGCATCACGCGGGTCTGGGCGGACGGCGGCTACACCGGCCAACTTGTCGACTTCGCCCGCAGCATGCTGCGGATCGCGCTGACGGTGGTCAAACGCAACGGAGACACCACCGGCTTCGTCGTCCTGCCCAAAAGATGGCTGGTGGAGCGCACGTTCGCCTGGTTGATGCGCTCACGCCGCCTGGGCCGCGACTACGAAAGCCGAACCGACAGCGCCGAGGCGATAATCCTCTGGTCGATGAGCATGGTCATGAGCCGCCGCCTCGCCCAGCGACGACGCCGAACAAGCCCGGACGCTGTTCTGCCAGCCATCCACGCGCGGCCAGGCGCTTGACCTTCGACCGCACACCCTCCACCTTCGCGGGCACAGGCTCCAGTCTTACTGCCACCGCGAGTTCCCGACAGTCCATCGCCACGGGATCCGCCTCACTGCTACCCGTCAGAGTTGCCTTGACAGCCCAAGTGGTTAGCTGCCATATTATTTGCATGACGAGGGACGGTATCGATGGCGAGGCACCCACGCTGGACCAGGCCAGGCGGCAGGTCGAGCACTACGGCCTGGAGGTCGATCCGCAGGCGGTGCTCGTCGCGGTGCGGCTGATCTCGGCGGGCGCGAGGGTCGGCCGGGCGGCCGAGGCGCACTTTGCCAGGTTCGGCCTGTCGACGGGGCGCTACCGCCTGCTCGCCGACCTCGAAGACCACGGCGGGGAGAAATCCCCCTCGCGCCTTGCAGTCGACCTCGATGTCTCCAGGGCCACGGTCACCGGCCTGCTGGACGGCCTTGAGCGCGAGGGCCTGATCGCCCGCCGCCCGTCCACGGAGGACGGCCGGGGCACAGTGGCCGTCCTGACCGCGCGCGGGGCGCAGCGCCTACGCGACATGGCGTCCGAGCATTTCGGGCGGCTAGAGGCGATGGTGGGCGGGCTTTCCGTCGAGGAGCGTGCGGTGTTCCTGGACCTGCTCGCCCGCGTCGTGCGCGGCAGTGCGGCCCTGGCCGCCGACTGACCCGGCTCTCAGCTGGTTTGGCCCCGCCCTCCGGGTAGGGCCCTTTTTACGAGGCAATAGTTAGCTGCCTAACCATATTGCGGAGTAGGTCTGACGCCCCCGCCGCAACCCTTTGCTTCCCTCACACGAACGAGAAAGAGGCCAGCATGCCCGCAACGAAGGACAGAACCAGCCGAAACCGGGCAGCCTCCCGGCCATCCCGGCCGTTCACCCTGTGGCGCGAGGTACTGACCGCCTACGCCGCCCCCGCACTGATGGCCGGTACCGCCGGAGTCATCACTGGGCAGCAGAACCTGGCCGTGGCCGCCTGCACCTCCATCGCCGGCACCTCCGCCGTGGTGGCGTTCCTGGTCGGCACCTGGCTGCGGCAAGGCGGGCAGCCCCGACGGTGGACCACCACCACGCCGCGCGTCGCCCTGACCGCCGCACTCGTCATCACCGCCGCCGGCGCGGCGGCCCTGCTGGGATGGTTCACCGCCCAATGGCTACCCGCCCACACCCCGATCCCCGCCGCCCCATGGCTGGAGCGCCTGCGCATCGACCTGCCCGTCTCCGCAGCCCTCGCCACCACCATCGTCACCCTGCGCTGGCGCAGCACCACCACAGCATCCCCGACATAGCCCACCCCAGCACCGGGCCCCCCGCCCCCACGAGCCCAAGCCCGACCGAGCCCACCCCGGCAGCACCCGCCGCCGGGAAGTCACCAAGGAATGAGCACACGATGATCGTTGTCATGGGAGCGACCGGAGCGACCGGGAACGCCCTGCTCCACAGCCTCCGCGCACTCGGCACCCCCGTCCGCGCACTGACCCGTACCCCGCACAGGCCAATCCCCGGCATGACCGGCGCACACCAACCGCCCGTCGAGGTTCAGTACGCCGACGCCACCGACCCCCACTCCCTGCGCACCGCTTTCAAGGGCGCCGACCGGCTCTTCCTCGCCATGGCCAACAGCCCCGCACAGGTCGAACTCGAAACCCGTGTCATCGACATCGCCGCCCACACCGGCATCGGACACATCGTCAAGATCTCCGCACCCGCCGCCGAACCCGACTCCCCGGTCGCCATCTCCCGCGGACACCACGCCGTCGAGGAACACCTGCGCGCCAGCGGCCTCGCCCACACCATCCTGCGCCCCTACGCCTTCATGCAGAACCTCCTGCGCCTGGCCCCCACCGTCGCCCAGGGCGTCATCCTCGGCACGACGGGCGACGCGCCCTGCAACTACATCGACTGCCGCGACATCGGCGACGTCGCCGCCGCCGCCCTCACCAGGCCCGACATCGCCCGCGGCACCCACACCCTGACCGGACCCGAAGCCGTCTCCTACCCCGCCCTCGCCTCAAGACTGACCACCCTGACCGGCAATCAGATCCGCTACGTCAACCTCACCCCGGACGAACTGCGCGACAACCTCATCCACAACGCCCACATGCCCACCTGGCTCGCCGACCACGTGACGGAGATCCAGCAACTCGCCATTACCCGACCCGAAACCCCCACCACCACCGTGAACGACATCCTCGGCCGCCCGCCCCGCACCCTCGACGCCTTCCTGCACGAACACCACACCCACTTCCGCCGATAAGACGCCGCCTCAAGCCTGGTCACGAAACTGCGAACCGTCCCGCCGCACAAGGCAGATGATCAGTCATCCGCTCGGCGGTGGGCGAAGCGGGTGAATCTCCGCCCGGCCGGGCACACGTGGAGCCGATACGCCACTGGAGATCACACACGGTCACCGGGTCGGTTGGGTTCCTCGGGGAACTGGTGACAGTTGAATATGCGAGCCCACCAGTAAAGCGCCGCTACTCGATCACCAGAACGGCCGGACAACCACTCCTCGATCGTCATGTGTCGGCAAGGAGGCGCGCCGCCGCTTCAGTGAAGCGGTTAACAGCGCCTTCCAGCTTGGCATAGAGGTTTCGAACGGTGTGCCCGGCATCGCCTGGAGTTCTGCCGGGCCTGCCTGGCGAGGTCTTCCACCACGTCATTGATCTTGCGAGCCTCGGAGTACAGCTGAAGCCCAGACAACGCAATCAGAGGCATCTGGAGGGCGACACGGTCAGCTTCCCGATGAACGGCATCAGCCCACTCTTGGTCTAGATGGGATTCGTTGATCGGTTGAACCCAGATTCCCCGGTGGCCCGGCGGAGGAGGGACTTGCTCATGTCGGTAGGTGCTCTTCCTTCTTGGATTCGTGGCCTGCATCCCGTAGGTCGCGGTGAGGAGCGCTGCGAACGCCTCTCGCTGTTCCTGCCGGGGTGCCTGCTGCCGCTGGCGACCATGGTTGAAGCGTGCTGCCCAAGCCGTGACGAATGCAGTCAGTGCCATTCCTGAGACACCGATAGCCGCACCCACTAGTCCTACAGTCGCCTGATCCATTCTCGGACCCTAGGGCAAGCCCGAACCATGTGGGGAGGCATTGTCAAATCCTGTGGATGACCCGACAGCCCAATGGCCGATCGATCAAGCAAGCGGCTTTCGGTAACGGACGTACTCGTTCTGCTGCCGGAACCCCACACTCTCGTAAAGGTCGTAGGACCGGTGCGGATTTGCCGTGCCCGTGAACAGCCGGGCGGTCGTTGCACCCTGCTCGCGAAGGCTCCGCAGCCCGTCCAGCAGCAGAACCCGGCCGATTCCGAGGCGTCGCTGGTCCCTCCGGACACTCAGCTCTTCCACCTCGCCCACGGCGTGGTCGTGACGGCGGATGGAGCACAGGGCGACGCCGACCATGTCCTTCCCGTTCCAGGCAGCCCTCCAGCATGCCGGGTCGGCGGTGTCAACAAAGTCCTGGAAAGGCCATCTCTGAGTGAAACCGGTGTCCGCGTACGAATCGACGACCGTCCTCCAGGCTGCACGGTAGTGGCTTGTCCCGATCGGCCCTGTCCGTATCCCGGCTGGCAGTTCGCTGCCCTCGGGCACCCGCTGCAGATCGCCTAGTTCCAGCTCGACCAGGCTGAAGACACGTCGGTAGCCGGCTGCGCGCAGAAGTGCCGTGGCGTCCTGCTCGGAGGCCATGGCGTTCGCGCCGATCACTGCCGTCCGCGCCGTTCCGTGCTGTTTGACGAGCTGGCGGATGCGCGCTTCGGCCCAGCTCAGCATGGCTGAGCCGATGCCCTGGCCGCGATGCTCGGGCAAGAGGAAGCCGCGGTGCAGGTACAGCCACGTATCGTCCCGCTCTTGCCACCACCGGATCGTCGAGTAGCCGACGACGCTCCCGTCGAGCACCACCAGGATCTGGTTCCTGGACGGCTCCTCCAACTTGGCAGAAGCTTCGGCGATCTCGGCCGCTGTCGGGAGCCCTTCCACAACCGAATGGACATCGACCCGGTCCCGTTCAACACACCCCAGCCGCACCGCGGCCATGGCGCCGTGGTCTTCGTCGCCGCGATACGGCCGGAACCCGAAGCCGACTGGAAGGGCCTGTCCTGCCGTGCCATCCAACATGACCGGATGTTCTCGAACTTCGAGGCAGGTCCGCCACCCTATTCACGCTGCGGTCGTCTTCGGCCGTTCAACAAGCTGGCCGCGTTCAAAGCGGGCCCCTGCGCGGACGAGGGCAACGAGGTGGGGTGCATTCACGGCGCGCCAGCGGGCCTGGGCGGACTCGACGAGCTTGAAGACCATCGCCAGGGCGGCGGCCCAGGATCCGGCGCCCTTGGTGACCTTGGTCCGCAGACGGACGGTCGCGAGGTCGACTCGATGGGGTTGGTTGTCCGCAGGTGGATCCAGTGCTCGGCGGGGAAGTCGTAGAACGCCAGCAGCTCATCCTCGTCATCGACGATCTTCTTGACGGCCTTGGGGAACTTCGCGCCGCACTGCTTGACGAACGCCTTGACCGCGGCGGCCGCGTGCTCCTTGTCCTCGGCGTTGTAGATGTCCTGGATGGCCTTCTTCGCCGCAGGCTGAGCTGACTTCGGGAGGCTGTCGAGACAGTTGGCCGTTTTGTGAACCCAGCACCTTTGGTGGCGGGTTTCGGGGAAGACCTCGTTCAACGCGTTCCAGAAACCCAGGGCTCCGTCGCCGACGGCGAGGACGGGAGCGCGCATGCCGCGCCGCTGGCAGTCCCGCAGCAGGCTCGCCTCGGACTCCGAGGACTCACGGCACCGTCGGCCATCGCGATCAGCTCCTTGGTTCCGTCCGCGCGCACGCCCATGACGACCAGGACCGCGGCCCCGAGTTCCTTGGCCCGTTCGGCGTCGCGGCGCAGGGTGTCGGGGTCGTCGAGTTCCCAGGTGGGGGCTTCGAGGGCGGGGATGTTCGCGGCGGTGGCGGCGTTGATGAGGGCCGAGCGGGCGTAGTGGAGGGCGTCCCAGCCCAGGCCGCAGCGGACGGAGGCGGCGTAGTCGGCGGAGCCGAAGATGACGCCGCCGAGGCGGGGCGCGCGCATGATCTCGGCGGCGTGGTCGAAGGCGCGGGGGCTTTCGACTCACCCCGCACGCCGACGCCATCGTGGCTCTCGCTCGGCGCCTGGACGTCGAGGACCCCCAAGGCCCGAGCGCCGTCCTTGAGATTGTGCGCTACTTCAACGACGAACCCATTCGGCAGGACCATGCCCTCAGTGACGCCCCCGCCGAGGCCCCGAAGCTGTTCGGCTGGCATCTTGGCCGCGACGTGCTCGGCTTTCTCCACCACACCGGGGCCGTCCTCGATGTCGATGAGTACGACCTGACTCAGGACTATGCCGACGACGATTCTGCCTCCTGAGCATCAGACCACCTACTTCAATTGCACCTTCGGCATAGTCGCGGTCTCGGCATAGGTCGATGATGATGAGGTCGCACGAGCAATTCGCCACCGTGATCCTCGCGCGGGTCGGCCCCACCACCTGTCGACAGCTCGGCTCTTCGCGGCGAGCGCCGTAGGCGGTGCGGCCGCGGGCGGCGGCCCGGCGCTGGTGGGCTTCGAAGGACAGCCGGCCGGTTGCGGTGTCCCAGACGACGAGCTCACCGTCGTGGACCAGGCCCTCGGGCAGGTCCTCGGCGGCGGCCATATCGAGAAACCAGTCCCCGTCCAGCTTCTGTAACTTCCGGAAGTTGTCGGCGATCTCCCCCCGCTTGTTGCGGCACGTGGCTGGTTTCCTGCCCGCCTCCTTCCCGTACTGCCCTGGGGTCACCGACCCTGACCGGATAGCGGACCTGAGCTATACGAGGAGGGACCGGCATGAGCGGGATGCGGAACAGGGGACACGGGAACGTCGATGCCGACGGCTCGCAGGGATCGCAGATCCCCGTCCCGGAGGGTATGACAGCGTTCGACGACAGCTACGATCAGCCGGATCCTCGGGCCTATTTCCGGTCATTGGGTCCACTGGAATACCAGACACCCCATCACGGACAGAGCATCTTCCGGCGGGCGGTTACGGCCCGCACGCGGACAGCCCGCGCGACACAACAGCCGGTGACCGTGCTGGACATCTGCTGCTCCTATGGCATCAACGCCGCCCTCCTCAACCATGAGGTGACACTGGCCGACCTCTATGCCCACTACACATCACCCCAGGCCACCGGGCTCACCACAGCCGAACTGATCGAATGGGACCGCAGCTACTACGCGGCTCGTCGACGCCATGATCCGGCCCGGGTCATCGGATTGGACATGGCCACGAACGCCATCTCCTACGCATGCGAGGTCGGCCTGCTGGAACAAGGCTTCGCTGAAAACCTCGAAACCGCGCCCCCCTCTCCGTCTCTGCTTCGCACCGCTCGGCACGCCCGCCTGATCACGATCACCGGAGGCGCTACCTTCCTGTCCCCCCGCACCTTCCAACCGATTCTGGCCTGTGCCCAAGACCCGGTGTGGGTCGCGGCCTTCGTCCTGCGGACCACCTCGTACGAGTCCATCGCCGCATGCCTGGCCGCGAACGGCCTGGTCACCGAGAGGTGCACCACGCACACCTTCCGGCAACGACGCTTCACTGACGCGAACGAACAGCGATACGCCGTCCAAGCGGTGACCGCGGCCGGCGATGACCCGTACGGGAAGGAGACCGACGGCTACTTCCACACGACGCTGCACTTGTCGCGCCCTCCTGAAGACGCGACGGCATTTCCGCTGAGCGACCTGATGCCGCACCCGTGAGCCAGCCCTGCCACACACACCCCGGGCTCAGAAGCGGGACTGTAAATCGTTCGGCTCTGTCTCACATTCGGTGGTGACGGAGGGAGGGTGTTATCGGAGGAGGATGCGGTGCCGGAGCAGGGGGAAGCCTGCTCTCCCGTGCATCTGGCGGGCCATCCGCTTGGTTTTGGTGTTGGTTCCCTCGGTCGGGCCGTTGCTGTACGGAAGTGTGACCGCGGCGATAACAGCGTCGCGGTCTCGTTCGAGGCCGCGGGTGAAGGCGTGCAGGTGCGGCAGGTCGGCGGTACGGACCTGGGAGATCCAGCGATCGAGGCGTCGGCGTTCTCGGGCTGGGGTTTCAGGAGCGGGGCGAACGCCCGGACGGTGGTGGTCAGGTGAGTCATCTCGGGGCAGGCAGCGGTCAGCCGGTCCAGGAGATCGCGATGCCCGGCCTTCAGGTTGTCGGGCCTGGTCAGGAGCATCCGGGCGAGTCTGCGTGGGGAGATGTGGCTGCGGTCGGCGTCCGCGCGGCCTTGGTTGATGTACTTGTGCAGGAGGTTGAGGCAGCCGGTGAAGCCGAGGGCCTTGATCTCTTCGAAGAGGTGCTGGACGGGGACGGCAGGGCCTTCGGCCCGGCGTTTACGCAGGTGCTCACGGTGGGGGTCGACGAGGCTGGACCGGTATTTGGGGACGCGGAGCATTCGCTCAGGTCGGTCGGCTCGGGCATAGCGTTTGACGGTGTTCAGGGCCAGCTGCAGGCGGCGGGCGCATTCGAGGAGGCCCACGCCCTGGTCGAGCAGGCCGTGGACCTGGTGCCAACGTTTCAGCGTGGTCTGGGCTCGGGGCCCGTCATAAAGAGGGGTGTCGAGCACGGTGGCCCAGCAGGTGCTGTGTGCCTTCACCTCGTCCAGGGCGGCTTCGCTCAGGTTGTTGGGTCGGGTCCAGGCGCGGTTCCTGGATTGCTCCAGGACCGTTTCCCGGACCCGCCCGCCGAACCCGGCGTGCGACTTTCACCGCACCGGGCTCTCCACGAGATCATGCCGTTGCGGCTCGGTCACTGCGTCCGGCCAGCTCCCCATCCTTGCGGAGTGTGGAGCCATCGCCGGATGGCCTTCCACGTCATGCGGTTGCGATGCATCACCCAGTGCACGACCCTCCACCGTACGAAGGTGCCAAGGCGTGACAGGGTGTGCTTGGCGACCCGTGCTCGAAGTAGTTGGCCCAGCCGCGCTGGATCTGGTTGATCCGGATCAGCGCGATCCTGTAGTCGAGATGCGACAACCTGAGGGTCAGTGACTTGATCTTCCGTTTCAACGCCTCGACCGGCTTGTCGGCGATGAAGGTGTAGACGTACCACTTATCCGTTCCCCGCTTGCGATTTCACACGATGCGGAATCCGAGGAAGTCGAACCCGTCGGCCAGGTGGACGATCCGGGTCTTCGACGGCGACAGGACCAAACCCATGGTTGCCAAGACCTCACTCACCGCCCGCGAAGCTCTTCGACGTGTGCTCTGGTCCCGTGAACCATGACGACGAAATCATCCGCGTAGCGGACGAGTCGCCAGGTGCTCAGGCGATGTTTCCGTCGACGTTCGCGATCCCGCCGGGTTGCCATCGTGTTCGTCCACTGCTCGGCGGCAAAGTCGTCGAGTGAGGACAGGGCGATGTTGGCCAGAAGGGGTGAGAGGATGCCTCCCTGGGGCGTCCCGGAGGTGGCTTCGTTCCGTTCGCCGAGCTCGGTCATGATCCCGGCCTTGAGGAACGCCTTCACCAGCGCAAGCACCCGCTTGTCCTTCAGCCGCATCCGGACACGGCCCATAAGAGGTCCTAACAGAAGCCGTTGATCATGTGACCTTCGGTTCGGATGTTCGTTGGTTTGGCCGTGGGGAAACGTCAGTCGCGGCCGTGGATCG
>NZ_JBIAHP010000048.1:17822-20785 GCF_042870715.1 Streptomyces sp. NPDC006463 | reverse complement strand
GCGTCCATCGGCATCACGGACGGCTTCGACCACGTGCCCGACGCACCCGAGAGCTGCTGAACGATCCGGTCCATCTCGCGGAACGGGTCAGTGCGCATCAACATCGCGAAACACCTCCAGTTGGTTCAGGCAGGAACTGCCAATGCGCTTCAACGTGCTCCCGTTGTAACATGTCATCGGAACGATGACAAGCGAGAGGTCATCTGGAGGATGACAGAGTGGAGACGGTCCATGAACAAGGCTGCCGAGCCGGCCACGCCTGTTCCCTTTCCGGCCGCTGCCGCGGCGCTGGAATCCATAAAGCAGACCGTCCGAGATGCGCGGCAATCCCCCCGGGGAACTCCGGCGGCCGGACCGCGGCCCATGGTCGACTCCGGTCCGCACCCGGCGCTGGCCGCACTGCTGATGCTGCGCGAGATTCGCGAGCAGCTCGCCGGCTGGGAAAGCGGTTTGATCGAGGCCGCACGGGAGCAGGGTGCGAGCTGGGCAGACCTTGCCGGGCCCCTGGGGGTCGCCAGCCGTCAGGCCGCCGAACGGCGCTACCTGAGACTGCGTCCCGGCGTCGCCGGAAGCACCGGCGACCAGCGCGTCCAGGCCACCCGGGACAGGCGCGCAGCCGACCGCAGTGTGACGGCCTGGGCCCGCGACAACGCGGCGGAGTTGCGTCGGCTCGCCGGCCAGGTCACCGCCCTCACGGGCCTGCCGGCGGACGCCCGAGGAGCGGTCGACGAACTGAACCTGGCGCTCGCTGACAACGACGCGGCCCACCTCGTCCGCCCCCTGACCGCCACCCGGCCCCACCTGAGGCCGGAAGACGTCGCGCTCGCCGAGCGCATCGACGCCATGGCCCGGCACACCGACCGGCTCCGCCGTGAAAGCGGAGACCGGCGCAGTCCGTGACCCGATGAGCTCCGAAGCATCGGCCGGCCGGCATGCTCCTGCGGACCTACGGTGGGGCGCCGCGCGGGGGTCCCGGGCCTCCGGGACGATTTGAGGTCGTGTCCGGGGATGTCGGCAGGCGCAGCGGTTTCAGGTCGAGGCCGGAGGAGTCGGCGATTCGGCGGCGCGGCGGTATTCCGCGTTGATGCGCTGGGCTTCCTCAAGCTGGTCTTCGAGGATGATGATGCGGCAAGCGGCCTCGATGGGGGTGCCCTGGTCGACGAGTTCCCGGGCCCGGGCGGCGATGCGCAGCTGGTAGCGGGAGTAGCGGCGGTGCCCGCCCTCGGAGCGCAGCGGGGTGATGAGGCGGGCTTCGCCGATGGCGCGGAGGAAACCCTGGCTGGTGCCGAGCATTTCGGCGGCCCGGCCCATCGTGTAGGCGGGGTAGTCGTCGTCGTCGAGGCGGCCGAACGAGTCGTCTGCTGTCATTGAACCTCTCTCGTGGAACGCGTGGAGGGGCCCTGGTGCCGAATGGCACCAGGGCCCCGAAGGAACTACTACACCATCTGTCGGCCCTGGTACTGCGCCGACCTTCTGTGTCCGCGGACCCGACCTGGCTGCTGTCGGGGGTGCGGGGATCGCGGTTGCTTGACCGGAGACCACCTCACTATCGATGTCCTGCGGTACCCGGGCTGGCTTCCCGCCCGGGCGATCCTGATGGCGCTCGGTTCCTCCGTTCTTCCCTCGGTGGTCAACTGCTTACCTATGGGACTGCGTACTGCTGATACTGCGTACTGCTCGGCGGCCTTGTCCAGCGCCGCTCTTCGGCAGCCAGCCCCGTCGCCCATCGTGCGTCTGCTTCTGGCTTAGAACCCCACTGCCGAACTTCCCGGCGCGCGCGTCCGCAGCCGACGCCTTCACCGAGGTACTGCTCACTGACTTCACTGCTGGTACTGCCACTGCGTAACTGCGGTACTTCTCTCGGTGGCCCCTGATACTGCGGGCCGCCTGGTCCGGTGGTCAGTCCCGTCGCCGTCCTGCAACAACCGTGGTTTCGACACTCCACCACCGCACTGACCTGCTGAACTGCAATTACCTGTACTGCGTACTGCGGTACTGCTGCCCGGCAGTTCGTCTCTGCCGGGCCCTGCGGCCTCTCTGGCTACGAGAGAAACCATAACCACCCCACAGGCCAATGTCTACTCCGGCCGACATAGATTTTCGCGTGCTCGGCGAGGAGGTAATCGGCACCGCCCGCGATGGGGCCAGAGGCGCGGGGGCGCTGCGGGTTGGTGCCCCGCACGCGGGGGAACGAGTACCCCACATGCGGCACCGGGCCTTGACGATCCAGAGACCAGGGTGACCCTGGGACACAACGAGTGTCAGCGCCGCAACCGCCCGCTCCACGGCATCCGCCGCCGGCGCACGCGCGAACGCCCGCGATTTCCTCGGCGGCCTCGTCCACCCGCTCACGGCGGAGGCCGCCGACACCGTGATCCTGGTCGTCTCGGGCTCGTCACCAACGCCCTGCTCCACGGCGGCGGCACCTGCGCCGTGGAGCTCACCGCACACCCGGACGGAATCGAGGTCGCAGTCCACGACCCCAACCCGCAGCTGCCTCGCATGCGCACCCCCGACCTGATCGGCGGCACCGGCGGCTTCGGCCGGCCCATGGTCAACCACCTCGCCCGAACCACCGCGGTCACTCCCGGGCCGTCCGGTGGAAAAACCGTCAGTGCGCTCCTCCCCGGTAGCGCGGCTGCCGGAGGGGTACGCAGGGAGGGGCCGCCCACGCATCTGCGCATCCCTGTGGCCCGCACCCTTCAGGGCACGCTGGGGATCCCGGAGACGGGCGGGATGCAGCGCGTGCCGCTCGCGGATGTCGGCGCGTGATGGACGGTTGGCGACGGCGACGGCGAATCCGACCACTGACCGCCTTCCACCCCGGAAACCCCCTGGGTACGCGGGAGGGGGGGGGCCCGCCCCGGGGGGGGGGGCCCCCCCCCGGGGGGGGGGGGGGGGGGCGCCCCCCCCCCCCGGGGGCCCGGGGGCGGGGGGGGGGGGGGGGCGGCGGGGGGGGGGCC
>NZ_JBIAHP010000048.1:0-17813 GCF_042870715.1 Streptomyces sp. NPDC006463 | reverse complement strand
GGGCCCCGCCCCGGCCTCACCCCACCACTGACCGCCTCCCCCCCCGCAACCCCCGGGGTCCGGGGGGGGGGCCCCCCCGCCCGGGGCGGGCCGGCCCCTCCTCGCTGTTCGGGTGTCGGCTCGCGCCGCCCCGTCGGTGAGACGGTCAGACGGTCAGTGGGGTGCCGAGCATGGCGGAAGCCTGCTGGAGCGGGCTGAGGCCGCGCGTGGACACGGCGGCCCGAGGGAGGACGCGGCAGGTGAACCCGAGTCGGGTCATGGCCCGGAGGACTTCGTCGGCGCTGAAGTCGCGGCGGTCCTGGCGGGTGATGACCTGACCGACCTGCTTGGCGGGGTACGCTCGGCGGCCGATGATCACGGACTCCCCGGTGACCTGTTCGGGCTTGACGCCCTTCATCGACTCCAGGACACCGCTCTTGGTGAGGTCGAACGGGAAGCGGGCGATGACACAGCGCATGAGGCCTCACAGGCAGAAGAAGGGGATGGTTGTGCCGCGGTGGGGCTGTTCAGCGGGCGCGGGCGAATACGCCCAGGGCGCTGCCCTGCTCGTCGACGACGGGCAGGGCGTCCAGCTCGCGGTAGCGCATCGCGTGCTCGGCTTCGGCCATAGTGGTCCTGGACGAGGTGACGAACGGTCCGCGCTCGCCGATTACAGCACGCAGACGGACCTGGTCCGTGTACGCCGAGCTGTCACGGATGGTGGCGAGCTGGGCCTGGGTGACCAGCCCGGTGCACAGGCCGTCCTCGTCGCAGACGAGCAGATGGTCCGTGCGGGCACTGGACATGACGGCCAGGGCCACCTCGACCGTCATGTCGTCACAGACCTGCGGTCCGGCGGCATCGATGGCATCGCCCACCGGCCGGTGCACCGGGGTGGGACATGCTGAGCGGGGCTGCATCTGGACCAGCGTCACAACGTGCCTCCTGCAGAGATAGGTCAGTCTTCTGATCACGCGGTTCTCATGCGGCCGCGTCGAAGGCGGACTTCCGCACACCGGCGGGCCGGGCAGCCGAAGCGGGGCGCCGCCTGCCGCGGGAGGCCGCACCACGCTTGGCGCGTTCGGTGACCGGTGCCGTGACGACCACGGGGATGCCGGAGGGGGCCTGGGCGCCGGTGATCCGGCTGAGGGCCGCTTCGCCGGAGCGGACCTGCGTGGTCTGCGGCACGATCCCGGCCGCCAGCATGAGGCGGGTCATGTCGCGGCGCTGGTTGGGGGTGACCAGGGTGACGACGCTCCCGGACTCGCCGGCGCGGGCGGTGCGTCCGCCGCGGTGCAGGTAGTCCTTGTGGTCGGTGGGCGGGTCGACGTTGACGACGAGGTCGAGGCTGTCGACGTGGATGCCGCGCGCGGCGACGTTCGTGGCGACCAGGACGCTGACGTGCCCGGTCTTGAACTGGGCCAGGGTCCGGGTCCGCTGGGGCTGGGACTTCCCGCCGTGCAGGGCCGCGGCGCGGACCCCGCTGTTGAGGAGGTCCTGGGTGAGGCGGTCCACGGCGTGCTTGGTGTCGAGGAACATGATCACGCGGCCGTCGCGGGCGGCGATCTCCGTAGTCGTGGCGTGCTTGTCCGCGCCGTGGACGTACAGGACGTGGTGCTCCATCGTGGTCACCGCACCCTGCGAGGGGTCCACCGAGTGGACGACCGGGTCGGTGAGGTACCGGCGCACGAGGAGGTCGACGTTGCGGTCCAGGGTCGCGGAGAACAGCATCCGCTGGCCCTCGGGACGCACCTGGTCCAGCAGGGCGGTGACCTGCGGCATGAAGCCCATGTCGGCCATCTGGTCGGCCTCGTCCAGGACGGTGATCGCGACCTGGTTCAGGCGGCAGTCCCCACGGTCGATGAGATCCTTCAGCCGTCCCGGGGTGGCGACGACGACCTCGGCGCCCGCCCTGAGCGCATTGGCCTGACGCCCGATGGGCATCCCGCCCACCACGGTCGCCAGGCGCAGCTTCACGGGGCGGGCGTAGGGGGTGAGGGCGTCGGAGACCTGTTGGGCCAGTTCACGCGTCGGGACCAGGATCAGGGCCAGCGGCTGACGGGCTTCGGCGCGCTGTCCGGCAGTTCGGGCCAGCAGGGCGAGGCCGAAAGCGAGGGTCTTGCCGGAGCCGGTCCGGCCGCGGCCGAGTACGTCACGGCCGGCGAGGGAGTTCGGCAGCGTCGCGCCCTGGATCGGGAACGGCACCGCCACACCCTGCGTACGCAGCGCGGCCAGCAGCTCGGTCGGCATGTCGAGAGCGGCGAAGGTCTCGACGGGCGGCAGTGCCGGAGTGACGGTCTTCGGCAGGGTGAACTCACCCTGCACCGCGGCGGGCCGACGGCCGTAGCCGCCCGAGCGGCTCGGACCGCCGGAACGGCCCCCGGAGCGACTCGCGGAGGGCGACCCGAAGCGGCCGCCCCGCTCCGAGCCGGCGCCGGCGCCGAAAGCGGGGCCGCCGGTGCGGCTGCGGGTGCGAGCGGAGCGGTTGTTCGTACGGATGGGGTTCATTCAGAACCTTCCTTGATACGGCACGTACCAAGGAATTCCCGCAGCAGAAGAGCAGTGCAGAGAATCGCAAGAACGGGCCGAATGGAATGCGACAGCGCGGCTGTCCCGCAAGGAAACTGCACGGGGCGCGGCGCATGCGCTGGAATGGGGGACATCGTGCGGACGCGAAAATCACGAGAAATTATCGGGGGTAGACCTCGAAGAGGGCGCGTCCCCTCCGTGCTTCGTCCACGTGACCGCGGGAAATGCGTGCAGCTGGGGCCCGCACCCCGAGGGATGCGGGCCCCAGCTGCAAGATGCGCTTCAGTGTCAGGCGGGAACGATGTTCTCGGCCGTCGGGCCCTTCTGGCCCTGCGCGATGTCGAAGGTGACCTTCTGGCCTTCGATCAGCTCGCGGAAACCCTGGGCAGCGATGTTCGAGAAGTGGGCGAAGACGTCGTCGCCGCCACCGTCCTGCTCGATGAAGCCGAATCCCTTTGCCGCGTTGAACCACTTAACGGTGCCAGTAGCCATGTCGTATCTCCTTCGGGGCAGCAGCGTCCGCATGGTGCGGATGCCGTGTCGCCGCGATGATGCCCCGCCCGGAGAATGGCCCGGAAATATAAAGCGCTTGCGTGTGGCCTCGGAGGCCAACGGAAGGCGCTTGAAGTTTTTGGGTACCAAAACTGCAACCGAGATCGACAGTAGCATGCTGCAGGGGTGTTCGTGCCTTAAATATTTTCGCCCTGTGCGGTACGGAGAAAACTCTTCCTGCGGGGCCAATTAAACTCTTAGGCCGCCGCGGCAGATATTGACTCACCCCGAGTGCAGTGTTTCGAGAGGACGGGTGTCCACCATTCGGGACGTGGGCACTTCATCGGACGTGGCCTGTGGGCGGGTCTGGAGCGCCCTGCCTGGTCAGCGTCTCACACCCCCGCGGACCGGTCTCCCAACCTGTCCCTCGGGGGCGCGCGGCGCCCGTCGAGAACGCCGCGGGCGGGCGGGGACGGCGCGGGTAGCGGTTCACCGTCAGCGTCCCGGCCGGCCGCCCCTTTGGAGCGCGAAAACCGCGCGGGGCCGAGGGTGCTCGGACGCCAAGCGGCCGCAGGGGCCGCTCGCGGAGGCCTGACCACCCGGTGTCCGCCACGCACCGGTGGAATCGCCCGATTGGGCTACACCCGAAGGCCCTGGCGCGGCAGTGCGGGCTGGCTCGTGTCACGGTGGCAGGGCGACGAGAAGGTCCCACGCACGCGGGGCCCGGCCCGGTCGATGAAGCCCTGGCCGGGCCCCGCAACGGGCCCAGCCCCCGTCCCCCTCCCGACCCTGCCAGCGCCTCTGTTCGCGCTGTCTCGGCGGGACCGCCCGGGTGACCGGCGCCCAGGCCACGGCCACGTTCCACCGTGACCGCCGCCGCAAAGACGACGATGCCCGGGCCTACCCCGACGACTTCCACGGTCCGGCCCATACGGGACGCGCCACGACCGCCACCTCCTCCGCAGCCCCCGTTCTTCCAGCTCCGGCTTCTGCCCGGTGTGTCTGAGTGCGATACCTGGCACCGATCGACAACTCCGATGCTCAGAATCCGCGCCCGGCACCTGTACGAACGTCTCGGCTACCTCGCCTACGGCAGCGAACCCCACGGCTGCGACGAGGAAGACGACAACGGTGCGCTCGACCGGTACACCGCTGTGTTCACCCTCATGTCCAAACAGCTCAGCGGGGGCCCGTCAGCTCGATGCTCCCGTCTTTGCCGGCCGTCCAGGTGGTGACGCGCGAGCAGTGCAGTGCCCATGCGTGTGTCGCCGGCCGTGCCGGTCCTCACGGACCGGTTCACGGCCGGCGACACCGGCCGGTCAGCTGACGTTCAGGGTCAGGGCGGCGGTGTGGAGGCTTCCGCCGGTCTGGAACTGCAGGAACAGCCGCCAGTTGCCGGGCTTGGGGAGCATGGCCTGGAAGTTGAGGTCCGGTCCGCCGTTGTCGCCGGTGACCTTGGTTTCGGGGTGCAGGTGGGCGAAGGCCTGGTCGCCCTCGTGGAAGGCGGTCAGGTGGGCGTAGGTGTCCAGGTAGGGCTGGAGGTCGGTGACGGGCTTGCCGTCCTTGCTGATGGTGACCGTCAGGGGGTGGGCCATGCCGGCCAGGGGCTGGCCCTTGACGGTGACGGTGTAGCCGTCGGTCTCGGTGATGGCGGCGGCCGCGGGCAGCGGGGTGTCCTTTGCGGTGCCGGGGACGGTGATGGTGCGGCTCAGGACGAAGTCCTCGCCCTTGGCGCTGCCGGTCTCGGGTGTGAAGGAGGCGTAGGTGCGCCAGGTCCCGGGGGTCAGGGCGGTCAGGTTGGCGGTCCAGGTGCCGTCGGGGGCCATGGTGGGGTGCAGGTGCTGGAAGCCGGTGAGGTCGGAGCGGATGGCGTAGAAGTGCATTCGCTTCGTCTGGTCGACGGCGAAGGACGTGACCGGCTGGCCGTCCGGGCCGGTGATCTTGAAGGCGTACGCGGTGCCCTTGTCGGCCGGCAGTTCGGTGGCGGCGGAGGTCAGCGCGTAGCCGTCCTTGGCGTCGGCCAGGCCGTCGCCCATGCTGCTGTGGTCCATACCGGGCATCGAGTGGTGCTCGGTACCGGGGGCGCTGCCGGTCGAGGCGGCGATGGAGGGGTGGGTGCCGTGGTCCATGCCGGGCATGGAGGAGTCGCTGGAGCCGCAGGCGGCCAGGGCCGCCGCGAGGACGGCGGCGGTACCGGCCGCGACGAGGGACCGGCGCAGGGCGGAAGGGGTGACAGCGGACATGAGGCAGGTTCTTTCCGTGCGGCGCCCCACGAGGTGGTGGTGCGCGAGGGCTGATCAGGTCGCGTCGACCCGGGGCCCGTGGTGAAGAGCGGGGCTCGGGTCAGGGGCCTGTCACGTCCGCGCGATGCACACGTTCAGCAGGAGTCGCCGGCCGCCTGGCGGTCCACGGCGGCCGGTCCGGCCCAGGGCCCAGCCCGTGCGGAGCGACCATGCCGCGAGGAGGGTGATGGCGAGGGCCAGGGCGAGGGCTCCCGCGGGCAGCGGGAGCTGATCGCGCGGGGCGGTCGACACGCACGAGGTCCCGTGCGCCTCAGGTCCCGTTTCGGCCACAGTATGCTCGTTGGGTGCCGCCATGGGGTGGTGCAGGACGACCGGGGCGGCGGCTGCCGGGGCCGCGGAGGCCGCGGAGGCGGCGTGCCCGCCGGGTGCCGTAGCCATCGATGCCGTCACGACGTCGTGGCAGTCTCCGGCGGCTGAGGCCGGAGCGCCGTGCATGAGGAACAGTCCGAGCAGCGCCGCGCAGACCGCGATGAGCCGGGCCAGGCCCGCTCTCCACTCGCGTCCGCTGCTCATCTGCCGTTTCCTTTCCCTGCGACGTCCATTGGCTCCAGGTGGCAGACGATACCCGTGGCAGGCCAAGAGGCACCCTGTGCGGACCTTCAGCGGACCCTGAGGAAAGTCTTCGCAACTGTCGCCAGGGCTGACCCCTCTAACGGGAGGCCACCAACACTTGGAAGCATACCCCCAGGGGGTACAGCTTGGAGATGTAGGACCGGAGAGGGCCTCGCATGAGACGCACATTGGGATGAGGATCATGGACCACACCGCACACCACCACAGCGCCCCGCAGCAGCACACCGCACACCACGGTGCGGACCACGCCGGTCATGGCGGCCGTGGCGGGGCGTCGTGGCCTACGGCTGCGAAGGCAACCCTGCACTGCCTGACCGGCTGCGCGATCGGCGAGATCCTCGGCATGGCGATCGGCACCGCCCTGGCGTGGGGCAACGCCCCCACCATGATCCTGGCGATCGCGCTGGCATTCGTCTTCGGCTACTCGTTCACCCTGTTCGCGGTCCGCCGCGCCGGCCTGGGCTTCAAGGCGGCGGTCAGGGTGGCCCTGGTCGCCGACACCGTCTCGATCGCCGTGATGGAGCTGGTCGACAACGGCATCATCGCCCTGGTCCCCGGCGCAATGGACGCCCAGCTCGACGAGGGCCTGTTCTGGGGCGCCCTGCTCGGCGGCTTCGTGATCGCGTTCCTGGTCACCACCCCGGTCAACAAGTGGATGATCGGCCGCGGCAAGGGCCACGCCGTCGTCCACGCCTACCACTGACCCTGACCACAGAAGAGGAAGAGGGGCGCCCCGCACGGGGTGCCCCGTTCGTCGTGATTGCCAACGGCTCGTCGTGATTGCCAACGGCGCCCGTCGCCCACAGGCTGAAAGTGCGGGGGCTGTCGCGCGCGACCGGCCCGGCCCGCCCGGCCTCCGGCCCCTCACCAAGGAGGCATCGGTCATGACCACGGTCAAGGACATGCTCGCCACCTATCCGGCCGACCTCGGCCGCATCGACCAGGGCAAGCTCACCCGCTGCATCGAGACGTGCCAAGCCTGCGCCCAGGCGTGTACCGCGTGCGCGGACGCCTGCCTGTCCGAAGGCATGGTCGGCGATCTCACCAAGTGCATCCGCACCGACATGGACTGCGCCGACATCTGCAACGCCACCGCCTCGGTGCTCTCCCGCCACACCGGCTACGACGCCAACATCGCCGCCGCCCTGCTGCAGGCCTGCATGACCGCCTGCAAAGCGTGCGGGGACGAGTGCGCCTCCCATGCCGACGTGCACGAGCACTGCCGGCTGTGCGCGGAGGCCTGCCGCTCCTGCGAGGAGGCGTGCGACGACCTGCTGCACGCCCTCGGCTGAAATCTCGGGGGGGCAGGGAAGGAGCTGGCGGACGAGGGCGTCGGCGGCCCACCGCTCCCAGCGGTCCGGGCTCCAGCCGCGCTGGGTGACGAGCAGCCCGTAAGTCTCCGCGCCAAGGACGGCCAGGGCGACGTCAGCCGCCGATGCGCTCTCGTGGCCGTCGCGCAGGCTACCGCCGGCCTTCACCACCAGAGCCTGGGCGAAGTGGAGCTGAACCTCATGCCGCTGCGCGAGGTTGGTCCGCCACAGCTCAGCGATCTCCCGGTCCGCAGTCGCCGCTCCCCGTACGACCTCCAGCACCGGCGCGGCGCGCTCGAGGATCCGCCGGGCGCCTGAGGCCTGCAGGGTGAGCTGAGCGGCCGGGTCCGGCGCGTCGCGCACGTCCCGGGCCCCGACCACGCCCAGACCCACCTGACGCACCTCATCCAGGCCCTTATCACCGAAGGCGCCGACGCCGGATACCTCCGCCAGGACGTGCCGCCCGGGGAACTCGCCGCCTACTCCCTGCACGCGCTGACAGCGGCAGTCACCCTCACCTCGTCCGCCGCCCGGAGCCGGCTCGTGGACGTGACCCTCCGCGGGCTCCGGCCGGTTCCCTGACCTGCCCAAGCTCAGCATTTCGCGCGGTGTGCCCGACCTCCTGGCCGGATCCGCCGGGCGGCGCGGTAGGTTTCACGGCATGGTCACGGTCAGCCCCGCACCCGGCATGCCGCGGACCCGCACCAGCGCGGGCCCGCTGCGCCTGCTGTGGCTGGCCGCCCTGATGTTCGGCTTCCTCTACACCCACGCTGCGGGCGCCGACAGCGCCACAGCCCACGTCACCGGCATCCCCGCCTCCGCAACGCAGACCGTCGCGGACCGCGCTCCGGGCGACGACCATCGCCACGACGGCGACCTCGGACACGACGAGGGCGGCCACTCGCACCCTGCCGAAGCCTGCGACTCCGCGCATCCCCCGACCGGCAGCAGCCTCAACGCGCCACGGCTCGTCCCGCTGGCCGGTCAGACGACCGCCGGCCCGCGAGTGACCGCCTGCGTAGACGCGAACACGCCAACGACACCTCCCCCTTTGCGAAGTTCCCTCAGCTCCGTGGTGCAGCAGGTATAGACCCGGGCAGTTCACCCCGGTCCATCCCTGTATGTCCATCGTGGCGTCCGCCCTGTCAGGCGTACGCCGCGGGGCACCACGCATGCCTTCGCAAGGAACTTTCATGGCTCAGGCCCAGCTTCTCGATGCCCGCACGTCGTCCGACACCGAAGAGAACGGCGGCCGCGCCGCCCGACGCAGAGCGCACACCCGCCAGGCCCGCCGCCGCTCGCTGGCAGCCCGCTACCTCGGCTACGTCGGCTACTTCGTCGGAGCCGGCCTCATCAGCGGCGCCGTCGTCCACCACCCGCTCGACCCCGCCCGCTACACCCGCATCGCCCTCTACGGCGCCGCCGTCTTCCTCGCCGCCACCATCCTCAATGAGTTCCTCCTCACCCGCGAACGCCCCGGCCTGCCCCGCATGCTGGTCGTGATCGGCGCGTCCCTGACGCTCTCGTTCGGCATCGGCATGCTCTCCGGCGGCCTCCAGCACTTCGACGACTTCCCCGCCCGCGGCGCCGTCCTCGTCCCCGCCGGCCTCGTCGTCTCGTTCGTCGCCTACGTCATCAAGGACGCCGACACCCCCGTACGGAGGATCTTCAGCCTCGTCGGCCTCGCGGTTCTGAGCACCGCCGCCCTGGCCTTCCTCGGCCTGCGCCAGGTGGCCGCCTCCATGGAAACCACCCCAGGCGGAGGCCACAGCCACGGCACCACCGAGAACCCCGCCCCCGCGAACCCCGCCCACCACGAAGACCCTTCAGCCACCCCGCCGTCTCCCTCCACCACCCAGACGCCGGGAGCAGCACCTACGACGGCGGGCCCGTCAGCCCCGGCGACCTCCGCGGCGGACGGCCACGCCCACTCGCACTGATTCGGCAGATGAATGCCGAGCTGCCAAGGCGATCTCGGCGACGTGCCGAAGAGCTTCCTGGTACGCCTCGGCATTGCCGGGCTGCTTCTGCCAGGTGCGGATGCGCTGAGTGGTGGTCTCCAGGGTTCCAGGTGGGATGCCGAGGTAGCGGGCTGCGCTGGGGCGTGTACCGCCGCGGGCCATCTGGACCAGGCGGATCGCGGCGTCGCGCCTCAGCTATCGCGCGGGCCCTCCCAGTTCGTGTAGGTACGAACGCCTTCAGGCGTCCGGCCCTGCATGACCGGAGGCGGGACAGCAGCTGAGCCAGGACGGCCTGGCTGGCCTCGTCGTCAAGGATCTGGACGACGAGGCCGAGCAGGGCGGCGGCAGGCACGGGGGCTGCGGGCGGATGGTCGATGGAGCGGGCCAGCCAACCGCTGTTCTGGGGGCCGACGCGTTCGGCGGTGGTGCGGTGCAGGGACGTCGCGTGGGCGGCGATGAGGCCCAGGTGCTCGAACTCAGGGAAGGCGTCGGCGGCGGCCGGCCAGGTCGAACAGACGGCGAGGACCGTCGTGCGGACGTCGTTGAAGAACTGCTGGGCTGAGGTCAGTCTCCGAGGCTCTCGACCAGCTCCCCTGGCCCGGCAGACGCTGCTGCGGTCAGCCGTTGCTGCGTGTACGTCATCGCGGCGGTGGGTCGGAGACCGGGAACCGGCGGACGGTCGACGTAGGC
Organism: Streptomyces sp. NPDC006463; assembly: GCF_042870715.1. Taxonomy (NCBI): domain Bacteria; kingdom Bacillati; phylum Actinomycetota; class Actinomycetes; order Kitasatosporales; family Streptomycetaceae; genus Streptomyces; species Streptomyces sp. NPDC006463. The sequence continues at coordinate 7,976 of NZ_JBIAHP010000048.1, read as the reverse complement.
AGCGCAAGCTGGGTCCCAGCCTGCGCCGGCGCGGTGACGGCACTGGGCGGGGTGCAGGCGACTGAGCGGCGCCGGGATCAGCTGGGAAGGTGGTCGCCGAGGGAGGCGGCGACCTGCCAGATCATCTCGGGCAGGTCCATCCGCTGGGTCAGGGCGCCGTAGAAGTCGAGGATCGCCTTGCAGGTGCTCTTCGGCTTCGCCGTCACCGGGGTCTGAACGTAGGCGACCGGCGCCCACGCATCCCGGCAGCCCGGCACCGCCTCGGGGTGGGTGCGGTGCAGTTCGCGCCAGGAGTCCTCGAAGGCGGCTGCGATCTCGCACACGGTCTCGGTCTTGCCCTGGTAGCCGCCTCGGACACCATCACCCCCGCCCGGGTCGCCGGGCGGGCCTCGAATGCGTTCTGTCTGATCCGCGTCGACAGCAACCGGTCCACCGCCTGGCTCATCGGCGTCCCCAGCAGCGGGAGGTTCGCGTGGGTTGCAGCCCGCGCCAAGTCCCAAGCCGACTTCTCTGCCGGTGACATGGCCCTCCATCGCGCCGGGGAGATGCGGGGCGCAGGCTCGAAGGAGTGCCGGGCCAGCCGCCACGTCTCCCAGCCAGCCGGCGTGTTCCGTCGAACATCACCCCTCACCCCACACTGCCTTGCTGCTCCGCTTCGGCACTGCCACCGGCCGGCTCCTCGTCCTCGTCTGCGCCGGTCCCAGGTCTGGCAGCCGGGTAGAGGGTGCGGGCGGGCCAGGCCTTCGCTGAGCGGTGCCGCGGGAGTTGGCCGGGATCCGCCCGTGGCGGCCCGGCGGCGCCGGAGCAGGTCAGCGGTGATCAGATCGCCCTACTCGAACAGAACCTGGTCGACACGAAGAGCGAGCTCGGGGAACGGACAGAGGAGCTGGAGGCGTCGCGGGCCGCAAAACGGGAACTCACCCGATCCCTGAACCACAGGCTAAGGCTCGTCCGGCGGATCATGGGCCGAGCCAGGGCCGGACCGAGGCGAGGGCCGGTCAGTGCCCTAGTCCTGTTGACCGCCCCCGGCAGGCAGTGCTGGAGTCGGCACGTGGACAGCATCCCCGCCAACCGGCGGCTCTGGAACCAGATCAGCAGCGCCTACCAGCACAAGCACGACCCGCAAATCGGCGCCACACCCCGGCTGTGGGGCATGTACTCCATCCCCGACGCGCACCTGCACGCCCTGGGCGGCGTCACCGGCAAGCGCGTCCTCGAACTCGGCTGCGGCGCCGGCCAGTGGTCCAGGGCGCTCGCAGCCGAGGGCGCCACCGTGGTCGGGCTCGACCTGTCCGAAGCCCAACTCGCCGCAGCGGCCCGCGCGATGGGAGCAGACCGCTACTCGCTAGTGCAAGGCGCCGCCGAACAACTCCCCTTCGCCGCCGACAGCTTCGACCTGGTGTTCTGCGACTTCGGTGGGCTCAGCTGGGCGCCCCCGCACCTGGCCGTCCCGCAGGCCGCACGCGTCTTGAACCGAGGCGGGCGCCTGGTGTTCAACGTCGCCAGCCCATGGTTCGAAGCTTGCTACGACGAAGCCGCCAGCCGCGTGACCACGACGCTGCAGAAGGACTACTTCGGGCTGAACACCATTGCCGAAGACGACGGCGCGACCAGCTATCAGCTCACCTACGGCGACTGGGTCAAGGTCCTGCGCGGCGCGGGTCTCATCATCGACGACCTCATCGAGCCGCGGCCCGAACTCGGAACACCCAACGGCTACAACGAAACCGACCCACCCGACTGGGCACACCGCTGGCCGGCGGAACTGCTCTGGGTAACCCACAAACCCTAAGTTCCGCCGCGCCGAGACGTGAAGGCATCCCCTCGCCGGACAGGCCCTAAGCGGCGCGACCGCTGAGGGCTGTCCCGTCATCGCACGGCCAGGTCTCGCCGTCGTACTGGCAGTCACCGCGGTTGTCCCACGGTAGTTCGGGGTCTCCCGTGGCAGGACTGAGTGCATGGCGGTCGAGCACGCGTCGCTTGGCTTCAACCTCCCGCAGGACGCGAGCCGGGTCGTGCAGCGCGACGTGCAGGGCGATCGTGGGATGGAGGCCGGAGAGTTCTACTTGGCATAGGTCGACCGTGTGCCCGTGAGCGGTCCACTCCCCGCAGCCGTCACCGTCGCAGCGTCACCGGTGTCGAGCACGATGGCCGTTGCGCTGAAGTCGCGGACCAGACTGATCGTCTTGCCCGCCACCGTGCCGCCGGCCCGCTTGGGGCTGAAGTCCCGCTCGGTCTCGCTGCGTGTCCGGATCGACGCGGTGATGTCGCCAGTGAGCACCACCGTCAGATCCACGTCCGGAGTACCAAAGCCGTCGGCGATCACGCAGATCATGGGGTGCACGCTCTCGATGATCCCGGTCAGGCCCGGACGGGCACCGTGTTCTTCGAGAACGGTCAGGGATCGGAGGCACCCGGCGCATCGGTGCCAAGGTGGCCGGAGCGCTCGTAGCCTGAACCACTCATCCGAGCCGGGGCGGCAGTCCGCTGTCCCGGCCCCCACCTCGCACGCCGAGGAGCCCCGCATGTACTTGGAAGGGGCCAGATTCGCCAAGACCGAGGAGAACGGCCGCCACTACTGCGTGTCCGGGTGGCTGTGGCAGACGCCGTGTCACTGCGTCGACTGCACCATCAAGGCCAAGTCCGCCCAGCGCAGCAGCGCTTGACCGTCACGAACTCGCCCCAGGAGACTGAGATGCCGTCCCGGAAGCCACCGCCCGCCAACCCCGCCCGCATCCTCACGGTCGCCGCCGACCACGTCGATCGCGAAGTACGCCAGCAGCCGCACCCGGCGGCACTCGACCGTCTCGCGCAGCGTGAGCATGCGTCGAGGTGGCCGGCCTGGGAACGGCGGTGCGCCTCGTCGCCCTCGGAGCCCTCGATCATCTTGCGCTGCTACACCACGTCCTGGAGGCCGTACGGGAGCCAGGCCGTGGCCGGCTCGCCGTCGCGGCCTGCGCGGCCGATCTCCTGGTAGTAGCCCTCGACCGACTTGGGCAGGTCCAGGTGCGCCACGAAGCGCACGTCAGGCTTGGTCGATGCCCATGCCGAACGCGATCGTGGCCACCACCAGGACCCCGTCCTCGCGCAGGAAGCGCGCCTGGTTCGCCGCGCGCGTCCGGGCGTCCATGCCCGCGTGGTACGCGACCGCGTCGACACCCTGCTCCACCAGGAAGGCCGCCGTCCTCTCCACGGACGCCCGCGACACGCAGTAGACGACCCGGCGTCCCCCTCATGCTCGGTCCGGATCAGCTCCAGCAGCTGTCGCGCCGGGTTGTTCTTCGATGCGATCCGGTACTGGATGTTCGGCCGGTCGAAGCTGGCCACGAAGTGCCGGGCGTCCCCCTCCGCCAGCCCCAGCCCCAGCCGCGCCGCGATCTCGGCGTGCGTCGCCTCGGTGGCCGTCGCGGTCAGCGCGATCCGCGGCACCTTGGGCCAGCGCTCGTGCGGTGGGCGGCGGACTGCAAGGGCCCTTCCTGTCGGACGTGGACGGTCTGCTCAGTGCGGTACGGACTGCAGAATCGGGCGGCCGGGCCCCGCCCCGACCGCCCTGGTCCCCGGGCCCCAGCCGGACGCCCCACCACCCGACGCCTCAAATGATCCAATTGCGGGTCGGTGTCAGTACTCGCCGTCGAGGGCAGAGGCCGAGGCCGCGCGGTAGCAGGCGGAGACGACGGAGAAGTTGAGCATGGTCTCCACAGGCCCCCTGTCCTTCAGGCCAGTGACCTGAACGGCGAACTGCTCGGTCTTGTTCTCGGCGTAGATCTCAGGGCTCTGGGCGTTGCTGTTGGCCTTGCCGTCCTTGGTGATCTTCCAGCCGTTCTCGTTCAGTGCCTTGCGCAGGTTCGCCATGCCGGTTTCGACCTGGTCATCGGTGAGTCCGTAGACCGACCAGGGGTGCGACGTGGAGAACAGATCATCCCCGTACTCGCTGCACCGAGAGACGCTCGGGCCCGGCTCGGTCACCTTGCCCTGGACCCCGGACATCTCCAGCAGGCGGCTGGACACCGCCTTCGCCTTCTTGCGTGCCGGGTCGGGGTCCATCCTCACCGGCGTGTAGTTGAGTTCCTTCACGTTCGAACACCCCATAGACAGCACCGACATCGACACCATGACGACAGCGAGGACCAACGCCCTCATTCCGGAGACTTTGCGGTTACCGACCGCACGACGTGCGTCACCCATGCTTGACGTCGTCATACTTGCCGGCCACCACGTTCGCCTGGTTCTTGATGCTCAAGGAGTGGTCTCTCCAGTAGTCGGTATGGCTGTCTGCGTCATTGGCCATGATATTGGCTCCGAAATCCTCGTCGGAGGGCACGTTCTGCCCCCACACCGTTCCGAACGGCAGCAATTCCGCCCACAGGGGGGTGCCGCCGCCGAGGCCTGCGACCTTGCCGCCCGCCGGAACTTGGTCGTTGAGCGCGGAGGCCGCCTGGGACCACACATGGCCCTCCTCGACGTCCAGGTCCTTGGCGTGGCCGACGAGCATGCCGGGACTGCCGACCGCGACGATGTCATCGGCGCGCAGGTCGCCCTGGTTCGAAGCGGCGCCCAGGACGGTGCTGCCGTAGCTGTGGCCGATGAGTGTGGTGTGGCTCTTCTCGCCGCCGCCCTGGACGGTCTCCAGGCCTTGCATGAAGTGGTTCAGGTCGGGCGCCGCTTCCTTGGCGAAGTGTTTCTCCATCGCTTCCGGAGCGAGGCTCTGCGGGGCGTCGTACCCGATCCAGCTGATGGTGGACACCTCCTGGCCGGGGACCTTGGCATGGGTCTCCTTCCACATCTCGCTCATGTGGTGGATGTACTTCTCGGTCTGCGTGATGTCCGTGAACGTGCCGGGCACGAAGACCGCGGTGTGGGCCGCCGTGTCCGGGTTGCCGTTGGCCACGATCGCCCGGCCGCCGCCCTTGGTGTCGAAGCCCAGCAGGTAGGCCTCGGGCAGTCCCTCCTGGCCCGTCGAGTCGAACCGGGCCTGGATGGCGTTCATACCCTTGAGGTTCTTGTCCAGGTACTCCTTCTCCTTGCCGTACTTCCTGTTCCAGTCCGTCCAGAGCGGGTTGACCGTCGCCGTCTCCCGTGTGTTGGTGACCCACCTCTGCGGCTGCGGTGGAATCGCGTCCAGCTTGATCTGGAACTCCGACCGCCGCTCTGCCAGCACGGTGCGATTGGCCTCGTCACGGACCCCCGAGGGCAGCCCGTCCAATGCGCCGACCTCCGACGCGTTCAAAGACAGGTAGGCGGACTGCTCGTCCGGGTTCAGACCCTTCCACCAGTCCGCGTTCGCCTTCGGGTCATCGCCCTTCGGCGCCGGCTTGATGTGCTCCAGATAATCCTTCGCACCGCTGCGGACCTCGGAGGTGTCGCTCTGTGCGTCGACCCAGTCGTGGTCGGAGACGACAAGGTCGTCGTCCGCCTTCAGCTTGCGCAGCTTCGGCGCCCACAGGGCATCGGCCTCGGTCGCCTCGGCGACGGCCTGCGCGATCCGGTTGGCCATCTCCACGGCCTTGCCGAAGTTCGGATTGGGGTGGATGTTCGCCGCCTGCCGCTCAAGGGCCGCGGAGAGGTCGTTCGCGTCGCGCGTCGGGTCGATCACCCCGCCCGACGGCTTGCCCTTCGCACTGCCCGTGACGGTGCCGCCGTCAGGCAGCTTCCCGTCCTTCTCCTGGCCGGCCGGCGGGTAGCTGACCGAGCCGTCGGCGCCGACGGTGAAATGGGCGCTCGTGGCGTCCTCGACGGCATCGTCCAGCTTCCTCTTCGCCTCGGTCAACGCCGCGGCGAGCGCCTTGAGCGAGGTCGCCGCGAGCCCGCACTCGACCTGCGTGTAGTGGAAGTTCTTCGCCAGTTCCCGCAAGGAGCCCAGCGCCGCGTCCACCGCCACACCCGACAACCCGGCACGCAGCCGCGCCGAGATCTGGCCCTCGGTATCCCCGTAGGCGTGGTCTGCCATGCTGCTCACGGCCTTGTAGCCGTCGGCCGCCTCGGTGAACTCGGACGGCTTGAGGGCCTTCAGTGCTGCGTAATCCATCGCTCAGCTCACCGGCCCCCGCTGCCGCCGGTGGCGGGCGTGTCCTTGTACTGGCCGTCGATCTGGGCGAACCCGCCCTTGATCGCCTCGTCGTTCTCGTACTGGCCGGTGCCGGCCTTCTCCAGCGGACCCTGCAGCCCGGTGCACTTGCCCGACAGACCGTCGAGGTACGTCTTCCAGGACTCGTACAGCTCCGCCTGCGCGGTGGCGCTCTCGACGCCCGGCTGCGCGGCGCCCTTCTGGCCGTCCTCCAGCCCGGTCCGGGCGGTCTTCACGCTGGTGGCCAGCCCGCCGAGGTCCTGACTCGCCCGGTTCCACACCGCCTTGTCGGACTTCAGATCCCCGCTCCCGCCGGACCCGCCGTCGGACGAGGCGCTCGCGAGCCGCATCTGCGTCCCGGCCGCCGCGTCCTGCTTGAGACCCGCCCACTCCCTGTCGAAGGATGTCATGCTCAACCGAGCCCCCGTATTAGATGACAAAACCAATGATCAGGGGCCGATCTTACTGTCATGTGCCAGTGGCATATGACAGATGACCCCGGGAGTTGGAACCGCACGCGCGGCACCGCTGCGGGGCGCGCCTCCGACGGAGGTGCCCCCTCACTTCACTACATCGATCGTTGGGGACTCAGGCTCGGTGGGTACGCCGGTGACCACCTCTGGCAGCATGTCGACGCACCGTCAGTGGCCGGGCCCGAAGGGGCAGTCCTGCGTTGCCGCACCGCAGCTCCCGGCGGACGACCGGCCGCCGGCCTCGGACGTCACCATCGTGCACCGCGACGAAACGCAGGAGAGCCCGGCCCGCCCTGGCCCCGCGCCTGTCGCGGGGCTCCCATGACCCCGCCCGCATGCCGCCCAAGCGGCCGGCACAGAAGTGCAGCAACCTCCGACACGCCCGCGGTCGTCACCACGATCGTCGCCCTCGCCACGGGTATCGGCACGCTGATCGGCGTCACGCTCACCGCGTACGCCAAATACGTGCAGGCGCGAGGGCAGGCAGAGGCCGACCTCGTACGGGCGAAGGCCGGCATGATGCGGGCGGAGGCCGATGTCATGAGGGCACGCGCGGGGCTCCCCGCGATCGAATCGTCCGTCAACGGCGGCTCAGAAGGCGGCAGTTCGCCTGCGGAGCCCGACGTGAACCGGCCTTTGACCTCCGGGGCGCCCGGGGAGTAGCCCTGAGCGACCGCCGCCACGCGGAGGTCGGCCAAGGTCCCGAAGGTCCGCGAGCCCGCGAAGGTTCGCAAGACCCTCGTGGTCCGATGCACGTATGCGGGGCGGACTCGGTGGGGAAGCCGGCCTCCACCCAGTCCTGGATGCCCTCGCGGTACTTACGGACGTCGGTGTAGCCGAGAGCGGGGCCGGTCAGCGACCTGTCCGCTGTTGGGGCACGTCGGCTTGGAGCAATAGGTGACGATCGCGGCGTCGCGGTCGGGGAGCAAGGCGGACGCCTGGGTTTGCACGTCCGCCAGGACCGGGTCCGAAAACGGCCAGGCCCGGGGGCGAGGCCGGCTCGGGAAGGGTCTCGCGGGTGATGTGCCCGTTTCAACGATGGCGGCGCCTTACAGCAATGCCGCCAAGTGGGGGATGCGCGCGCTGGGGTGGGTTCTATCGGGGGAGGAGGGCGCTTACGGTCTTGCCGCCGGTTGCCTGGCGGGTGACGGTGGTTGCTTGCGCTAGGCGGTTGACATGGGGCCAGCCGAATAGCCGGTGCCGCCCTTCAGGCCGGGGGTGCGCGTGCGCGGGGTCTGCGGGCTGGGTCCCGCACCGATACCTCGATGCTGTCCGGGTACGCCGTCAGGGCCAGGGTGCAGGTGTCATCGCCATGACGCAGGGCGTTGGTGACGAGCTGTTCAGTGAGCGTTTTCAGCGTTGCCTCTCCAGGGTGAGGACGGCTTTGGCGATGACGGTCATGCGGTTCGGGCTGATGCGGGATCTGCGGAAGATCTGCC
>NZ_JBIAHP010000047.1:0-25021 GCF_042870715.1 Streptomyces sp. NPDC006463 | reverse complement strand
CCACCCGACGACCCCCTCATGCCCAGGCCCCACGCCAGCCGACCAGGTGGGGAATTACGTGAACTTACCCCTGGGGAATAACGCGAACGTTCACACCTGGATTTCCGAGTCCCGCATCATCGAGAGCGCCGCGACCAGGATGAATGCGGCATTGCGGAGTGCAAGGTGGAGACGGAACAGGTTGTTGGGGGTAATGCCGGGGTGCCAGGTGTCGGTGGTTCCGTCGGGACGGTGGACCGTGGCCAGGTCAGGGATCAGTCCTTCGCGGGTGATCCGGCCCTCGGCGATTGGCCTGCATGACCTTCTGGCGACGCGGAGGGGAGCCGCACCGGCGAGGGTGTAGCCGTTGTTCCGTCCGGGCAGGCCGACGAGGAGGTCCAGCAGGTGCCAGTGAACGCGAGGGCTTCCGTCGCTGTGGGTCCGGTTGGAGTAGACCGGGATCTTGTTCGCCGGGTCGTCGAGCCATGCGTCGACCTCGGTCTTGCGCCCGCCGATCGAGGGCTGGGCCTTCTTCTGCAGTTCCTCGTAGCGGCGGGTGGCCCGCAGGATGTCCGGTGCGAAGGTGTGGACGTAGGACCAGGCCGCACGGACGAGGGGGAACCAGATTTCCGGCGTGACGGCCTCGGTTGACAGCTCTGTCTTGCTACGTCCAGCAGGCGGCGGACGATCACGCTGGCCTCGCGGCGGGGCCGGTCGGTGATCTCGTGGGCGGCAGGCCCTTCCTCAACGGGTTGCTGAGTCATGGCGCCGTCGCGGAAGGCCCGGTGCCGAACGCGTCCGGCCCGCCTCTTCACCAGGGTCAGCCGGACTCCCTTCGGGAAGAACTCGACGTCCTTGGCACCGAAACCGGTCACCTCCTCGGAGGTGTGACCTGTCGCGTCCATCAGCAGAACGCGGAAGGCGTGCAGGTCAAGGGTGGTCGGATAGAGGTGAGCGAGCAGATGACGTACGAGTTTCCGTTTCGCGGTGTGAAGGGTGATGTGGCCATGGGGCCCCATCACCCGCTTCCGCAGGTCGTCGGGCAAGTCGGACGCCGACGGCAGGTTCAGCCCCATGTCCGTCGGGGTGATCTCTCCGTGGACCCCGCAGGAGATCGGGCACGTGCAGCCAGCTGCCAGTGCCGGGATGCCGGCCCATCTCTGCCAGCCGCCATCCCTCGGCCAGCCGCCTCTCCAACTCGTTGACTGCCGTCCAGCTCGCGCGGACGAGGGTCTGCTTGTCCTTGCGGGAGAACTCGTCGTGCTCGGCCTTCTCGCCCCAGGCGACCAGCAGCGGACCGCGGGCCGCGCGGGCAAGGGCCGGGTCCAGGGGCCTCTCAGGATGGTCGTCCCGCCGGACCAGCAGCGCCCGCAGTGACGTTGCCAGATAGGCCGGCCAAGTCGAGCCGGCCGGATACGTCGCCGCCACCCCCCGCTCCCACTTCGTCAGCAGCCGGACTGTGCGGGGATCGGCCAGACCCACCGACTCCGCGGCCCCGCTGTCCGTCAGCTCGACGTCGACCCAGGGGCACAACCGGGTGATCGACAGGACACCCGCCGCGCCCACCCTTCCGCCACACGAACCAACGATCCGCAGCGCCCGCTGCGGCGGGCACCGGTCTCCGCAGACCGGACCCGCCCGAAACGTCTCGATGTTGCTACCGGCCGCGAGCCCGCGGAGCGCTCACCAGCGGACCGCAACTCAGCCCGAAACGTAGGGAGGCCCGGCCACCGCAGAACGTGGCCGGGCCAGCACCGCCTCGCGCCCCTGGCGACCCCGTTGACGGGCCTCAGGAGCACAGGCAACCGACTGAGTCGGTCAGCTGTTGCTTAGTTACGCGGCGGGGCACCCAGGCGGACGACCTGGGGATCGTGGGTGCTCTTGCGGTTGCCGGTCTGCGGGTCGATGCGGAAGACGTCGCCGGCTCCCCTGATGACGTTGGTGGTGTCGAAGAGGTAGAGCTGGGCTGCTACCGCGTGCACGCTGGGCGGGGTCTGGGGCTTGTCGATCGCGTTGCGGATCGCCAGGCTCACGGTGAGGACCGCATCGTGTGCCATGACGGCCCATCCGCTGGCCAGGTGCCCCTTGCCGAACTGTTGATCGTGATGGACGCGGCCGAACTCGTCGACGAATTCCTGGAAGAGGCCACGGTCGGGGTTGCCGCCGTCGCGGAGCTGATCGCTGTCCGCGAGAGGAACGTAGAGGACGGAAATGGGGGCTTCGGGGTCGTTCAGGGCCGGCAGCTTGCGGTTGGGTGGCCGCGTCAGAGCCGGTGACCACGGTGATCGGGCTCGTGTGGCACGGCCGCTGGCGCAGGTCTTCGAGGAAGTCGGCCAGGTGGTTCGCGCGGCCGGCGTAGAAGACGAGGTCGGGCGTGACCTTGCCGCAGAGGTTGGCCGCCTTGACCGGCATCGGACCGCCCGACCAGACCCCGCCACAGAACCCAGCGGCAGCCGACCTGGCCGAGCTGATCTGGGACATCCGGCACCTGACCGCCGCCCAGGTACAACACATCAGCGACAAGGCCAAGGCCCTGCAGCAGACCTGACCTCACGCGCTACACGAACGACAGGCAACCTTCACTGGAGAACGACAGCTACCTTCACCAAGAAAACGACATCCCCACGAGCCCACCCACCCCAACTACCAGCAAGACGCCTCACACACCCAGTGCAAACGACTGACGCCACCCACTGAAAATCACACGACGCCCATCAAATGGCGCGGCGGCGGCCCCGCCACCTGGCACCAAGACCCCGACGCCGAGTAGCGGGCCGCGCAGCCGTGCGGCAGCAGAGCGGTGGGCAGACCTCGCGACCCCAGGTGCGCTGTGGGGTGACGGGAGCGGTCCCCGGCCGTTGATCCCGGCATGGACGAGATGCCGTCATCATCCGGCCCTTGAGGCCCTGTCCGGTCCGATCGAAGCCGCACCTCCCGTCGACGGCGTCGAGCAGCTCAGCGGCCACACGGCCCGCTCCCCCGGGCCCAGGATCACGCGGATGCCGTCGGAACTCGGGTGAGTTGACGCCTTTGGCGTTATGTTCTTCCTGCATCGGAATTCGGCGGGGGAACGGACACGATGATGAGCGAACAGTTATTACAGCCCGGTACGCGGTCCGTGCGTGGGCTACGGATCCTCGACAGTGCCCCGCTCCGGCTCCTCGCGGCCACGTGCACGGCCGTCGGCGCGTGCACAGGGCTCGTCCTCTTCAGGCTCACCCAGGTGCCGAGCCGCAGCCTCTACGTCATCACCGGCGGCCTCGCGGGCGCTGGGGTCGAGTACCTCGCGATCGCCATGCCGCACCGCGGGCGCAGGCCGTTCCAGCCCCAAGGGCACTCCCGGCCGGGGGAGTTCGAGCAGACTCTTCCCGGCAGCAGCGAGTCCGACGGGGCGGACGATGCTGCCTGTCGGGTGGAGCTGCAGCGAATGCGGCGCGGCGTCCGCGCCGACGCCGTCGGCTTCGACCGCCCGGCCTCATCCAACCGAGGCGTTTACTCCAGCCTCGGTACTGGTGGGCTCGCATATTCAACTGTCGCGTGTTGGCCCGTCCGGCTCTGGAACTGCTACTGACCATGACGTCTGGCAGGGACGGGGCTGATGTCAGAAGGATCCGGTTGGATGAGCCCGTGACTGTCTATGACGTAGCCCGCCAGCTTCCCACCATCTCTGACCTGCGGGACCTGTGCCGCTCGCTTGCGATGCTCGACGCGATCCTGAGCCCGGACTGGGAAAGCCGGTACTACTCCTTCCACGCCGCTTGGGCTGAAGGCGAGGAGATGGCATCGATGCGCAACGGGTCAGGAGACGAGTACTCCATAGTGTTCTCGGCGGCCGGGGTCTATGTCCGCGGCGATGGCGAGCCTTGGCCGGGAGTGATTGACGAAGTCCCTGAGGTCTTTCGGCCCTTCGTGGAGGAGCCGGCGTTCACCGACGAGGACGGCGTGCCCGTCGTAACAGCCTGCTTGTGGCGGGGGAAGACCGACGATCAGTGGCGCCACGGGACGATCGACTTTCCCGCGGGCCGTGCCGATCCTGATGGGACGACTGGACTGTTCAATCTCCTGGTCGACCGTTCTCCGGAAGCGTTCCAGTGCTTCGCCGAGGACTACTACGAGGTCCCCGTGGACCTGGCAGTGGTGAGCAATGTGTATGCCCTGCGACCGCTGGACCAGGAACTCGTTTCGTCGCTGAATGCAGAGGTCACCCTGGCGGACCTGGCCCAGGACATCTCCGAAATCGGCTATCCGCGGCCGGACCGAGAGTCGTTCTGACTGCTGCGCGTCTCGGTGGGATCGCCTGTTCAACTGTGATCGGCCTGCCGGGGAGCCCAGCCGGATGGTGACCTTAGGTGATCACCGGCGGCATAGCGGGTCCAGTTACTACCGGCCTGTGCGGCGAGCTTGGCCGTGGTGACCCGGTGATAGCTCAGAGCCTCCGCTACGACCGGGGCGGGCATCTCAAGCACGTGCTGCCGGATCGCGGCGGTGCGACCGGCGGTGGTGGGAATGCCGATGTCGTTGAGGAGCGCTGCCAGCACGTCGGGGTGGATCGGCTGCCCGGCTCGGCGGCCCGGGAACAGTCACCGGCAGGCGTGGTTGGTTGCGGTGTTCATGTTGTCCCGGCTGTCGATCCAGCGGAACAGGAGTTCCGCGAGCGGTTCGGGAACGGGGACGGCGGCTCGCCGAGCCGGAGGAGGGGCTGTTGGTCGGTGCGGGTGACGTCGTCCAGAGTAAGGCGGACGACGCGGCTGAGCGGCTGGGCGTAAAGCAGGACAATGCTCCCAGCAACCCGGACTCGCAGAGGCAAGCTCGGGTCGGTGAGAAGGCGGCCGATCAGCTCCAGGCGCTTGGCCTGCGGCATCGGTGTGGCCCGGCTGATCTGTACTGGAGGCAGCCGGAAGGGCCGGGTGAGCTTGCTGGCCGAACACCACAGCAGGAAGTTCCGGATGGTGTTGCGGGCGTGCTGGTCTGTTCGGCGTGCCAGGCGTCAATGCCGTTTTGGCCGCATGTGGCGAGGGTGTGGCCCCGGTCGACGAGCCAGTCGAGAAAGGCGGTGGCCTGCTTGACCTGGTCCGCGACGCGTCTGCGGGCGGCTGGTGTGACCGGCTTCTTCTCGGCGCGAGTGCGTAGTCGTGGCAGCACTTCCCAGGTGGCGTACCGGCGGATGATCTGAGCGTGGTCGGGGTCGGGGATGCTGGCGAGGTGCTCGATAAGCCACCGTTCGAACGAGCAGATCCGTTTGTCGATGGCGGGCAGGATGCCGCAGTTCATTAGAAGTTCCCGCAGGTGGGCGGCGGCCCGCCAGGGCTGGAGATGATGGAAGGCCTCGTGGGTCAGCTCGATGTCGCCTTGACCGAGCCGACGGAGGAGGTCAGCGGTGGAGCCGGGCTTCCCCTTGTTCTTGTCCAGCCAGGCGAGACCGGACAGGGGGCAGTCCATGGCCAGGAGCGAGTCGACCAGCGGGAGGAGCTCCGGGCGGAAGCGGCCGGTTCCGTCATCCAGCAGCTCGTCGAGCTGGTCGGCGATGGTGCATCGAGTGCAGAGCCGTGCGCGGTGGAGCTTGTCCTCCATCCCGCAGCGAGAGCATCGGTAGGACATCATGAAGCCCGCGCAGTCGGAGCAGATTCGTGTGCTGTCCCCGGACCGCAGGCCGGGAAGCGCGCCGTCGCCGCAGCCGGGGCAGGTGCCGCGGACAAGGAGGGCCTTGTCGTGGCAGGTGCGGCAGACGTGGCCGTCGGGCCATCGGGCGGCGAACCAGCCGTGCCGCCGACAGCGGGCGCAGGTCCTCTTGTGCCAGCGCTCGCACTCTTCCGGGGTATAGGTGGAGCTCATGCGTCGGGCAGGATCCGGGCCGGCCGGGGTCGCAGTTTCGCGACGGTCGACGGCGGCGCCGGAACGTCACCAGTCGCGGTCTTGCGGACCCCAGCGTTCTCGGCAGTTGTTGCGACCAAGTCGGCCGGTGAGCAGGCGAGGATGTCGCAGAACGCGGCCAGCACCTGGAGAGAGAGCCGTTCGGGGGTGCCGGAGCCAGGCGGTGAATCTGCGAGGCGGACAGTTCGATGCCCCGGTCGCGCAGCATTGGCACCAGCTCGGTGGTGGTGAAGATGCCGTGCACGGCCATCACCTCACGCAGCTTCCATGTGTAGCCGACTTTGCGCTTCACGACTGCCTCCGGTTCTGGCTCTCCAGCGCGGCGGCGACGGTGCCGTCCAGGTGTCGCCGGCAGCGTGCGAGTGCGGAAGTCCGAGCTGACGCAGGTGTAGTGCTCGCGTGGTCGTGGCCGACCTGTTCCTGGACGAACCGCGGGTCCCAGCCGTCTTCGATCAGGTGCGTGACGTAGGACCTGCGGAAGGAGTGGAAGTCCAGTCCTTCGTCCATGCCCAGCGCCTGGCGGTAGGCGATGAAGCGGGAATTGAGCCGCTGGCAGCCGATGCGCAGTCCACGCTCCGCGGGGTTGCCCTCGGCGCCGAACAGCGGCCGGACGTCGGTGAACCACTCGTCCAGGATGTCGGGAGTCCAGTCCCACACGGTCAGCACGGAACGGCGCTTGGGAGGGGAGCCCTTCTTGGCCTTGCCGAAGCGGACCCGACATAGGCCGAACTCGCCGTACTCGGCTCCGTGCGGGTTGCGGCCGAAGTCGGCGGCGTCCAGCATCCGCGTCTCGTTTCGCCTTGTGCCGAAGGCGTACGCGGTCTTGAAGAGGGTCGCGTCCCGGAAGGCCGGCAGCCAGCCCTTGCGGCCGAAAGCCCGGATGCGGGCGACCTCGTCATCACAGTGGGCGAAGAAGGCGTGCAACTCGGCCTTGGTGAAGGCCCTCTTCTTCGCGTCGGCTTCGTTGTCCTGGACGTGAACGGCGGTGTTCCACTCGTGCACGACCTGGACCGGGTGGGAACCGAACCGCTCTTCGCAGGTGCTGGCCCACTCGTAGAGCGGATCGGTGGCGAAGTGGCAGAAGGAGCGGACGGCCTCGGAGTACGAGCGGATTGTCGAGCGCTTCAGATCACGCAGTGACCGCAGGTCACCAAGCCACTCGTCGACCATGGCTGGCGTCCACTGCCAGGGGAAGGCGTTCACGTAGGCGGCGAACGCCTTTACCGTGTTCTCCCGGCCCTCGACCGTTGAGCGGGCGAGGTTCCGTGCGAGCTGCTGATTGGCGAACCAGCCCAGCATCGCGGTGAACACCTGCTCTTCCGGCCGCAGCAGTGCGACCCTGTCCGCAGGTGCAGCGTCGCCGCCCCTGGCACCATCCCTCTGAACCTCACCGGCCACCACTCTCCGTCACTCGCATCTGATGCGAGAAAACCGCATCCAGTGCGAGCCGGGGCCGAAACCGCAGACCATCCACCCCCACGAGTGACAAGGACTCCCCACCACCCCTCGCCAAACGCTACGGTCACAAGGCACTCTGACGCCTGATGTCGCTGATCAGCGGCCTCAGCCTCACGCCACCCGGCCGCGATGCGTATACCGTCGCAAGTTCGCATCCAATGCAATTGGCGGCGCTTGGAACATCGGTACAGCGGTTATCGGTGAGAACGATCATGGCCGTCTAGCACAGTGATCCACTTCGCCGCTGAGGTTCGGTGAAACGCCTCCGACCCTGGTCCGGGGCTGGCTACGGTCCGGCTCGTGCCCGTGGAATTTCTGAGCGATGAGCAGGCTGAGGCGTACGGGACGTTCGCCGAGGATCACGAGGCCCGAGCTGGAGCGGTTCTTCTTCCTGGACGACGTGGACCGGGACCTGATCGCCCTGCGGCGGACGGAGCATCACCGGCTCGGCTTCGCGCTCCAGATGTGCACGGTGCGGTACGTCGGTCTGTTCCTGGAGGACCCGCTCGCGGTGCCGTGGCCGGTGGTCGAGCACCTG
This sequence comes from Streptomyces sp. NPDC006463, assembly GCF_042870715.1. Taxonomy (NCBI): domain Bacteria; kingdom Bacillati; phylum Actinomycetota; class Actinomycetes; order Kitasatosporales; family Streptomycetaceae; genus Streptomyces; species Streptomyces sp. NPDC006463. Next base: position 17,175 of record NZ_JBIAHP010000047.1, on the reverse strand, counting down.
GCCGTGCAGCTCGGCATCGAGGACCCCTCGGTGGTCAAGCGGTACACGGAGCGGCGTCAGACGCTGTACGACCACGCGTGGGAGATCCGGGACGCCTACGGCTACCACCCCTACGAGGACGCTGAGTGGGCCGGCGGTTCCGTACGTTCCTGCACGGCGGGCGTGGACGCACGCTGAGGGCCCGAAGGCGCTGTTCGACCACGCGGTGGGCTGGCTGCGCCGTCACCGGGTCCTGCTGCCCGGGGTATCCGTGCTGGCTCGGCAGGTGGCGGAGGCGCGGACGGTCGCGGAGAAGCGCCTGCACGCCACGGTCGCGGGCGCTGCCCGCCGCGCAGACCCGGCGCTGCCCGGGGATCTGGTGGCGACGCTGAAGACGCCGGAGGGCTCGCGGTTCTCGGAGCTGGAGCGGCTGCGCCGGCCGCCGACGCGGACGACGGGCACGGCGTTCGCCCGCGCGCTGGAGCGGGTGGACGAGATCGGCGCGTACCGGCTCGGGCGGCTGAGACTGTCGCAGATCCCGCCGAACCGGATGGCGGCGCTGGCCCGGTACGCGCTGGGGTCGAAGGCGCCGCTGCTGGAGCGGGCGGCGGAACCGAAGCGCACGGCGATGCTCACCGCGGTGATGCGGCACCTGGAGGCGAAGGCAATCGATGAGGCACTGGACCTGTTCCAGGTCCTGATGGCCACCCGGCTGCTGAACACGGCGAAGCGGAAGACGGAGAAGGAGCGGCTGTCGACGCTGCCGCAGCTGGAGAAGGCGTCACGGGTGCTCGCGCGGGCGGCGAAGGTGCTGTTCGAGGAGCTGGAGCTGGTCGAGGAGCAGGAGGCGGACCTGGACGTGGCCGCGCTGTGGGCAGCCGTGGAGGAAGTCGCCCCAGGGCGCCGTGATGACCGCGGCGGCCACGGTGGTCTCGCTGGTGCCCGAGGACGAGAACTCGGCCGAGGTCGCCATGCGGGCCGCTCTCGCGAACCGGTACGCCACAGTGCGCCCGTTCCTCGCGTTGCTGGGTGAGTCGAAGGCGCTGGACGCGGCGAGCGCGGGCAAGCGGGTCCTGGCCGGGGTGCGCGGCCTGCCGGCGTTGGCGCGGCGGAAGGTGGGGGTTAAGCCGCTGCTGCCGCGCGAGGTGGACGACAAGATGGTGCCGCCCGCGTGGCGCAAGGCGGTGTACGCCAACCCCGGTCTGCCGCAGGGCGCGGTGGACCGGGACGCGTACGTGGTGTGGGTTCTGGAGCAGCTGCACCGGGCCTTGAACAACCGCGACGTCTTCGCCTCGCCCTCGCACCGCTGGTCCAACCCGCGGGCCCGCCTGCTGGACGGGCCCGACTGGGACGCGGTCGAGGAGGACGTACTGGCGGCCCTGAGCCTGGACATGCCCGTCACCGAGCACCTGGAGGAGCTGGTGCGGGGCCTGGACGCCGGGTGGAAGCAGCTCGCCGAACGCCTGGAGGAAGCGGGGCCGGCGGCGAAGGTCTCCATCGAGGTGCAGGATGACGGGCGGGTGAAGCTGAACATCGACAAGCTCGGCGCCCTCGGCGAACCGAGGTCCCTGACCTGGCTGCGCCAGCGGGTCGAGAAGATGCTCCCGAAGATCGACCTGCCGGACCTTTTGTTCGAGGTGAACGCCTGGACCGGGTTCCTCGGCGCCTTCGTGCACCTGGGCGACGGCACGACCCGGATGAAGGACCTGTCCACCTCGGTGGTCGCGCTGCTGGTGTCCGAGGCGTGCAACATCGGCCTGGCCCCGGTGGTCAACCCCGGCTACGAGGCGCTGACCCGGGCGCGGCTCGTGCACGTCGACCAGTACTACCTGCGCGCCGACACCATCGCCGCGGCGAACGCCGCGCTGATCGCCGCCCAGGCAGACATCCCGAACGTGCGATACTGGGGCGACGGGCTGCTCGCCTCCGTAGACGGGCTGCGCTTCCAGGTGCCGGTGCGCACCATCAACGCCGCCCATCGCCGAAGTACTTCGGGTTCAAGCGGGCATCACCTGGCTCAACGCCGTCAACGAGCAGGTCGCGGGCATCGGGCAGATGGTCGTCCCCGGCACCCCGCGCGACTCCCTGCACATCCTGGACGCCCTGCTGAACCTCGACGGCGGCGTGAAGCCGGAGATGGTGGCGACCGACAACGCCTCTTACTCCGACATGGTGTTCGGCCTGTTCAAGATCCTCGGCTACAACTTCAGCCCGCGGTTCCGCGACCTGGACGACCAGCGGTTCTGGCGGGCCACGATGCCCGGCGTCCAGACCGGAACGTACGGCGCGGTGGAGGACCTGGCCCGCAACCGCGTGAATCTGAACAAGGTGATCACGCACTGGCCGGACATGCTGAAGGTCGCCGGTTCCCTGGTCACCAACCAGGTCCGCGCCTACGATCTGCTGCGCATGTTCGGACGCGACGGCCGCCCGACCCCGCTCGGGGCGGCGTTCGCCGAGTACGGGCGGATCGCCAAGACCGAGCACCTGCTGCGAGTGGTCGACCCGGTCGACGACACCTACCGCCGTCAGATGAACCGGCAGCTCACCGTGCAGGAATCCCGCCACAAGCTGGCGAGGGACGTGTGCCGCGGCAAGCGCGGCACCATCCACCAGGCGTACCGCGACGGCATGGAGGACCAGCTCGGCGCGCTCGGCCTGGTCCTCAACGCCATCGTGCTCTGGACCACGAAGTACATCGACGCCGCCGTCGCCCAGCTCCGCACCGAGGGCCACGACATCCGCGACGAGGACATCGCCCGCCTCTCCCCGCTCAAGCACCGCAACCTGAACCTGCTCGGCCGCTACAGCTTCACCGCCAGCGTCCCGGCCGCTGGCGCCCTGCGCCCACTGCGCGACCCGGACGCGCCGGAGCTGGACGAGGACGACGAGGGGGCCAGCCGGACTAGTCGTGGCCGACCAGCGCGGTGATGAGCTTGCGGGCCCTCGCCTTGGTCAGCCGCTTCGCGGCCGTCGCGCACCGCTGCCGGGGAGCGCGCGGGGCGATGTCACTGCCCTTGACCACCCTGGCGAACTCGACGTCGAACCGCTCCTTGCCGACCTTCTTGGCGAACGTGGTCAGGTACTTCACCTGCGTGGCGATCGTTGGCTCCGTCTTGTGGTGAACTAGGTGTTCTGTCCCGGGAGGTTGTGGACGGGTGAGCCAGGTCTCGGCTGAGGGATCTTGAAAGGTGTGACCCAGATACGCCAGAAACCCGCCAGAACTTGATCTTGGCCTGCTGAGTGCCTGACGCTGTCGGGGATCTTGGCGATGACGGTCGGCCATGCCCTCGACATCCCAGCCTCCAAGATCCCCGACCTCGTCACCTGCGATCAGCTCTGCGTTTCCTCGCAGCGTCCAAGAGCGGCCGCATCGGGTACGACGAGCAGCTTGCCGGTGGTACGCCGAGCCTCCAGATCGCTGTGGGCCTGGGCGGCCTCGGACAATGGGTAGCGGCCCGTTACGGTGACCTCAAGCGCCTTGGAGCGCACCCACTCAATTGATTCGTCGAGCCGGTCCTGGCCTTCGGTCTCGTCGGTCGAAGTGACGACGGTGCAGTGATTCGCGTGCACCTGTCCATGGAGGCGGCACGCCCATGTTGATCCTGCGCCCTCTCGCCCGCAGCTCGGCATGCACGCGCGGGGCACCAAAGGCACCTACCATCGCCGGCCTGGAGGGCTGAGACGCGACAGTCCCGCCGTTTATCGAGCGGGACTATTGCATGTCCTGAGCGGCGCACAAGCGTTTCTCCATTTCCCCGATGAACTCAGGGAATCGGGCACACTAATTCCATGGTGCTTCGGAATGCATCGGATTCGATCCGGCCATTGTGAATGGTTTGGCGTGAAGGTGCTGACACGAAACTTCGGGCTCTGCCACGGTGATCGACGGCTCGGCCGACCGCAGCGTGGCGGCACGGCCGGGTGGCACAGTCATGTCCCGTCCACATGCCCGTATTGGAGTGCCTGATGAAGATCATGAAGAAGAAGCTGACCGGAGTCATCGCCGCGCTGACCGGTTCCGTGCTCCTCACTCTGGGTTCGCCCGGCATCGCCCACGCCGCCGCTCCGGACGCCAGCTACTACAACAGACTCGTGACCCTGAACACGGGCATGTGCGCCGCCGTCGGCGGCAACTCGACCTCGGTCGGCGCCGGCCTCATCCAGTTCCCCTGCGACGGCAAGTACAACAAGCAATTCCACTCCCAGTGGGCCGGCACGAACGCGTACTTCCTGCGCGTCCGCTCCACGAACCTGTGCATGACCCCGGAGAGCACCGCCGAGCACGCCGTGATCCGCCAGCAATACTGCGCGAACAGCGACCTCCAGGTGTGGGTCACCGAGTACATGGGCAACGACAACTACCGCCTCCGCAACCGCGCCACGGGCTTCTGTATGGGCCCCGGCTGGGGCATGACCTGGAGCGGTCAGCCGCTCGAGCAGGCCACGTGCGGCACGTTCGCGGGCCAGGACTGGCGTTTCGTCATGACGGGCTGACCTCCCGGTTCCCGCCTGCCGCTCACAGCGGTGCTTCGCTGCGGGCCCGCCTCACCGCACAGTGAGGCGGGCCCTGGGTCCTCGGGTGAGCCCGGCGACTTCGCCGGGCCTTCGACGTGCTACTGAGGTTTTCAGGGTGGGGTCGGTGGGTTGATAGCCAGGCTTGTGGCGGTGAGGCAGCCGTCGACAGGGTGAGGCCGGAGGTGGATTCTGCGTAACTCGCGGCGGAGGGTGCGGTCGAGGTCGTCGGGGCTCTCGAAGGCGGTGTTGGCCATGGCTCTGCGCACGAGGGACCAGACGGCCTCGACCGGGTTCAGGTCTGGTGCGTATGGCGGGAGGCGGACAGTGGTGAGCCAGTCGTGCTCGGCCTCGTACCGTTTCAGCCCGGCGGCCAGGTGGGTGTTGAGATTGATGCCCCTATGGTTTGTCAACCTGCCGGTATCGCTGGTCCAGGCAGAGGCGATGCGCAGATGCAGCGGAAGAGCTCGCGGGCTGCGTAGCGTTTGAGACAGCGGATGACCTCGCGTTTGGTCTTGCCCTCGGCTGTGCGTCGCTGCAGGTAGATTCGGGTTCGTTCGTCCCAGCGCAGGCGTGTGAGCACGATGCGGTAGAGGGCCGCATTGGCTTGCCGGTTGCCGCCGCGGTTCAGACGTCGGTGATGGCTCTTTCCCGACGAGTGCTCGACTGGGCTGACGCCACACAAGGCTGCGAAGGAGGCTTCGCTGCCGAGGCGGTCGTGGTTCTCGCCAGCCGCGACCAGGAGTGCTGCGGCACTGTCGGGCCCCACGCCCTGGATCTCCAAAAGGGCGGGATTATGGTCTTGGATGGCGGCAGTGATACGTCGGGTGAGCGCGTTGACCTGGTCGGACAGGTGTTGGATCCGGACTGCGAGCAGGTGCAGAGCCTGATGGACAGCCGTGGCCTCCGGGTCGAGGCGAGCACATGCAGCGAAGAGCGCGGCATTGCTCAATTGCGCCAGGGTTTCCCGCAGTTCCGGGTCGGCGCTCACCAAAATCGCCTTGAGCTGATTGATCGCCTGAGTGCGGGCCCGGACGGCAGAGTCTTTGACTGTCTTCGATACCCGAAGGTCCTCCATCGTCCCACCGGTGTGCTTCGGACTGGCGGTGGCCCGCCCTCCCAGCACGGCGCGAGCGGCAGCTTCTGCGTCAACCGCGTCGGTTTTCCCTGACCGGCGGCGCGCGGCGCGGTCTGGGCGGTTGACCTCGATCACCAGTAGATTCTCGGCGGTCAGGTAGCGGCACAGCACCGCACCGTAGGGACCGGTGCCTTCTACGCCTGCCCGACGAAGAACGCCGAAGGAACGAGCCCATTTCAGCAGCTCGCGGTGGCCGGCTGCGGTGGCCTGGAAGGGGCACGATCCCAACAATGCGCCCAGCGGGTTGACCACCACTGCGACGTGCATGTCCTTGTGTGTATCGACACCCAGGACCACCTCGTGCTCCTCGGCGGAGACCATCTCGGCGTGTTCTTTTGGCAACATGCTCGGGGCTGTCATGTCTCTCCTGGTACAGGCCGACGACGAAAGGCCTGCACCGGGTCGAACGAGTGGTCAAGACTGTGACGGTGCTGGCCGCGAAGCCCCTATCGGGACACACCCGCCGGCCCGGTGCCGGCAAAACCCGTTCGGGACCGCGGTCGACAGATCAATACTCCGGACACGATGGTCAGTCCCAGACACGAGTCAGACCGCGGCCCCGAACGGGATGACCCCATCCTCACAGTCCCAGACCACCACGATCGGGCTGTTGAGCTGGATGTGTGCGCTCACCAGTAGGTCGCGGTAGTCCTTCCAGGAGAAGCTCTTGCGTGCCCCCTTGAGCAGGAGATGGGTGCGGGGCCGGTGGATGAGACGGCTGTGTTCACCGGGTTGTAGCAGCACAATTGCGGCGACCGAGGTCCGGCGGCGGGAACCTGCCACGGACGCGGATGACGGGTGTCTGTCCGCGTCGGCCCCAGGTGCGGGCACGGGGCGGAGTCATCGAGAAGCCGGCTTCGTCCTCGAAGACGATCCAGGCACCGGACGCCGCCGCGAGGCTTTTACCCGCGGCCACACCTCCTTCTTCCACAGCTCCACCGCGCGCTCGCCACGCTCGAGGGCTCTGCGGGCAGGAGCTTGCCAGGACCAGCCGTGCCGTTTCATCAGCCGCCAGACCGTCGCCACTGACAGGCTCACCCGAAGATGCCGGCGGATCAGGGTCTGGACCCGGGCCAGGGTCCAGCGTTCGTCTTCGAAGCCGTGCGCCGACGGGCCCTTGCCGAGTTCCTCCTCGAGCACGGCGAACTGTTCATCGGTGACGGTCGGAGAGTTCGCCGGACCCGCCGAGCGCAAGCCATCCATGCCGCCCTCGCGCCAGGCACGACGCCAGCGTTCCACCGACCGTACACTCACCCGCAGCTCTTTCGCGATGACCGCGGTCTTCTGACCCGCCGCGAACTGTTCGCCGGCCTGAAGCCGGAGCTCCTCACGAAACGCCCGACGCTCAGCGGTCAGGCCCCCGCCCGCCCTCTGGATACCTCACCTCACCGGCATACCGCAGGGTCATGAACCGTCACTACCCGACGACAACGCGAAATCCTCAGTAATCCCGACATTCGGGAATGCAGCTGCCGCTCAGATCCCACAACTGCGATCCCGGCAAGCTGCGCCCCTCGATCGGCCGCGTCCACGCGGCCTGATCAGGCTCCGCACGACTCGGCAAGCTCCACGAAGCTCACCAGCTGACGAAGACTCGCATGGAGAAGAACAATGTCGCTGAAGAAGATCAACACCGTCCTGGCCGCCGCCTTCATCCTCTTCATCCTCTGGTTCGGGACGGAGTACATCCTGAGCCCGGAGACGACGGCGCCGGGCTACGGCCTGCCGAGCTGGCCGTCCGGCGACGGCGACGGCTTCCTGATCATCAAGGGAATCCGCGACGTCGTCTTGGCCCTGGTTCTGGGCATCCTGCTGGTGACGGGTCACCGCCGGGCGCTGGGCTGGGTGCTGTTGATGGAAGCACTCGCCGCGTACGGCGACATGACCAACGTGCTGGCCCACCACGGCGCCGTGGCCACCGCGCTCGGCGTACACTGCCTGACCGCGACACTGATGGTGGTCAACGGCCTGCTGATCATGTGCGAGACCCGCAACGTCGCAGCCGCTCCGGAAACGCCCGCCCCGCAGCCCGCCTAGCTCGGATCGGGCCGTGCTCAATCCGCGGGATTCACCCCGTTCCAGGCCATGGCCCGGTCGACCGTCGTGCGTGACGCGCGCGCAACTGACTGACGCGGAGTGCGAGTTCATCGAGCCGCACCTGCCGATCGGCGAGTACGGCCCGTACCCCAAGACCCTGCGGCAGCAGTTCGAGGGCGTGATCTGACGGTTCCGGACCGGCGGGCAGTGGCGGGAGATGCCGAGCGAGTTCGGTGCCTGGTCAACCGTCTCCAACCGCTTCCGCCAGTGGCGTGACGCCGGAGTGTTCGAAGCCCTGCTGGAGGACCTGATCGCGGAGGCGGCGAAGCGGGGGCACTTGCCGTTGCTCGAAGGCCCCGCGGTGCGTCGGCGGCCGGCCTACGTCGTAAGGGGGTACAGGCCTGAGCAGTCGTACCCACCGCTCGGGTCCGGGGCGTACAGCGCGTAGACCGTCATGAGCAGCGCCACCAACGGCACCGGTGTGATGAGCACGGACATGGTCGCGAAGCGTCCCTGCCACGTCGACCACGCCGGCGGTCCGTACCGGCGCGCGGCGCGGCGCAGGGCGGCGTACGCCAGCAGGGAGCCAAGGGCGCACGCAAGGCCGGCCCCCGAGGTGACGTACATCCGCATGGAGGGGCCCAGGTAGTGGCAGTTCTGGAACGTGTCGGAGTCGAAGGCAGATCTCGCGACCAGCAGGCATGCCGAGGCGATCGACAACAGCGGTGCGAGCAGCGCGCGTCGGCGCCAGGCAGGGGGGACGGCGGGGGCGCTTGTGGTCATCAGTACCAGTCTGGGTCGGGGTCAACGAAGGCACGTTCCGGGCGCTTTCGCGTTTCTCGGAGTCGATGCGCCGTTCCAGGCATTCACCGCGGTGACGATCGCTGCGTGCTGGATGGGATACAGCCGGTCAGGGTAGCTTCCTCAGCTCCAAGACGGGGCGAAGTCCTGTTGGCCCGGGTTGACCGGGGCAGGACGGGCAGCAAGCCCTGGGGCACCGAGCACGGCTCCGGATTGGGCACTCAACGCCGGCTTGTCGGGCGCGCGTTCGCTCACCTGCACTGGTTCCGCCGCCTGCGGATCCGCTGGGAAGTCCGCGACGACATCCACGAAACGTTCCTCACCCTGGGATGCGCGCTGATCTGCTGGCTACGCTTGACCTCACCCCGATGAAGGTGCGTCAACGCGTGCAGGGGAGGGCAGGACCATGTAGTCCACATCGCCCTGACACGGCCGCGCGACGGCGTCGATGAGCTGCACTTCCCGGATCTGGGCACCGCAGTCCGGCTCGCCCTCGGTAAAGAGATCACGAGCCTGGTGACCGAGCCGCGAGGCTGCGGCGCCTACGACGTGGTGGGGTCGGCAGGCTGCGTCAGAAGCGGAATACACCCAGGTCGCGCACGGTGTCGGCCAGGGCGCGGATGAGGTCGTTTTCGGCTTCGGTCCGCCAGACCAGAGCGAAGGTCAGGGTGGCCATCTCGGGGATGGGGAGGAATCGGATGTTCGACATGCCCCAGTATCTGGTGACATGGCCGGGGAAGGTGTGGATGATGTCGCCCATGCCGATGTGGCTGATCAGCTGATCGGCGTTGTCCGAGGCCGCGTCCGTGAGGCGCTCGATCGCACGGCCGCGTGGGGTGGAGAAGGGCAGGTAACTGTCCTCCCAGTAGTCCGGCAGGCCGAGGGCAGTGGCGTGTGGGAACTCGGCGAGCAGCTCCACCGGGACGGAGTCCCGTGCCGCGAACCGGTGGTCGGCGGCCACGGCAAGGACTCGCGGGTCGGTGCACAAGGTCGGCCCGACGGTGAAGTCCGGTTCCTCCACCGGCAGCCAGACGATCATGACATCCATGGCGCCGCTGCGGAGCTGGCCGAACGGATCGGTGAAGGTTGCCTGGCGGATCTGGAGGCCGCATTGCGGGTGGCGCGCGCGGAACGCCTTCCAGTAGGGGTGCAGATCGACGACGTTGAAGGGCATCAGGCTGACGCGGAGCTGTGCGGTGATGCCGCGGGCCGCCAGCTGGGCTCGCTCCAGGGATTCGTGCAGGCCCGCGTAGACCGGTTGCAGGTCGTCGCGGAACTGCCGGCCGACCTCCGTCAGGCGAACCGTGCGGCTGGTACGGGCGAACAGCTCGGCCCCGATGCGCCGCTCCTGCTTCTTGATGGCCTGGCTGACGCGTGCCTGGGAGACGTGCAGCCGCTGTGCGGCCCGGCCGAAGTGCAGCTCCTCCGCCAGTACGAGGAAGATCTCGATGTCCCGCAGCTCCACCGGCCCCCGCCCCCCTGTCGATAACCCAGCGGTTATCGAACCGCGTGGAATTGTGGCTTGATCATATGCGCGGATCGCAAGATCGTTTGAGTCATGCATGCACGCATGAAGAACCGTGAAGAACGCCGCGTTCGTCCGGCCCGATGAGCGACGCCATCGACCTGACCGTGATGTACGCGATGCATGGTGCCCTGCGCCGGGAACTGGCCCAGCTCGACCGGGTCACCACCGCCGCGGACCGTGACCCCGTGCGCGTACTGGCCACCGCTGCCGGATGGACACTGTTCAAGCAGGCCCTCCGCGCGCACCACGCTGCCGAGGACGGCGCGCTGTGGCCGTCACTGCGGCAGAATCTGGCCGGCAGCCCGAAGGACCTGGCGCTGCTGGAGGTGATGGAGGCCGAGCACGCCGCCATTGCTCCGGTGATCCAGGCCATCGACGAGCTGCTGACCGAGCCCGGAGCCGACCCGCTGCGGCTGGGCCAGCTCACCGACGCGCTGACCCGCGGCCTGGCCGGACACCTCAAGCACGAGGAGGACACGGCCTTCCCGCTGATGCGGCGGACGCTGACCGCCGAGCAGTGGGCCCATTTCAGCCAGGTCCACGCCCAGCACATCGGCAAGGACGCACCACTTCTGCTGCCGTGGCTCCTGGACGGCGCCGACAAGCCGACCATGACGAGGCTCCTCGCCCAGCTGCCCGCGCACGAGTACGCCGCCTGCACCGCCCGATGGATCCCGGCCTACACCGCTCTCGACCGCTGGAGTCCAGGCACCGCGGCCTGACACGCCTTCACCACCCGCCGCCCTCTCGGTCCATCGCCCGGCCGAATTCGCCCCTCGACCTCTACCCCGAAGGCCATCACAGTGTCCCCCTCTGCACACGTCACTCCGCTCCAACGCGTCTCGGATACCGAAGCCGCCGCGTGGCACCAGGTCGTCGCCGCCTCGACGGCCCACGACCTGCCGGGTGTACCGGCCCCCCACCCCGGACATATCCACGCCCAGCTCACCCAGCCTGCCCTCGGCAGCCGTCGGCTGGCCTGGCTCGCCACCGCGGCGGACGGCGCCCCCGTCGGTGTTGCCGGCCTGCGGCTGTTCACCTCAACGGGCCAGCGGCACCTGGCCGAACTGGAACTCCACGTCGATCCCGGACACCGGCGCCTGGGAACCGGCACCCTCCTCCTGTCGGCGGTCGTGGCGGCCTGCCGCGCCGAGGGCCGGCGCAGCCTCGTCGCGACAGCCGCGGCCGACAGCCCGGGCGAGGCGTTCAGCGAGCGCCACGGCTTCCGCCGGGTGCTGGCATTGGACCACCTGCTGCTCGATGTCGCGCGGGCCGACGATGCTGCGGCCGACGCCGAGCATCCCGGCTACGAACTGGCCTGCTGGACCGGCACGGTTCCCGACGACCTGGCCGAGGCGTTCGCCGCTGCCAAGAACGCGATGAACGACATGCCCATGGGCGACATGGACTACGGCAGCCAGACCTGGACCGCCGACCGGGTCCGGGCCATGGCCGAAGTGCTGGCCGATCGCGGTGACGTACTGCTGACGACCGCTGCGCTCTGCAAGGGGGAGATGGCCGGATACACCGAGATCGTCATCCGTGCCGGGGAGACCCGCCGGGCACTGCAGTACGACACCGTCGTGGTGCCCGCACACCGCGGCCACGGGCTCGGGCTGTGGGTCAAGGCAGAGATGGTGCGCAGGCTCCGCGCCGAGCAGCCCGGAATCGTGGAGATCGAGACCGACAACGCACAGGACAACACACACATGCTCGCCGTGAACCGGCAGCTGGGCTTCCGCTTCCACCGCAGCACCCACGAACACCAACTCGACCTGCCCACCACCTGACCACTCCACCACCTGACCACTCCACGGCCTGACCACTCCACCAAGGAGAACACCCCATGCAGAAGTTCGAGACCCCCGACGCGATCGCCGCCATTGTGGAGATACCCGCCGGACGCATCAGCCTCCTTGCCGCCGACCGCGCCGAGACCACCGTCGAGGTGCGTCCCGCGGACGCCAGCAAGGGCCGTGATGTGAAGGCCGCGGAGCAGACCACGGTCGAATTCGGCGACGGCGTGCTGCGCGTCATCGCGCCGGAGGCGAGGAACCAGGTGCTGAGCAACCCCGGATCCGTCGAGGTGACGGTTCAGCTCCCCACCGGCTCCCGCGTCGAGGCCGCCTCCGCCGCCGCAGAGGTGCGCACCGAAGGCCGGCTCGGCGTCGTCGCCGTCCATGGCGCCCACCGCCGCATCGAGATCGCCGACGTGGAAGGCCTGCGCCTCACCTCTGTCGACGGCGATGTCCACGTCGGCCGGCTGGGCGGCCCCGCGGAGATCTCCACCGCGCGGGGCGGCATCACCATCGGCGAGGCGATGCGCGGCACGGTGGTGCTCCGCACCCAGCACGGCGACATCTCGATCGCCGCCGCCCCCGGCGTCTCCGCCACGCTGGACGCCGACCCCCGCCACGGCCGCGTCAGCAACGCCCTGAAGAACAACGGCTCCCCCGTGCTGGAGATCAGCGCCACCAGCGGCAACGGCGACATCTCCGCCCGCAGCCTCTGACCCCCCTCATCCGTCACCTCCTCCTTCCCGACACTTCCATCCGACCAGGGAGCACCCCACCATGTCCCAGTTCACCGCTTCCGGACAGCGCAAGATCCGCGACGTGCTGGCCCGCCACGTCGACTCCGGCAAGATCCCCGGCGTCGTCGCCCTGTACAGCAAGGACGACGAGACGCACGTCGAGACGCTCGGCGCGATGGAGCACGACGGCGGCGCGCCGATGCGCCGGGACACCATCTTCCGGATGGCGTCCACCTCCAAGCCGGTCTCGATTGCGGCGGCGATGGTGCTGCTCGACGAGTGCCGGCTGCGGCTGGACGACCCGGTGGACCGATGGCTGCCGGAGCTGGCCGACCGTCGGGTGCTGAAGGCGTTCGACGGCCCGATCGACGAGACGGTCCCGGCGCGCCGTCCAGTCACCGTCCGGGACGTGCTGACGTCCACCTTCGGCCTCGGTATGGACATGACCTCGATCGGTACGCCGATCATGAACGAGGTCTTCGCACAGGGGCTGACGCCCAACCTGCCCACGCCGATGCCCGAGCAGGACGAGTGGCTGCGCCGCCTGGGCGCGCTGCCGCTGATGCACCAGCCCGGCGACCACTGGCAGTACCAGCTCGCCAGCGACCTGGCCGGCGTACTGGTCTCCCGGGTGACCGGCAAGACCTTCGAGGAGGCGCTGCGCGAACACGTCTTCGGCCCGCTGGGGATGGAGGACACCGGCTTCCACGTCCCGGACGACAAGATCGACCGGCTGCCGGTCCTCTACGCGCCCGACCCTGAGTCCGGCGAGTTCCACGTATGGGACGAGTCCAAGGGCGGCCGGTGGAACATCCCTCCGGCGTTCCATGGCGGTGGCGGTGGTCTGGTCTCCACCGCGGACGACTACCACGCCTACTTCAAGATGCTGCTGAACGGCGGCAAGCACGGCGGCGAGCGCGTTCTGTCCAGGCAGGCGGTGCAGCTGATGACCACCAACCGCCTCACCCCCGCGCAGAACGCCGCCCGCACCGAGCTGGCCACCAACAACGTCCACATCTCCTTCGGCCAGGGCCAGCACGGCGGTTGGGGCTTCGGGATGGCGGTGCGGACCTACCGCGGCGACTACGCTCCCGTCGGCCAGTTCGGCTGGGACGGCGGCGCCGGCACCTCCACCTACGCCGACCCCGTGAACAACGTCGTCGGCATCCTCCTCACCCAGGTCGGCACATCGGTCCCCGACTCGGTCCACCTGATGCACGACTTCTGGACCACTCTGTACCAGGCGATCGAGGACTGATCGCCGGCACGTCCGTTCCCTCAGCACATGCGGATGGGGCAGTGGTCGGACTGCACCCATGCCGCGCCCGGAGCGGGCCGGGGCCCACGTCGCGATGGACTGCTACGCCCTCGTCTCCGTACCCGGATCCGAAGGCACCCGCGAACTCCCCTGGGCCCGCTGATCCCGCTGATCAGCACCTCCCGACACGAACCCGCCCCAACGGGCGCGAGGCAGGCAAGCCGGAAGACCCGGATGCTGCCGCACCGACGCCGGCCGATGCCGGCACCTATAGAAATGAGAATCACGACATGCGTGTGCTGTTGATGGCTTACGGATCGCGCGGCGACATAGCGCCGCTGGCGGGACTGGCGGCGCAGTTGCGGAAGCTCGGCGCGGAGGTACGCGTGTGCGCACCGCCGGACGAGGAGTTCGCCGAACTTCTGGCCGGTGTCGGTGCGGAGCTGGTGCCCTTCGGGCGGGACGTGCGCGCGCTGCGGACGGGAGCGCCGCCGTCGGACGCGGCCGCGTTCGCGGCCGAGCTGGTCGCCGCGCACTTCGACACGGTCGGCAAGGCGGCCGAGGACTGTGACGTGCTGGTGGCGAGCGGTCTGATGCCGGCCGGCGCCCGCTCGGTGGCCGAGAAGCTGGGCATCCGCTACGTGTACGCGGGTTTCCACCCGTTCGAGATGCCTTCCCCGCACTACCCGCCGCCGCCGCGGCCCGGACCGCCGGCTCCGGCCGACATGACCGACCGCCGGGCCCTGTGGGACCTGGACACCCAGAAGGTCAACGCCCTCTACCTCCAGCCCCTCAACGCCCACCGTGCGGCGATCGGCCTCGCCCCCGTGGACGACGTCCGCGCGCACGTCTTCACCGAACGGCCGTGGCTGGCGGTGGACCCGTTCCTGGGCCCGTGGCAGGAACTGCCGGACCTCGACGTCGTGCAGACCGGTGCGTGGATTCTGCCCGACGAACGACCCCTGCCCGCCGGCCTGGAGGCGTTCCTGGACGCCGGCACCCCGCCGGTGTACGTCGGCTTCGGCAGCATGCCCATGGCCGCAGCCACCGACATCGCCCGGGCAACCGTCGAGGCGGCCCGCGCACAGGGCCGCCGCGTGCTCGTCTCCCGCGGCTGGGCAGACCTGGGTCTGGTCGACGATGCGGGCGACTGCTTCGCCGTCGGCGACGTCAACCACCAGGCGCTGTTCCGGCGGGTCGCCGCCGTCGTACACCACGGCGGCGCAGGCACCACGACCACCGCGGCCCTGGCCGGTGCACCCCAGGTGGTGGTCCCCCAGTTCGTGGACCAGCCGCACTGGGCCGCCCGCGTGGCGGAACTCGGCATCGGAGCGGCCCACGACGGCCCGACCCCGACCTTCGAGTCCCTGTCGGCCGCCCTCAGGACGGCGCTGACCCCCGAAACGGCAGCACGGGCGAAGGCCCTCGCCGGTACGATCCGCACCGACGGGACGACGGTGGCCGCGAAGCTGCTCCTCGACACGGAGCACGCCGCGCCGATGAGCCGCGAACAGATTTCCAAGATCGCCCATGCCGACCACCTGATCAAGTCCCCGCTCGACGACGACTCGGTCAGCCGGCTGCTCGAACGCGGCCTGCCGCGTGGCGACGAGCGAGTCCTCGACCTCGGATGCGGCACGGCGGAATGGCTGCTGCGCGCCCTGGCCACGCGCCCGCACCTGCACGCCGAAGGCGTCGACGTCTCCGAAGTCGCCCTGACGCAGGCCCGCCAGGGAGCGAGCAGACTCGGAGTCGACGAGCGCCTGGTCCTCCACCAGCAGGAGGCCGCGGACTTCGTCTCTCGACAGCCGTTCGACCTGGTGATCAGCGTCGGCGCCACTCATGCCTTCGGCGGTCTCCTGCCCACGCTCGCGGCAGCCCGCGAGCACCTGGCTCCCGGCGGCCGCGTCCTGATCGGCGAGTCGTTCTGGGACCGCGACCCGTCACCGGCGGCCGTCGAGATGTTCGGTGACCTCGACGACCTGGCGACGACGGTGGACCGCCTCGTCGCCGACGGCTGGACCCCGGTCCACGGCCACGTCAGCACCCGGGCTGAGCTGGACGCCTACGAGTGGGCCTGCTGGGGCTCGCTGGCCGCATGGGCTCTGGACCACCCCGCGGATCCGGCCGCCGCGCAGGTGCTGGAAACGGCCAACGCCCAGCGTTCGCAGTGGCTGCACGGGTACCGGGACAGCTTCGGCTTCGTCTGCATGGTGCTGCGTCGGACCTCGGAGTGATCGCGTAGGCCGCCGGCAAGCCCACGCACCCAAGACGTCCCCCGCACCCGGGGCCCCTCCATGGCCGCCGCCCCCGTGGCGGCCGGAAAGTGAAGAAACAGATGCAACCGACGTTCGTACTCGTGCACGGAGCATTCGCGAACTCCTTCTCCTTCGCGCCCCTTCAGGCCGAACTCGGCCTTCTAGGGCACCGCTCTGTCGCCGTCGACCTGCCCGGCCACGGGTTCCAGGCGACCTTCACCCACGCCTATCAGGCACCGCAGGACCCCGCCGGTCTCGCGAGCGCGCCCGGCTCGATCAAGGGCGTCACGCTCGCCGACAACGTCGCGCACCTGATCGGCATCCTCGAACGGGCCAAGCGGAACGGCCCCGTGATCCTCGTCGCCCACAGCCGCGGCGGTGCCACGGTCACGGCCGCGGCCAACGCGCGCCGGGACCTGATCGACCGCCTCGTCTACGTCTCGGCCTGGGCCCCGGTCGACCTCGACGTCCACGACTACTACGCCGAGCCGGAGATGGCCGGGGTCGACCCCGCTGCCTTCGCCGCGGCGCTGGCCGGGAACCCCGCCGACCTCGGCCTGCTCCGCGTCAACTTCCGCACCGCGAACCCGGACTCGCTCGCGGCGTTCAAGGCGGCCTTCTTCGCCGACGGCACCGACGAGCAGTTCCTCACCTTCCTCAACACCTTCCAGCCCGACGAGAACCTGGACGCCGGCGGCTCCGCCGACCGGGCGCAGGCCGCGACCTGGGGCCGCATCCCCAAGACCTACATCCGCCTGGCCGACGACGCGAGCCTGCCCCTCGCCATGCAGGACCGCCTGATCCGCGAGGGCAACGAGTTGACGCCGGACAACGCGTACGACGTCCGCACGCTGGAGGGCAGCCACCTGAAGTGGCTGGTCGACCCCGCGCCGGCCGCCCGCATTCTGGGCGAACTTGCCACGCTTCCCGTCCCGTCCGCCGAGGGCGCGATCGGAACGGGGTGAACGGTTCGGCGGTGGTGGGACAAGGAACGAGAGCGTCCCTGTGGGTGCACCCTCCACCGCCCCGCCACTGAGCGTTTTCAGCGATGAGTCTCCAGGGTGAGGATGGCTCTGGCGATTGACGTGAGTCCGGTGGGGCTGCAGCGGGCTTTGCGGAGGATGCGCC